>CAYVMP010000045.1:0-1695 GCA_964452635.1 uncultured Candidatus Saccharibacteria bacterium | reverse complement strand
GTTTTAATGGTGCGGACTACACCTCTGCTTCTACCACTGCCGAGGTGCTCGATCGAAGTGTTAGTGGAAATAATGCTGATAATGTCGGAGCTACTCAAACAATTGGAAAAGTTGGACAAGCACTTAATTTTAGTGGCAGTGGACAATACACTAAAGCCAGTGGTTTTTCTGGTTTAGGGACTGCGAATCAAGCGTATAGTTTTGCAACATGGGTCAAACCTGCTACTGGCGAAACTGAC
Organism: uncultured Candidatus Saccharibacteria bacterium; assembly: GCA_964452635.1. Taxonomy (GTDB): domain Bacteria; phylum Patescibacteriota; class Minisyncoccia; order Phycocordibacterales; family DATDWN01; genus CAYVMP01. The sequence goes on along the minus strand of CAYVMP010000045.1, from coordinate 1,456 downwards.
GGTAATATTATTCATATGTCCTCAGGAAGTACCGGATTGGGTTGGTGTATTCCACCTCTTGCTTTGGTTGCAGGCAAGGCAAGGGGGTATAGTTGGACTGGCGCTGGGGTTTCCGTAACAAGTACCACAACTATCAGTCCCGGAAGTTGGTATTACATTGTTAACACATGGGATTCAACAGGGGGTCTAAAAATATATGTTAATGGTGTATTGGAAAACACAACTTCGCAGGCTACATATTCTGCGAGTGGTTCGAGTAATTATATTTGGTTGTCGTATTCCACGGGCGTGTGTTCGGGCGACAATGGAGACTATGATGGCGCACTTGATGAGGTTCGTGTGTACAGCCGTTCACTCTCAGCAAGTGAGGTCAAACAGCTCTATGATATGGGAAGATAGGGAAGATTTTTACTGAAACAGTCCTGGGATGTAGAGTATCACCATACTCACAATGATGAGCACACAGACTATTTTCCACACAAGCTGGATTTTCTTTTGGTTCTTTGGTTGGAATAACATATAATGAATATCATGCTTGATTTCCAACAAAAACGCAAGTTGAGAAGTATCGCGTATAGCTGGGTGACGGTGTGCATCCTCTGTATTGTGAGTATCCTCGCCCTTCGTTCTGTCTGGGTGGTGTACACGAAATACAGAGAAAGTAATACACTTCGGATGCAGTCCTATGCACGACTACAGGAATTGGAATCTCGTGAGCGAGAGTTGAGTGACCGTATACAGCGACTCGATACAGATCAGGGTGTTGAGGCGGAGATACGCTCAAAGTTCGATGTTGCAAAGAAAGGTGAGCAGGTTATCGTCATTGTCGACGACACTGTTTCGACATCCACTCCGCCAGCATCACACAGCATATGGAGTTGGATAGTCAATATATTCAAATAGAGATTTCTGATATACTAGACTGACAAATTATTAATAATCTAATCACCACAATACTATGAAAAGAGTCACAATATACTCAACACCATCATGTCATTTCTGTCTAATGGCAAAGGATTATTTCACTGAAAACCATGTTGCATTTGAAAATATCGATGTCGCTTCTGATGCAGAGAAGAGAAAGGAGATGATGGATAAATCCGGTCAACTTGGTGTCCCAGTGATTGATATTGATGGACAGATTATCATTGGGTTCAATAAACCAAAGATTGCTACAGCACTTGGACTGTAATTTCTATTGGTTTTGCTACTATAGTTCAATGGATAGAACAGTCCCGTCCTAAGGGATAGATGTAGGTTCGATTCCTGCTGGTAGCACAAAATACGAAGTATTTTGTGCTACCAGAGAAAGAGTCTGGGAGACTCTTTCGTCAGGAATCGAAGACCTTTGATAGTTCGATACCAATCGGACAGAAAAGGTGTACCGTTCCCGTAGGGAAAGATTCCTGCCAATGACACAGAGATATTGTTTTCTATTTATTTTTGGTATACTATA
>CAYVMP010000044.1:0-1772 GCA_964452635.1 uncultured Candidatus Saccharibacteria bacterium | reverse complement strand
TCTGTGGTACATACGTCACATCAAAGTTAAGATTTGGGTTTTTGTCTTGAATGGTGAATAGTTCACTCGCAAATCCAAAATACACAGAGAGTTTACCCGAAAGAAACATGACGAGAGATGTTGGGAGTGATCTATTCCATGTATATGACGGTGATGTTGGGTTTGAAAACTGTGTGTAGAAATTTACTGCTGCCGTAGCAGGAGCGATGGGATATCCGTAGGGGTTGTTTATTTCTGATTTCACTCCATCGGCCACTCGTGATGTCACTGGAGTACCTGACTGCAACATGAGCATGAGAAGAATCTCCTTGGCATTAACAATATTTTTCCATTCCCCAAATGCCACCGTACTCTGCGTGATAGTCCCTCCTCTGTCTCGTCTCGTCATGATATCGACAAGGCTCGATGTCGCAGTCGATCCAGCTGGAGTACCATAGAACTCATCCCAGTATTTAGGTGGCTGGGGAATGAGGTTTGTGGTAAATAAATCTCGATTCCAATACATCACGAGAGGGTCAAGCATGAATGGTAGGCCAACAATACCGTCTGATGTGAGATTGAGCTCACCCTCTTCTATGAATGTATCCTTGAATGTTCGCTGACTGTAGCTTTTGTATGGAATAGGGAAAATTTTATTTCTGTGTTTATACAAGGCATCATCACGGAAAAGTACGATATCCGGACCCTTTCCATCCGCAAGAGCTTCGATGAAATCTGTATCGAATCGAGCGGGATCCTTACGGACATACGTCACCTCGACTGTTTTATTCTGTGATGGTGACGACGCCTTAAATGCCTGTGTAAATACTTCCTGAGGAATAGTTCCCCACACGACGAGTCGAGCAACTTGGTTTGATGTATCTGCACGCGACATAGCAAACAGCGCAAGTCCGATGATAATACTTCCTGCAAACACTGTGGTTAATATAATTTGAAATTTACTCATAGTTTTTTCAATAATAACCCGTAATGATGGGAACCTGCGTCAATCTCACGTTCAACTGAAAATCCCTCCTTCTCACAGAGCTCAGTTGCTGTGATTTTATTAAAAAGTAATGCGGGCTTTGGTCCAATCCCTCCAAATGAGTCTGCCCAGTCAATGAGGAGTAGTCTCCCACCCGGTATGAGCACTCGCTTGGCCTCACGAAGAGTCACCGACCGATCAGATACTTGGAAAAGCACATTTGAGAGTATTGCGATGTCCATTGAACTATCTCGGAGGTGGGTACCGTTGAGTTTCTCGATGTCTCCCCAGACAACTTCTACATTGTAGAGTCCTTCGCGTGTTGCTGTGTTTTTGAGTTGAGTGAGCAAATCCTTCTGAGCATCCACTGCAAAGACTTTGCCAGTCGAAATGAGTGCCTTTGCACACGCACGTGTATAGAATCCTGAACCAGCACCTAAATCAACAATATTCATTCCAGCTTGAATACCGAGTGCCTCAATATTTTTTACAGGATCAGAAAACATATATAGTAAGTATAGTATGAAAAAAAGTTTCGTGCACAGGAGTTATGAACATGCAAGAGCCTGTTTAGAATCTAACCGCAAAGATAAGTCACAAAACATAACAGGCTCTAAAAAACCGACGATGGTGTCGGTGGTTACTTCTCTTCAAAAATTCTTTGAAACACACACTTTTTTGGAACATCGCGGAGTCAATTAGAAAACAACAATTTTCGAGTGATTGGAACACGAGAAAATGCTTTGTTTTCTTGATTGGCGAGCGTGAAGTAAGTGTTCACTTCGTTCCCTTATCCGTTTCCAAAAAA
>CAYVMP010000043.1:0-2090 GCA_964452635.1 uncultured Candidatus Saccharibacteria bacterium | reverse complement strand
GGTCGCACATTCGAAACTTTTTCTATGTGTACTCGTATGCATTTGGACAGCTTGTCAGTCGTGCTCTCTATGAAAAATGGAAAGCGGATCCTCACTATACACAACAGATTAAGCAATTCCTCTCTGCAGGTCGATCACTCTCTCCGGAAGACATATTTAAGAATATTGGTATCGACGTTACCGATCCTGCATTCTTTGAACTAGGTTTGAAAAGCATCGAACATGATATAGCACACCTTGAGACATTGGTACACAAAGGGAAAAAGAAGTAATATATAGTATATTATGACACCTCATGTTGATACTACAATAAAAAATCCAACATTGGAGGGTTTTTTAAATTTCTCTAAAATTATACGAGTCTTTAGGCGATCATATCGATTGCTTGCTCGGTATGAGCGCAGACGAATATTTACTATTATTGGACTCGTATCGATTACTGCAGTCATTCCATATTTTCAAAACGGATTGTTTGGGAAATTAATTGATGCAACTATTGCATATAAAGCAACAGGACTCGGGATTAACCACGTGTTTACCGTTGTTGCATTTCTTGTGTTGGCAACAGTAATTCCAAACATTATTGGTTTGATACGAGGATTTGTAAATACTACACTTCGGTTTAACTCTTTGAGATATATAAATATTTATTTTCTTGAAAAAATTAGTACATTAGATATTGCAACGATTGAGAGTCCTATATATCAAGACCTTACTCAAAAAGCGAATGAACGTGGTGGAGGTAGTATCTACGAATTCCTCAGTCAGTCGATTGATAATCTATCGAATGTACTTAGTGTTATTGTATCTTTTATTATCCTTGGATTTATTGATAAACAGTTACTCATCTATGCATTTCTTGGTTCTGCTCCTGCACTGTATGTTCAGTTGCGATACGGCAAAGATATATATTGGATTTGGGATTTAAATTCAAGTAATCGTAGAAAATATTTTAATCGACGTGGACATTTTAATCAGTCCACATCGTTGGTTGAATTGAAGTTATACCAACTTTCCCAAAGATTCATTTTTGAAATAAAGAAAATCCTCGATAGTTTTGATGAGGAATTGGAGAACGCAGAAAAAAGTAAACTTGGTTGGGAATTATTTGCTCTCACCATGTTTATTATTTTCCTTGGACTTGGAATGTGGCGTATTATTAGTTTGACACTCAGTGGCAGTATACCGATTGGACAGATGCTTTTTGCATATACAACATATCGTAGTTTTAAAATAGGTCTCGGAGAATTTTTCCGGAAGATAGGGTGGATTACAGAATATGCAAATTATGCAGATTATTGGTTTTCTATTGATGATTTGAAGCCAAAAATAACTAATACTGTATCAGCTAGAGTGGTTAATTTTATTTCGAATCCACCGCGTATCGAATTTAAAAACGTGTTCTTTAAATATGATGAATCTAGCTCACAGTATGCACTCAATGATCTTTCTTTTGTGATTGAACCGGGAGAAAAAATTGCAGTCGTAGGTCTTTCTGGGGCAGGAAAAACCACATTAATCAAATTGCTTTGTAGAGTGTACGATCCAGAAAAAGGCTCAATTGAAATCAACGGAGTTAATTTAAAGGACATTGATTTAGAATCATGGCAGAAACAACTTGGAGTTTTGTTTCAGGATTATGTGAGTTATCAGTTTCCAGCACGAGAAGCGATAGCGATTGGTAATTTAGAAACACCCATTTCTGATGCAAAAGTTATACGTGCAGCACAGATGGCAAAAGCCGACGTGTTCATAGAGCGGTTACCAAAGAAATATGACCAGTTGCTATGGAAAGGATTTGAAGACGGTGTCGATTTGTCCAAAGGGGAGCGTCAACGTATGGCACTGGCACGTGTGCTGTATCGTGAGTCACCCATAACAATACTTGATGAACCAACAGCATCAGTTGATGCACTTGCAGAACAGGAAATATTTAATACACTAGAGAAATTACCTCGTGACAGAACGGTTGTTCTCATCTCACATCGATTTAGTACGGTAAAAAATGCAGACAATATAATTGTTATTGAACATGGTAAAATAATAGAACAAGGAAAACACTCGACTCTCATGAAGAAGAAAGGTAGATA
>CAYVMP010000042.1:0-2165 GCA_964452635.1 uncultured Candidatus Saccharibacteria bacterium | reverse complement strand
TACGCCACCACAGCAGGGTCTGTCCTCTACACACTCATACCGAAAATCATTCTTGAATCTCACACACCAACTCAACTCCCTGCTGAGATCGCCCAAACATCGGAACAATACCACGAGACACGACTACTACAGGCAGATGTGGACGAGCGATATGCAACATACAAATCACTCATTCGTGAAGAATTTGCAAAAGGACGAAGTGTTTTCTTTTGCCTACCAACAACCGAAGACATCAGAAATGCACACAGTATACTTGAGCGTGGAATAGAAAAATACACATATCTACTGCACTCAAATCTATCAAAAACAACGCTCGTATCACTGTGGAGCAAGATTATCGTAGAGGAACACCCTGTACTCATTATCGCAACCGGTGCCTTTGCATGCATACCACGTGCCGACATCGGAACATATATTGTCGAAAAGGAAAGTTCACGAGCATACTATTCTCAATCGCGACCATTCATTGATATGCGTACTGCGATTAAGATTATTGGTACTGAACGTAATGCTCATGTGATATACGGCGACAACCTACTCAGAATAGAAACTATCTGGAAACAAAAATCGGGTGAATACAGTGAACTCGCCCCACTCAAATTTAGATTCATATCGTCCGGCAAAAGTAGCATCGTCAGCATGCGACACGCAGAAGACTCTCAGGGAAAACACACACCTCGGTTCAAAATCATTTCTGATGAATTACGTGAACTCCTCCATAATGCAAAAGAAAATAATGAACGAACTTTTCTCTTTTGTGGTCGCAAAGGACTCGCTCCGAGCACCGTATGCAGTGACTGTGGCACAGTAGTTACCTGTCGTGTGTGTAGTCGTCCCGTCGTGCTCTATTCGCCCAAACTCTACGAAAAGGGCAATGTATTCGTCTGTAACCACTGTGGAGAGAAACGTCCTGCAGACACACTCTGTGTTCATTGCAATGGATGGAGACTCACCACACTTGGCATTGGTATTGATACAGTCGCACAGGAAATACAAACACTATTTCCAAACTCTCCTCTCTGTATCATGGACAAGGATCATATCAGTACACACAAACAAGCAATCAAAATGCGTGACACATTTTTCGAATCACCGGACGCAATATGCATTGGTACAGAAATGGCAATACCATACCTACAACAACCGCATGGAGAAAAAGTAGAGAACGCAGGGGCTGTAAGCCTTGATTCTTTTTTCTCAATTCCTGATTTCAGAATAACTGAGAAAATTTTTCATATTCTACTCGACATACGAGCATTCACCCAAAACACCATGCTCATCCAAACCCGACAACCAGAATCATCTGTTGGGTGGAAACTTATCGAGTATGCACTCAAGGGAAATTTGTTTGATTTCTATCGCACAGAAATAGATGATCGTAAAACAGCGGACTATCCCCCATTCGTCACATTCATCAAACTATCAATTCGAGGAGAAAAAACAGTGATTCGAGAAAAAATGAAAAATATTCGAGAAGATTTCTCCTCGTATGAAATGTCTGTGTTCGAGACGACGAGTACACGCACGGAGGGAGGTATTCATGCAATCATTTCCCTGCCACACGGTTCGTGGGTTCACACAGATCTACTCAATCGCCTACGACTTCTTCCTCCATCAATAGAAATAAAAATAGACCCTGACACACTTTTATGATATAGTCTAGATATGCGACCAATCCTCAATCGAGACAACCCGATACTCCGTGAAATGGCTCAAGAAATACCTCTCACTGACATCGGATCACCTCGAATTAATAAAATCATAAAGGAAATGAAAACTGCCCTTGCCTCACAGGATGATGGTGTAGCTATTGCCGCGCCACAGATAGGCTATCCTCTTCGAATTTTCGTTGTCTCCTCACGTTTCCTGCCAAAAACAAAAAAGGATACAGCTCCTGCATCAGATCTCGTGTACATAAACCCCGTCATCACAAAACTTTCAAAAGAAAAAAAAGAAATGGAAGAAGGATGTCTCTCTGTCCGATATTTGTACGGCAAAGTAAACAGATCTCAGAAAGCAACCATCAGTGCATACGATGAACACGGCAACCCCATCACTCGAGGTGCATCTGGTTTACTTGCTCAAGTATTTCAACACGAAGTTGATCACCTCAATGGTATACTTTTCATTGATAAAGCAAAATACATCGAAGAAATCATTCCGAA
>CAYVMP010000041.1:0-2341 GCA_964452635.1 uncultured Candidatus Saccharibacteria bacterium | reverse complement strand
CAAGCCCCGCTTACGCAATCTGTCCACCGCGATGACACAATAGAGTCTGGTCGGGTGGTGAGCGCGAAGCGGGGCCATATCACTTAATTGGAGCCAACCGAATGAGCATTGAACAACTTACACCAGAAAGGATAGGAATCACGGCGTTCGTTATTTTATACATTACAAAAGAAGTAGGTGTACCGTTGGCAATTAAGATTTTCCCAAAACTATTCAGACGCAGTGAGCGCGACCAAGACAGGCTTGATAATCAGCAGAAGTTTGAGCAACAAATGGAATTGCGACAGGTTGAAGCATGGGAAATGACCGCCAAAACACAAGGGGAGATAAGCAATATTTTAGCAATTATGAACGAGAGACTCGGAGTTATTGAGAGTAAATTGGATAAGCCTAGTAGAAAGAAAGCGAATTGAACCGTAACCCCTACATTTGGGCCGTCGTAAGTGACATAGAGAGCAAGCCCGCAGGCTTCTACCCGTACCGAGTGCCGAAGAGATACAAAGGGAAGCTGGAGAACTTCTGCAAGGGCTTACGCAGGAACATAAAGCGGGATGTGCTGGTCGTGGTGACAGATAGGGCGAAACGGGTTGTGATAGTGAAAATTAGGAGTTAAATTGGAAAGTTACTGTAATTGGCAAACACCCCTTTGGAGAGACGAAACACGTACTACGAAGTATTTTGACCTACCCCTCAATTCACGTTTTCGGGTAATTTCCCCAATGGCTGTAAATGGGTTGTGGCAGGTGGAGTACAACGACAAGATCGGCTGGATTCAAGATAAATATCTTGAAGAGTACATAGAGAACCTACCGACTAACTGCGTTGACCTTTCAGGGATACAGACCGCAGAGACAAACGACGCGCAGCAGTATATTATTTGGGATGGGCAGAAACAAGTAAATATGTGTGGTGAGATATGCGCGGCTTACATAATGCAAATCCCCCTTGACGAGTTATTGATCCGTTGGAAGCAAAACAGCCCCCCATTGTACAAGCGGATATTTGGGGCAGGTAAAGCGCGGGGAACTGGTGCGGAAGAACTGGTAGAACTGTTTGGAATTTTTGGGTATATTTCGACCACCCTAAAACTACAAAAGTACACGCCCCGCCTCTTTGCTGATATGGTCGCAAGACAGAAGGGCATTATTGTTTCCTGTCACCTGAACACACAAACGGGCGCATTGAATGGATCGGGCGTGCTTCATTGGTGTGTTGTCAAGGAAGTGATTGTAGACCGCGTGGACATGGGTTGGGTAACAGTATTCAACCCGTTTGGAAACGCGGAAGAGCGGTATAGCTGGCGCGAGTTTTTAGCTACGACCCGTTCACCATATGGAGTAGTAGTATGAATGGAACTATTATCACAGATGTAAACGTATACAAAGATGGGCAGGCTGGCCCTGTAATGAATGCCAAAGTAGGTGACAAGGTTAAGGGGTCGGGGACGACTATCACCGAATTGACTCGCAATGGAACACTTAAGTTATCTGGTACATACACACTGGGTCAGACTGGTTGTGTGGCATGGGACGAGGTAACGCCTCCGCCGGACCCCACAGGGATGCAGAACATGAGGCTTACTGATTTGGATACTGGTCAGTCATGGGATTTTGTGAGGAAGCCGAGTGTTTGAATTAGATATTGACGGCGTAAAGTTTGTACAAAAGCAGGTAGAAAATACCAGCGGCCAATTCATGCGGGTAAAGCATTGCTCCCAAACGTCGGCCACCTTTGATTCTGAACACCCTAACGGCCACCAGACTTTTATGGAATGGCGTTTTGACAATAGCAACATAGGTGCAAACGACCCAACCGCATTTAAGTACCCGTTTGAGAATGAGACTTATTTGCGTCTATCTCGCGAGCAAGAGGATTGGTGGCATGGACTTTGTGAAGAGTCTGCTAGATTTGGAATGCCTGACGGTCAAAGCAGCATGACCCCGGCGCAGATAGAGTCAATGTGGAGAAATACCGTCAACCCCAAGAAGGCCTTTACTAACAATAGAGATTTGAACGTATGGGGCTATCGTATCAACGGAACACAGTTACGTTTAGAGCCTGTTATTTGTACTGGTGCAACTGTCAAATTGATCGGTGGTGAGTTTGATTGGAATGGTAGGAAGTGGCGTAAGTTTGAAGTGATAGACATGGCCGGGGATGAATGGCGCAATATGACCATTGCAACCCATTGGCATTTGATCCAACCTGCTACAAGTAGTTGGAACACTGTAAAAGGGGAGCAAATAAACCCGTTCCCTTTGACGGCTGGAAGTAGGATGACTCCTTACTTCCTTTGGGGAATTGGCACAAAAGAAGCATACCTACCCTCCGCATGGTTTGA
>CAYVMP010000040.1:0-2396 GCA_964452635.1 uncultured Candidatus Saccharibacteria bacterium | reverse complement strand
GTGTCAGGTACCGTTTTACAATCCGCTGGATAGACGAAGTTAGAACTTGTTTATAAGCAAGATTTAGACAAACAAAATCCGCTCATGTGGCCGGCGGATTTTGCCACCACATGAGCGGTTAACGTCTGTTGTGTGTCGTGGTGTGTGAGAAGCTATAGCGAATCTGTGCCTGTGCACCAGCCGTGATTTTCTGGAATGGCCACAATTCCAGCGAACCCAACTTTGATGAATAGGTCACAGTAGCGAAAGGGCGACTTTGCCACGGGCCGTTGCCGTATTGATAACCGGCATAACCGACGCCGATTTTCCAGTGATCACCGAGCTTGCGTTCAAACTTTGCACGCTCGAGTACCTGTTGTTTGGTTGCCGAGGTGTTGAGCGGAATGTACGGAAAGTACGACGCTTGGAAACTGACCTTCCGCGAAAGTTTTGCGTCAACGATAGCGTTCGGCCAGATATATCGTGCACTATGTGCAGCCGGACCTGTTGCTTGGACAAAGAATACCTCACCAGTGAGTGTAATTCTTTTACCAGCGAACAAAGTTCGTCCACCTCCAACATAACATTCACGATACCGACCATTTGCGAAATCCACACATCCAACATCGGGGATAATCGTTTTGCCGTGGATCCGGAGAAACTCGGTCATACGATACGTACCGGTGAATGGTGATTGAAGATTTTGACCAGTGCGAGCGAGGAATATCCATGTTGTTGAAGTGCTCACTGGTTGAGTTGTTGCCGGATCCTGTGCGCCTGCAACTCCAACAAGTGTCGTTGCTACAACTGCTGTGCGACATGCGACTGTCGGTGCTTGACTGACAGTGGAAAAAACTTGATCCGTCGTCTCCACGATCGAGTCACCTGTGTTGTCGACTTTTTGCACACGAGCACATGCCATTTGAGTGGCAGTGTCATGCCGTATGTATGGTGATTTCTCTCGGAACTCCGACCAGAGTTGCGAAAAATACGCATTCCGGTGTGACTCCCCAAAGTATGTAATGCATAATGTGACGGGCCAAAATACAACCCGCATGCCGATCGTCCCAACTCCATGCCAGAGCAGGTAGACTATTTCGCGAAACATCGTTGTGTCAGCGTCTTTTTGGGCACTGATCCATCCGGTCAGTGGAATGCATGACAGCATCCCAAGTACCCAGATCCACAACAGAATGTTCGAGGTAAGGCTAGCGCCGAGAACAATTGCCGCGATCCAGCACAGAGTACAGAGCTCAGGAAGAACCCATTCACCCGGTACTGCTTGTCTGTGAAGCCATGCTCGATTGGCAAGGCATAAATCATATCCCATTTCTTCACCTCAAGTTGATTTCAAACTGCTAAATCCTCATGGAATTTAGCACTAAAAAGTGAAGGTGTCAAGATTTAGTGGTAATGTGTACACACATATGGCGGTTTCCCCTAAAATGGGAATATGACCATACATATGGCAACAACAATCAAAGAAGAGAGGCTCAGATGGGTACTACCCATCGCAAACAAAGAGGTTAAACTATGTGATGTGACAAAGGTCTGTCCACATGGAAAAAGAAGTCTGGAGAGGTGGGTAGCTTTGTACAAGAAAGGTGGAGAGTCCGCATTAGAACCCAAATCAACAGAACCGAAGACTCAACCATTTGAGACTCCAATATGGAAAAAAGAAAGAGTGATTGAAATACGAAAAGACACTAAAAAGTGTGCACTCAAAATACACTGGCAACTGGAAAAGGAAGGAATATTAATACATGAGAGAACTGTCGGAAAAATATTGAAAGATGAAAACTTGGTACGAAAGTACAGAGTCAAGAAAATCAAATACAAATACATCAAAGCAGAAAGAAAAGCTGGAGAATTAGTTGAGATTGATGTGAAATTCGTTCCAGGACGCATTAGAGGAAAGCGATACTACCAATACACAGCAATTGATACAGCATCTAGATGGAGACATCTAGAAGTGTATGAGGAACAAACAAATTTTCATTCAATTCTGTTCCTTCAAAAGATCATTGAAATATTTCCTCACAAGATACAAGCCATCAAAACTGACAATGGAAGTATCTTCACAAACTTCTACACTAGTATGACTAAAAGAAGTGATATGACTGTCAAAACCATTCATGCACTAGATGAGTTCTGTCACAAAAACAACATCATCCATTACCTCATTGACCCAGGCAAACCAGCACAAAATGGAACAGTTGAAAGAAGTCACAGAGAAGATCAAGAGAAATTCTACGAGCAAAACAAATTCAAAAACTTTGGAGAGTTGCAAATGAAGATCAAACTATGGAATGATTACTACAACAACCTAGAGCATTGCGGATTAAACGGCAAAAGTCCAAACGAATTTTTGCAGAATTATCAGTTAATTAATCCGCCATATGTGTGTACCTAAAACA
>CAYVMP010000039.1:0-2528 GCA_964452635.1 uncultured Candidatus Saccharibacteria bacterium | reverse complement strand
AGGACGGTACAATGATAGCCCGCGCCTTGGATATTTTCTCCTGCAAAAATTCATGGGAAACTGTGCGAGTATCAAGTTCGATGTGTGGATACTTCATAACGACCCTATTCCACGCATCATAAAGTGTCTTTTTATTCTTAATCACTCGGTCTCGCGATGGTGACAGAAAAAGTAAATTCTCTGATGACGAGCGGTTAACGTTCTCTTCGGATATATTTGTCGGTGGATAGAAATTTTCGATTACTGATGTACGTGTATCAATAAGACCGTACGCGTGTATCATGCTTTTTCTCTGCCAATCAGTACTGAATACAACATGCGATGCAGAGCGGAGAATAAATCGAGTGATTCTGTATATAAGTCGTTCTTTAAATGTAAAATTTCTACTTTCTGCATAGAATTCAGACAATAAAATTCGCTCCCCTGTTCGTTCTACATATGATTCCCACAGAAAATCTCCTCCTACACGAACCACGACACGTGCACCAGTTATCATGCTGAGCACGAGCGCAGGAAGTGCAACGGTGAATGTGTCGAGTGCAATTATATAATCCGCTCCAAAAGCAGACGCACACAGTTTAAAAAAATACACAATATGTCTCACTCCAGTTACGACCCGAGTGAGTGATCCAAACGATACCACAGACACTGAATATTTTTGTGTGAGAAATGTCTCAAACAACTCTTTTGCATACTGAGCAGGACCACCAACATCTGGCGGGTATATACCTGTTGCGATAACAATGTGTTTAGGAATTTTCATATAGAAAATCTACATAATAGTATTAAAAACTTTTTCTTTCATTTCATGTGCAATATACTCCCAACTATACCGAGCAACAACTCGCTCATATGCCTGAGCGATTATTTTCTCACGCAGTGCATCATTTTCAAGCATTCGAAGAACTGCACCGGCAATACTTTTTGGGTTATCAGGAGCACAGAACAAACCAGTCTCCTGATCGTCAATAAAATCAGGAATACCTCCCACTGGAGTTGCAATCACTGGCAGACGAGAGGCCATAGCCTCAATAAAGGAATTACCGAAACCTTCGGATCGCGAAGGTCTGACAAATATATCACATGCAGAGAAAAATAACGGCATCCGCTCCTGTGGTATAAATCCCATAAATTTTACACGTGATGAGACACCGCATTTTCGAGCATGTGCCTCGAGCATCGAACCTTCTTCACCTCGACCAATCACAATGAGTGAAATATCTTCTGGCAGATGCGTAAGTGACGAAATAATATCATCGACTGCGTTTTTATGAGTCAATCGAGATGTTGTAACGAGAAACACATCGCCTTCTTTCTTTTCGAGAAGAAGTCGTGCTTCCTCCTTTTCTGCTTTTGTTATCCGTCGTGTAAACATTTTTATATTTACACCATTTGGAACAAGTACACTTCTACCTCGATACCCCATACGTTCAGCACGATGAAGGAGAAATGTACTCAATGCGGTAAGTATATCGGTCTGTTTCAAAGCAAGCTTCCACGAAAGATGAATGAGTCCACCCCATTTATAATTCAAATGTGTTTCAGAATCCCCCTCCTGTAAATTCAGTACCATAGGAATTTTCTTTTTCCTTGTTATCTGTCTCCAGAGATTGTATACATACCCTGCACCACTACCAAACGTAGCCATAACACCCCAGAAACAGAAGTAGTGATGTTTTTCTTCTAACTGCATTGCTCGCCACGCACCCCAAAACGGTAGAAGTACTTTATCGAGAAGTGGTTTACCAAACCCAATACGATAGACTGTAACCGCACCAATTTTCTCCACGAGAGGTAGTGTTCTGTCAAATCGAGCTGTGATGAGGTCGCACTCAAACCCCTTACCGAGCCGATCGGTAATTTCTCGAATAGCAATCTCCGCCCCACCAACAAATGGATAATACGCGGTTGAAAATATAAGAATTCGTTTTGGTATACTGTGCGACATGGTTATGTTCGATCGTCCATTTTGAGTATATCGCGTAAAATATTTTCTGGTACTTCACGCGTAGGGACTGTCATTGAGTCGATGGGCATGCGCGGAGCAGGTGGAGCAGATTGAATTGGTTCTTTTTGAGAAACATCTGGTTTTTTATTTTCAATTTTCTCTGTAGGCACATACTGTGGTGGTTCTTTCTTCTCTTCAGGTTTTTTGTACACTGTTTCTGCGTGAATTGGTTTCTGAATTGGTGGTGGTACAGGAGTTGAGACAGGTTGAGTTTTCTTGAGCACTTCTGCAAGCGCATTTTTTAGATTTGAAACATTTTCTGGAGTTGGTATTTTCTCGGCGTCACGTTTGAGTGCAGAAAGGGAAATTGTTTCCTGCTTCTCTGGCACTGGCTCAAGAACTTTTTGTTTTTCTTGTAAGATTTGAGCAGCATTCATGAAGGCTTGTTTATTCGGATCAACAACTGGAGTAGTGAGCGGTTGATGTGTAGAAACCTTGGGTATATTTTGAGTATCCTGCATAGGAACAGGTTTTTTCTCTGGCATTATTTCAGGCAATCTCTGTACCTCATCACGCACAG
>CAYVMP010000038.1:0-3230 GCA_964452635.1 uncultured Candidatus Saccharibacteria bacterium | reverse complement strand
TTTAAAGAACTGAAAAGATATGCCAGTGCGAGACGGAAGAAATCTAATGAATGGTTTTTTAAGACTGGGAAGGGACAGTATGGCGAAGGTGACAGATTTATCGGGATTAGCAATCCTGACGCACGCATGGTGGTTAGAAAGTTTGCACATTTGAGCCTGCCGGATATACAGGAAGTGTTGAACTCACCAATTCATGAGGAGAGGCTTTCGGGAGTACTTATCTTGGTCAGGCAATACGAGAAAGCGACAAGTAACAAAGAGCGACTTGAAGTAGCTAATTTTTATCTACGCAATCTAAAGCGGGTAAACAACTGGGATTTGGTAGATCTCTCTGCTCATAAGATTTTGGGACAGGCTATTTTGGATGGGCTTATGAAAGAGAGTATTTTGGACAAACTTTCCGGCTCACGTAATATGTGGGATCGCCGAGTAGCTATTATTTCTACAATGGCTTTTATACGAGAGAGTAAGTTTAGTCCGTCGCTCCGTATAGCCAAGCGACTTATCAGGGACAAAGAAGATCTGACTCACAAGGCCGTTGGTTGGACGCTTCGTGAAGTCTGGAAGAAGGATGCAAAGCTCTGTGAGAAATATTTACTTTCAAATTATGCGACACTTCCTCGTACCACGCTTCGTTACGCCATAGAGCGAATGGAAGAAAGTAAAAGGCAGATGTTTTTGAAGAAGAAAGTGGTAAAATAGATTTATGAACACTTACAACTGGTACTCACAACTTATCAAACCGACATGGGCGCCACCCTCGTGGCTTTTTGGGCCGGTGTGGACGGTGCTGTACATGATCATTGCCGTCTCTTTCGGTACGGTGTTTTACAAGGCATTCACGAAGCAGATTCCGTGGATTGTGGCACTACCATTTGCTCTCAACCTTCTTTTTAATTTCGCTTTTACACCGATTCAATTCGGGCTCAAAAATAATCTCCTCGCCTCGATTGATATTCTACTCGTTGTTGGTACGTTGGTATGGGGAATGATTGCTCTATGGAAACTTGCCCCTCAAAGCTTTGGCGACATGAGGTGGGTCATCTACGCCAACATCCCGTATCTTCTCTGGGGAACATTTGCTACGTGTCTGCAATTAACTATAACTTTTCTAAATAAATAGTAGGCGAGCGGACATCATTCTGTATCCGGATTCAATTCAAAATACATTCGAACTTCGTTCAATACATACCGCCAAAATTCTGAATGTACATTTTTACATTTAAAAAATTTTCGATATACTAATGTCATGGCAAAAAATATTATTGTAAGTGTGCTCGTAGTTTTACTCATTGGTTTGCTTGGTTATTATATTTTCGGTATTGATGGTACGAAGACATCAGTGCAAAAGGATTCTCTCGTTGGTGCTCCTGTGATGACTTCGGATGGATATGCGCAGGGTGATCTTGCGACAACGACACAGTCCATTGTGTCGAGCCAGAATCCTCCGGTCTCGTCTGGTGTGAATCCTCAAGGAACGACACAGACATCAAATCAACCAACTCAAACACCCTTTAATCCTAAAATAAAACACATGGTTACAGTAGAAACAAATTATGGAAAAATTGTTTTTGAAACATACACATCCGACGCTCCCAAAACAGTTGAGAATTTCGTGACACTCGCAGGTAAGGGGTTCTATGACGGACTCATATTTCATCGAGTCATCCCAGGATTCATGATTCAAGGAGGGGACCCAAATGGAAACGGCACAGGTGGTCCCGGGTACAAATTTGCTGATGAGTTGAATCCAAACACTCCATCATACAAAGCAGGGTACAAGAAGGGTGTGGTAGCTATGGCAAATGCTGGACCAAATACAAATGGAAGTCAGTTCTTCATTATGCTCGCAGACTACCCATTGCCAAATAATTACACTATTTTCGGCAAGGTAGTTTCAGGACAGGATGTTGTTGATGCCATAGGGCAGGTACAGACAGGTGCGAACGACAAACCAATGAAGTCTGTGGTGATGCAGAAAGTCACTGTGGAGTAATTGATTCCGGATTGTCTCTATGGTATAGTATGCTCATTGTTCGTTTGAGCATATATAGCGGGGTGGAGAAGCAGTATCTCGGGAGGCTCATAACCTCCAGACTCACGTGCAAATCGTGGCCCCGCAACACGTATGAACGTATGTAGAAATTGTTTCTTATTTTTCTTTAGTTTTGTTTTATTACTCCAGTGTGGGTTTGTTTTTGCTGATACATCGGCCATCACGACGTTTACCGTCTCTCCATCCACGATAAACAGCGGACAGCTTGTCGGCACTACGTTTTCAGGGGATGGAATTAGTGGATACAACCTACTTGTCACATGTGCACCGGGTATCAAGATTAAAAAACAAGACGGCTCGGCATTTCCGTGTGACTCAAAAATATTAATCTCAAGTCAGGCATCGGATTCTCAGGGGTTTTATGTCATTAATACCAGTGGTACACAGAAAACTGTGGTATTTAAGCTGTACCCAAAGGATATAGCGGGTACCGAGTTTGAGTCCGGTATGCGATCCCAGTCTCTCACGGTATCGACCGCTCCATACCCATTGTCACAAGTCACCGCAACGACCACTGCTGGTCAGACGACGATTGCATGGGAGTCTCCTGATTTAGATGGTGTAAATATTATCTTTGCGTGTGTTGACGGTATTACTATTTTCCCCGGCGCAGGTGGTGTGCCGATTTCGTGTGGACGTATTGTGTCTGACACGAAACTCGCTGGGTCTGGATCGCTTAGTTTTTCTTTCAAAAATAGAAATAGTGAAAATAC
The DNA here is from genome assembly GCA_964452635.1 of uncultured Candidatus Saccharibacteria bacterium. Classification (GTDB taxonomy): domain Bacteria; phylum Patescibacteriota; class Minisyncoccia; order Phycocordibacterales; family DATDWN01; genus CAYVMP01. The sequence continues at coordinate 461 of CAYVMP010000038.1, read as the reverse complement.
ATCAGTGACTGCTACAGTCTTGCCCTATATTGCGGATAGTTCGTACGATCTCATACATTCGCAGACTGTTTCTTTCGATGTTCCGACGGAGGTTGTGCTACCCTCGAGTGTTCAGAGTTTTGTAGCGTCTCGTCCTCGGATTGCTTCAGATGATACGATTGATTTGATATGGAATACCAAAAACACTCCCGGTGTGAATATTAAAATGAGTTGCGTGGACTCGATATCACTCATCGTCGCTTCGTCAACAAATACTACGCCATGTAACACATTTCTCTCTGATTCATCACTTAATGCAAACAGTTCGATCAAGGTGACTCTGTACAACTCCTCACTACAGCCAAAGAATGTTCTGTTTACACTGTACCCACAGTTTGTGGCCGGTGGTTTTGATGGTATCCATGTCCGTACATTTACCGTACAGGTTGATCCTAAGGGGGCAGTGGTACTCGCTGATTCTC
>CAYVMP010000037.1:0-3259 GCA_964452635.1 uncultured Candidatus Saccharibacteria bacterium | reverse complement strand
TTTCTGTACACATGTTTTCTTTGTATTAAAATTTTTCTGAGTGTATAATTATGTTTTATGATCAGTAACCACAAAACATTTTTTCTTGGAGTTTTCATTTTCATCATTCCATTTTTGGGACTACCAAGCTCGTGGAAAACCATTCTCATTGTACTCTCTGGTACATACCTTGCTGTCCAATCCATCAAAGTTTCTTTTCTCATTAAAAAGACATTCAAACCAATTCGCAAGAAAGAAAAAGTGACACCTGTGTTCGTCGAAAACATGCCGATGCAGAGATTTGAACCTCGTGTGGAAGTTCGGGAAGACAGCGCTCCTATCCAAGAGCCACAGGTCGGAACACCTGTGGTAGAAAGTATTCCTGTGGAAGCGTCTCTAGCTACATTATCTCCAAAAGTGCAATCAACGTCACGTCCAAAAAAAATAGTAGGTGAGGATATCTCGTCGTCTCCTGTTAAGCGTCCTCGAAAACCTCGCCAGAAGAATACACTACCAGACGATACTAATATACACTTCTAATGAAAAATATTGTGATTGTCAGTAGTGCTGTTCTCCTCGTCGCAATCGTTTTTTTATCTCTTCCGCGTATTTTCAGTGAGCATGTGGTTGCAGATAGGCTCGTTGCGACTGCAGTCAGTACATCAACTCCACAGACTCCTTCGGAGCCGGTGTTTGTCGCGACACATATAGAGACACCGAAACAAGTCAAAGGTATCTATATGACGAGTTGGACAGCATCCACACCATCTCTTCGAAACGGACTCGTGAAGCTCGTAGACACCACAGAGCTCAATACAGTGGTCATCGATATCAAAGACTACACTGGGAAAATAGTATTTCCCGTAAAGAATACAGAACTGAAAGCATTTGGATCGGAGGAAGTGCGTATCGCAGATTTACCAGAATTCATCGAATCACTCCACTCAAAAGGAATCTATGTTATCGGTCGTGTGGCAGTATTTCAGGATGCGTATTTCGTAAAACATCGACCGGATTTGGCAGTGAAAAATAAACTTGGTACAGCAGTGTGGAAAGACCGAAAGGGAATCTCATGGATTGATGCTGGTTCGCGAGAATATTGGGATTACATTATTCTTCTTGCAAACGAAAGTCACGCAATTGGTTTCGATGAAATCAACTTCGACTACATTCGGTTTCCATCTGATGGCGACATGAAGGATATTTCATATCCGTGGAGTACTACAACGCCAAAGTCCAAAGTACTCAAACAATTTTTCTCTTACCTTCATGACCATCTCGCTGACTCAGGTTTGAAAACATCTGCTGATTTGTTTGGAATGGTAACAACCGCACAGGATGATATGGGAATCGGACAGATACTCGAAAATGCATTGCCATATTTCGATTACATTTCACCGATGGTCTACCCATCTCACTATCCACCTACGTTCCAAGGATTTAAAGAGCCAGAAGCTCATCCATATGAGGTGGTGAAATACGCAATGGCTGAGGGGGTGAGACGTGCGCGTATTGCAAGCACGAGTCCACTCAAACTTCGTCCGTGGTTACAGGATTTTGGTCTCCGACAGACATACGGTGCTCCTGAGGTGCGTGCTCAAATCAAAGCAACATACGATGTTGGACTTGACTCGTGGCTACTGTGGTCTGCTTCAAATAAATACACAAAAAGTGCTCTCGAAGAAAAATAGTTGTGGTATAATAAGCTGTATATGGATCCTAATGCAATTACATATTTTGGCGAAACTGATGCTCGTAATAAAAAAGTACGATTTGGTATCAAAGCCAAGGATCGTTTGAAACATGTCTATGTGATTGGAAAGACCGGAATGGGTAAATCAACCCTCCTTGAAAACATGGCAATTCAGGATATTCAAGGTGGAAACGGTATAGCATTTATTGATCCGCATGGTGGGACAGCCGAGAAACTTCTTGAATATGTTCCAGAACATCGCATCAAAGATGTGCTGTATTTTGCACCGTTTGATTTGGAATACCCCGTGTCTTTCAATGTTATGGAAGATATTGGTCCAGATAAACGTCATCTCGTCGTAAACGGTCTCATGTCTACGTTTGAAAAGATTTGGGTTGATGCATGGTCTGCACGTATGGCGTATATTCTGAATAACACACTTCTCGCACTTCTCGAATATCCCGGAGCAACATTACTCGGTGTAAACCGTGTGCTCGCTGACAAAGAATATCGAAAGAAAATAGTCGACAATGTAAAAGATCCATCTGTGAAGTCGTTTTGGATTGAGGAGTTCGGTAAATACACAGAGAAATTCGCAGCAGAGGCAACACCTGCAATTCAAAATAAAGTTGGACAGTTTACATCGAATCCGCTCGTGAGAAATCTCATTGGACAGTCGGAGTCATCTTTTGATATCCGAAAGTTCATGGACGAGAAAAAAATTCTCATCATTAACCTCTCGAAGGGTCGGGTGGGTGAGGGGAACGCAAACCTCATCGGATCAATGCTCATCACCAAGATTTATTTGGCAGCGATGTCTCGAGCAGACATGAGTGAGTCTGAGCTCGCCAAACTTCCTAACTTCTATCTCTATGTGGACGAGTTTCAATCATTTGCAAACAAATCATTCGCAGATATTCTCTCAGAAGCACGAAAATACAAACTTAATCTGACGATTGCGCATCAGTACATAGAACAAATGGAAGAGGAGGTTCGTGATGCAGTGTTTGGAAACGTTGGTACGATGATTACGTTTCGTGTCGGAGCGTTTGATGCCGAAGTATTGGAAAAGGAGGTCACTCCGACATTTCTAGCAGAAGATTTAGTGAATCTTGGATTTGCACAGATTTATTTGAAACTCATGATAGACGGGGTTTCCTCTCAGCCGTTTTCTGCTGTTACGATGGCACCGATTGCTCGTCCAGCAATTAGCTTCAAAAATGAAGTAATAGAAAGTTCTCGAAAACAGTTTGCCCGAACACGTGCTGAAGTTGAGAAAAATATCCAACAATGGCATGACGAGGGTACTCTCCGTGATCCACAGAAAAACCAATCTGGTCAATCAAGCCAACCACAGTCAGGTTCTCGCGATGTCCGCAATGACAGACCGTACGATGGATCACGCTCTTCAAACTCAAATTCCAATAATGGATATCGAAATGGTGCATCTCAAAGCAATAATGGCAATAATAACGGTAATGGAGGAAATGGTTTCCCCCCAAAAGATTCTCCTCGTCAAGCCTACAAGCCCGCTGTGCGTGATGAGGTACAGAGATTGCCTGAAATAATGCCAGAGAAAAAACCTGT
>CAYVMP010000036.1:2002-3937 GCA_964452635.1 uncultured Candidatus Saccharibacteria bacterium | reverse complement strand
TTTTTTCGTGAGCCAGGCGCAACGGCTCAGGTCCAGACGCGGTCCCGCCAGTTGACAGCAAAGAGCCAGCCGGACGGATGGCCGAATAGTCAAACACAGCACGCGGGTTTTGCAACAAGTGCAACACTGAATCTGCCCACGCCTCTTTATTGTCGCCGATAAAAAACGGCCCGCCCGACGCTATAACAATCGGCAGACCGATCACGTGCCGCTGCTGCACGCTAAAACCAACTCCACACCCGTTCATGAGTAGCCAAAAAATATCAGCAAAGTCTTTGTGCGTTTGCACCGACGTGAAAGCGCAGTTGAAAGCGCGCGCGTTGCTCCGCTCAATCGGCTCTCCGGCAAACTGCATTGTCCTCATTGACGGTACTACACGCCTGGCATGAACATGATCAAACGCGTCTGTTATCAGTGATGACAAACGTGGAAATTTTTTTTTGTGCATGTTCGCAACGCGCTCAATAGCGTCGTGCTCGGACTCTTGCGTGCCGTCTTGCTTGACCTGGGAATACGTGCGCTTAAAAACAATTTCAGAAAGGAGTTGTTGGCCATTCATGGTGTTGGTTCCCTGTTGGTTGTTGGTTGGTTGGTTGTCGGTAAAACGCGGAGACAAAAAAAGGCCCGTCACGTGGGCCAAGCGGCGTTATCTGTGCGCGGCTTAACGCTGGCGGGCATCCGTCAAAACGGAATGTCTCCCGCCTGTTCAATCTGCGGTGCGGCCTCGCCAGTGGCCGCGGTCCCGCCTTTCTTCCCAAGAAACACCACTTCGTTAACCACAACTTCCGTGGTGTACCTGTCCTTGCCTTCCTTGTCCTGCCACTTGCGGGCTTGCAGACGGCCCTCGACGTAGGCCTGAGATCCCTTGTGGAGATACTCCGTCACCAGCTCCGCAGTCTTTCCAAACGCGACGCAATTAACCCACTCTGCTTTTTCCTCCCACTTGCCGTCCTCTCCCTTCGCTTTACCGTTGCAAGCAAGTGTAAAGTTTGCGATTGCCATCTGCGTGGCGCCTTTTGAAAAACGCGCCTCCGGGTCTTTGCCCAAGTTGCCCACCAGAATCACCTTGTTAACGCTAGCCATCTGTCACCTCTCCCTTGTTATGCCCCGCACGAAAGGGGGCGTTGATTGAACACCACTGCCAAACACACGTCAAAAAAATGCTGCAGGTTCCGCCAACCACTTGCGCGGCATACCGCGCGACGACGTCACCAGCCCACGCCTATGAAGGCGCTGCATTAGCACACGCACGTTAGTCGGTGAAGACCCAGTTACAGCGCAAATCTCCGCCTCAGTTTTTGGCGCGCCCATAACAACGCCCAGCACCAAGGACTGCGCGCTGCACTTCTCAAGTGGCCACTTGCTAATCATGTTTTTCTCCCTGTTGGTTGTTGTTTTCTTCGCCTTCACTCAGCCCGAGCAACATCCCACAATCAAGGCAAAATTTTGTCACTAGCCAGGCCACGGTGTCTTGCGCTTCCGCCAGGCGAACCAACGGCAAAAAAGAATGGCGATGGCCTTCTACTTCGCACTCCGTTGTTGCGGCCAACGCCCGCACTACAGCAACACGCCCACCGCAGAACCCGCACGAACCGTTAGCATGTTTGGGCAAGACGCACCTCTTCCGGCGTGACCAGCGCAAAGTTGGCCCGCAGTCTGTCAGACGTTCCAGATTCATAGCCTGCCCAATAATGCCCCGACGTTGAGCGCGGCAACATCCCGCAGAACCCATCCGAATAGCCTTCCTTGCGGTCTTTTTTCTCGGGCGTATTTTCAAGCGCAGCCTTGCGTTGCTTTTCAACACCAGCGCGGATCGTCTTCACTGCAGACGCCGCCGCCCGCTTGGTGTTCTCGATGCTTTCTCCGTCCTCAAATTTATATTTGTGCGCCGTCTCCAATACTGCACAAATTTTTTCAGCGGTTGCCCCGTCACAT
>CAYVMP010000036.1:0-1992 GCA_964452635.1 uncultured Candidatus Saccharibacteria bacterium | reverse complement strand
CAAAATTTTTTCTTGCTAGCACCCACGCCACAAGGCTGGCTTCATTGTCTTTGAGTCTGATCATGGCATCACCTCGATAAATTTTCCGTCGTCAGATGATTTATACCGCACGCCGGGCTTGATTCCGTTCTCTCCTGGATACGCGACCGACAGTCTCCACCTGCTGGCTGTGGCGTCCCACCATTTGACGGTGATGGTGGAGTAGTGCCCGCCGCTCACCGTGGATCGGACCCCGCCGCTCACCGTGGAGCCGTCCCCGCCGCTCACCGTGGATCGGTCCCCGCCGCTCACCGTGGAGCCGTCCCCGCCGCTCACCGTGGAGCCGTCCCCGCCGCTCACCGTGGAGCCGTACCCGCCGCTCACCGTGGAGCCGTACCCGCCGCTCACCGTGGATCCGTCCCCGCCGCTCACCGTGGAGCCGTACCCGCCGCTCACCGTGGATCCTATGACGGCGTTCCCGGTAGGTGCCTCAGCGGCGACATATGCCGCCACCCATGGCAACGGGCCAACGCGCTCAACCACGCCGCTCCTAAATTTGCATTTGTCGTCGTCAATTTTGACAACATCAGAGGCTAAACAGCGGATGGCCAGCCATGGCAGTGCAGGGTCCATATTGGTGCCAGTGGTTTGCGGATTGCCGGCGCCCCACAAAAATCCATGGAGCCCGCCACCGCAACGCGCCGACTCGTCCCATTCCGTGGTGGCAACCGCCCCGCTAGCGGGATATTTGAACGGAGTACCAGGATTCGGCGGGTTGGACTCAAGGTTTCCATCCGCGTCGTAGAAACACTGTCGCATCACAAGGACGGTGTCGTCTTTTGCTCCAATAGTTTTTGCCTTAATATGCGTTTTTGCCTTCGGCGTGCGCGTCCCCGTTTTGGTCTTCACTCTGATTCCTCCCTGTTAAGTGCGAGAAAATTCGCGCGCACCGTATACGCCTAGGGCAAAATCAAAGTCAACAAAAAAAAATGCACCGGAGTGGATTTATAAGCCCACGCCAGTGCATTGCTACCGGAACACATCCATACTATGCGGCGCGCGCCAACAGGGAGGAAGACGCGCGGCGTTAGCTCCGATGCTAGGCAGCCCACGCAACATACCGACTGGCACGCATGGCGCAAGTCAAACACAAAATAAAAATCACCCTTCCGCCACCGCTTGACTTCTGGCACAGATGTGGCCCGCATTTTTCACACAGGGAGGTCAAAAGTGCAGGCCGCAGAAAAACAACAACCTCAGAAGTCACCAACAAAAGAAGATGCACAACGACTGGCAAGGCTCGGGCTTAGACCTATCTGGCTTTCTCCGCCGACCGGCCCCGACGATACCGCAGGGAAAAATCCATTCATTAACGCGCCGGGATACTCCGCGCGCGGCTGGCAACGCCAAGGTTACGTTCCTCCTACGGCAATAACAGACCCGCCACTTGCCGACTGCAATATGGGAGTGATCACCGGAGACGTGCAAGGCGCACCGTTGGCGTTTGTCGTCGTGGATTGTGACTCAGATGAAGCCATTGAGTGGGCCGTGGGAAACCTGCCGCACACCCGGATGGCAACAATCACCGGCAAGGGGCTGCACCTGTACTATCGTCACCCACGCAACGGACCCATTCGCAACGGTGCAAAAATTTTTGGGATGAAATTGGACGTTAGAGCAGACGGTGGGCAAGTTGTGGCTGCTCCGTCGGTGCATAAGAACGGACACGTCTACAGAGAGCAAGAACCGTGGACGGACGAGCTACTCCAAGGCGTTCCGTTTTTTGATCGTGCGTGGATTGCACGACAAGAGACGGAGGCAGAGCAAGACGAAACCGCGCAAACTCTCGACGGGAAAATGGCGGAAGGCGGGCGCAATGATTATCTAACGCGTCTTGCCGGGGCCATGCGCCGAAAGGACATGCCGCATTCAGCTATACTTGCCGCGCTTGTCGCTACCAATAAAGAAAAATGCAGCCCGCCACTGCCAGACCACGAAGTAAAAACAATTGCG
>CAYVMP010000035.1:0-4156 GCA_964452635.1 uncultured Candidatus Saccharibacteria bacterium | reverse complement strand
GTACAAAGCTTTCTGTTAGTGGAAGTCCAACTACTGATGTTGTCAAAGCTTATTCTCCAACTATGTCGTACAACTACTTCTTTAGAGGAGATGTTGGAGATGGAGCCGGAGGTACTTTCCGTGTAGGTTTGGGAATCAATGGAGGTTATGGTGGAGAACTTCAACTTCAGGATAACTCTGGAAACGGTGCAAAATTGAACTCTAGTCTTTTGTTCCTTAATGATGGAACATCTGCTAACAAAATAATATCTTCTAACAGTGGTTCTGGTCTAAATTTTGATGTTAATGGTCTATACAATACAAAAATGGTTCTTACTTCTGCCGGTAATCTTGGAGTCGGTACTACTACTCCATGGAGAACATTTGCAGTGACTGGTACTGTTGGATTCGATGGACTCACTGCTGGTGCTGGAGCTGGATCACTCTGTCTCTCTGCAAATAAAGAAGTTACATACTCAGCAGGTGCAACATGTACAGTGTCATCAGGTCGATTCAAACACGATGTTGCAACATCAACATCAGGACTTGTGACAGTAAATGCGCTTCGACCAGTAACATTCCTTTATAATGACGACATTGGAGTTGCCGGTGAGCAGTTTGGATTTATCGCAGAGGAGGTTGAGAAAATCGATCCACGACTCGTGGTGCATGAGGCAGATGGCACACCATTCTCAGTTCGATACGAAAACTTCACAGCAGTTCTCGCCAAGGCACTTCAGGAAGAGGATATAAAAGTAAATAATATTGCGTCGACGACAGCAATGCTTGCAAGTTCAACACTCGCAATCGACGCACGACTGATGAATCTCGAATCAATCGTCGCAAGTAGTACACCAGAGTCTCTCGGAACAGTACTCTTCAACCAGATTCTCTCTGCATTCCAAGGTATCGGAGCAACATTTGCTGATGGTATTGCATACTTGAAAAATGTATACGCAGAGAAACTCACTGTCGGTACACAGCAAAAACCATCAGGTATCACTATCTACGATGAGGTGACTGGTGATCCATTCTGTTTGAAAATGCGAAATGGTGCGATGGTATCTGCGGCAGGTGACTGTTCGACAGCGACATCAACACCTCCAACTGGTGGAAATGCAACATCAACACCGACGGTGGATACAGAGGCACCTGTCATTAGTTTGATTGGAAACAATCCTGCCCAGATTACAGTTGGAACATCGTATGTTGATTTGGGAGCGACAGTTACTGATATGGGAGTCAATCCACTTGATCCATCAGGTCCATTGATTCAGAACAATAATCTCGGACTTCATTTCAGTGTTGATGGTGTAGAGATGCCTGAGATTTCTCTCGATACATCAACATCGACAACACACACAGTGGTGTATTCTGCAGTTGATGGAGCAGGGAATTGGGGATATGCAACACGAACAGTAGAAGTATTGCCACAATAATATACACACTATGAAGAAAATAATTATTGGTATTGTATGTATCGGTATTCTCGGTGGACTCTATGTCTGGATGTTTACAGGGGAGAAACATCAGGTGAGAGATGCGCTGTCAAAAGCGATTGAGCTTGAAAACATCGACACTCCACCAGAGGATGCGAGTGTCGGTGAGGATGATGTGTCGAAGGCAACTGTATCTGGTCGAGAGTATGCAAATGAGACGTATGGGTTTGGAATGACACTTCCTGTGAATACAACTGCACAGAGTGTTATGGAAGGGGATGGAGAGACGATTCTTGTGCAGTCACAGAGTGGTGGAGAGCATTCTGCCGATTCGCTACAGATTTCGGTGTCGCCATTTGATGAAGATATTTCACTCACGCCTGCACGGGTTCAAAAGGATGTTCCGAGTTTAAAAATGGAAACACCGATGACAGTGAAGGTTGATGGAGTGTCTGCAGTTGCGTTCTACTCTCGTGATGGCGATGTGCGGTATCGCGAAGTGTGGTTTGTGCACGGAGGATTTCTCTACCAAGTACTCGCGAGAGCGGAGGCTGACAACACAACAGGGAAGGTGATGGAGAGTTGGAAATGGAAGAAGTAGGTGAGACTTTGGTATACTTAATCTTGTATGAATAAAAAAGAGGCAAAAGAGCGTATAAAATATATACACACAAGTATATTTCTTGTACTCATCCTCGCATTTCTTTGTGTGCCTTTTTCGGCCGTGCAGGGAGCGACACTCTCTAAGGCGCCAAATAATCTAGGTCTTGTGGGGTACTGGCCACTCAATGAGGGCTCTTCAACTAAAGCAGGGGATTTATCAGGTAATGGTCTTACCGGTACTCTTTCGGGTAATCCAGTACCAGCTTGGATTTCAGGTAAACATAACAAAGGTCTGTCTTTTTCAGGAACAGCTGGTTGTGGTAATCCGTGCACAAACTATGGTCTGGTTACAACTAGTAGTTTTAGTTTACCAACTACACTCACGGTATGTGTATGGATTTATCCTAATCGAAGTGAGGTCAAAGAAATAATTATTCACGGGTCAGCAGCTCCGCCAACAGCGTTTGAATTGTATCAAAATGGTCTGTCGGTAAGTTTACGTGGTGGGAGTAACACTGCGGTATCATCTTCAAACTCTTTAACTTTAAATTCTTGGAATTTTGTTTGCGGTACTATTAGCGCGACTACCGGTATTGTCTATATTAATGGCGTTGGGTCTACTCCCGCTACTGTGGCTGCACCAAATTCTAGTTCAGCATCATTAAATATTGGAGCGTACAATAACAATAATTATGCTTTTAACGGCAAAATAGACGACGTGCGTATCTACAACCGCGCACTCTCTGCAAGTGATGTTTTGAAACTTTATCAGTCAGGGCAGGTAACTCGCAAAATGGTTTCTAATAATGGTCTGGTGGGGTACTGGCCACTCAACGAGGGCACAGGGACAGTGGCGGGTGATATGAGCGGTAATGGCAAGACTGGCACACTAACTGGTGGAACGTGGGCTATTGGGAAAAGAGGCGGAGCATTAAGTTTTAATGGAACATCAGATAAAGTTACTGGTGGAAATATAACCGTTGGAACTACGATGACCATCTCTGCATGGATTAAGAAAAATAACTCAACGGGGCAGAAATCTTTTTTTAGTAATCGTACTGGATCAGGGAGAGTGTATTTAGGATTGTCAGGCACTCAGGTATTTTTGTATGATTCCTCAGCAACACCATCTCCTATTTATTCCGGGTCTGGTTCAGCACAGATTGGTCAGTGGCAACATATCGTAGCAACGAATGATGGTTCAACAACTGTTTTCTATGTAAATGGCGTTCAGGTAACCTCTACTTCACAAGTCAGGACTGCTTCTACGGGAGCGTTTGGTATTGGCTGGGACCCAAGTATCACCACTGAATACTGGGATGGTCTTATAGATGATGTGAGGGTGTATAGCCGTGTTCTCTCTGCTTCAGAAGTTCTCGCTCTATACAAACAAAACGAAACAGCAATTAACCACTCTCAAAATTCACGCATCACAAGTGGTCTCGTTGGAATGTGGAGTTTTAATGGTGCGGACTATAACAGTGCATCTACTACCGCAGAAATTCTAGATCGAAGTGTGAGTGGAAATAATGCTGATAATGTTGGTGGAACACCAGTTATTGGTAAAGTTGGTCAAGCTTTAAATTTTAGCGGTACGAGCCAATATAGCAAAGCTTCTGGATTTTCTGCTGCAGGAACATCAAATCAGCCGTATACTTTTGCATCTTGGGTGAAGCCAGCAGCCGGGGAAACTGACGGAAATATTATCCACATGTCTTCGGCAAGTACCGGACTTGGTTGGTGTTTGCCCCCGTTGACTTTGGTTTCGGGTAAGGCTCGGGGTAATAGTTGGATTGGGAGCGCAGTTGCTGTCACAGGTACTTCCACTATTAGTCCCGGCAGTTGGTATCATTTAGTGACAACATGGGATTCAACAGGGGGTCTAAAAATATATGTTAATGGTGCTTTAGAAAATACAACTTCACAGGCTACATATACTGCGAGTGGATCAAGTAACTATATTTGGCTTTCGTACACCACGGGTTCGTGCTCGGGAGATAATGGTGACTATGATGGCGCACTCGATGAAGTCCGCATATATAGTCGCTCACTCTCAGCAAGTGAGGTCAAACAGCTCTACGATATGGGAAGATAGGGAAGATTTTTACTGAAACAGTCCTGGGATGTAGAGTATC
>CAYVMP010000034.1:0-4192 GCA_964452635.1 uncultured Candidatus Saccharibacteria bacterium | reverse complement strand
GTTTTTTCCCCGATTCTAGGCGGTTCCACCTAAGGACCCATCCGTCCTCGTATCTATATACAAGGAAGGGGAGAATCTTAGGCTGAGAAGAGACCACATTTAGGGCAAAGAGTGCCTCCGCTCTTTGGAAGGGGTTGGAGACAACCACACGAAACGTGTAGTCACCTTCCTTCTCAGGGAACCCGAGAAGGAGACAGTCCGCCCCCAAGTTAGACCCGATGGACAACCCCTTGGGGAGATTGTCGCTCGAGCAAACCCCCTCGCCCTCGAAATACTGTTTGAGAGAGTACCGCATGTACTCTCCGACTGACACTTTCGTGTCGATCTTAATTTTGGGCAGAACCGTCTGCCCGAAAGCGAACGAGAAAGGCGCTAGCAAAAGCGCCACCAATATAATGATGTTTTTCATTGAGAACTCCTGAACAGGATTATAGTACTTTTTAGTATTTTGTCAATACCCATCTATCCACCTGTTTGGAGCCGTTTATCTGTATATAAAGACGATATCCACCGTAACGAGTTTGGTGTAGTTATTTCTATTGAGTGTAATTGTCACATGAGCGGGACCCTTGACTGCACTAATTGATTTAGTATCTGGGATTTTTGAGTTATTGAGTATACTCTCGACTACCCATTTATTCTGAGTGAGATAGTCATTGTAGATTTTGAAATTTTCGTCGATTGTTTTCTTGCTCTGGAACTGGCGAGTTGACTGGAAAATCCCCTGCCCTGTTGCAGTGTAGTTACTCAATACTTGAGCATTTTTCTCTAGAGGGAAATCTGCTGGAAATTTCTCAGGAAGTGTGTTTGAGTTAACTTCTGTCCGTGTAAACACAGGAGCTTCTGTTTTAGGCTCTGAACTTTGCTGTACCATGTAGCTCTGATATGCGAGCGCACCGATGACAAGCACCGCAATACAAAAAAGAAAAATTTGAATGACTCGATTCATTAGTTTCTAATTATGATAATAATAGAATACGTGTACGTATATAGTATCACATATTCATTTTATTTTTGATTTATTACTTATCCACACATATTGCATTAATTGTTTTGATATGGTCATATACATGCAGAGAGTAGGAGTTTTATGTCATTTTTCATCACAATATTTCTGTTATTATGCACGCACACATACGGACAGTACACTATCCGTTTACCCCAACCAAAAGTGACTACTGAAGTCAGACCGAAATATAGCCACCTGAGAGCAAAAACGAACGATACGTTGTTTTTCTCACAATGGCCACTGTTTAACCTTGTATATAATCTCAGGTGGTTATTTAACGCCGAGAGAAACCAAAGTCACATCTACATCTTTGTTCTTGATACAGGATCATGTCCAGAACACATCGACATATCACCACTGTATGCCACATGGAATATGTTTACAGAAACACCTGATGTAACCGATACATATGGCCATGGGTGTGCAGTGACATCAATCATTGGGGCACGGACCAACAATGCGTTGGGAATGGCGGGGCTCACACAGGGTGCACACATCATTGCACTCAAGGTGATTAACCCAAAAACTGATGGTACGTTTGAAGGTTCGGTTGAGATACTTCGGGGTATCGAACACGCTATCCGCATGATGAAGGAAATTATATATCTTGATCCGTATGCACGGTTCATTATGAATCTGTCATTTGGATCTCTGTCGGCAAACGAAGATTTAGATGAAATGGTCAGTCGAGCACTAACGGCAGGTATAATTGTCGTTGCTGCGGCTGGAAATGATAGGAAAAATATTGATCTGGAAACATATTCCCCTGCAAAAGTTTCTGGAGTTATATCAGTCTGTGCCACAGACGAAGATGGAAACATTGTAGATAATGAAAACTGGGGTTCAAACTATGGACCACAGTCCGTGTTTATCTGCGCCCCCGGTCAAGAAATACTGGTAGCAGGATTGCTTCCTGTCATCAGTAAAGAAAAATCTAGTGAGTACTCGAGCGGATTTGCATATGCACACGGTACATCATTTGCATCACCATTCGTTGTGTCTGCTATCGCAGATATTCTCGATGAAAACAATGGATTGAGTCTTGATAGTATAAAAACAGTTCTAAAGAAAAACGGATCCCCTATGGGGAATGGTTCTATGATATCAGAGAGCGGAATGAAGCTCCGATTCATGGGAAGAAAAGGACCAACAATACAGCCCTAAGAGAATAAAAATTTGAACATCGGATACACATCCGGTGTTTTTGTTTGACATTGTATTAAAAATAGTATATAATATTTTTGGAATAAAATGTTTTTTAACAAAAAGGAGGAGTGGTAGAATGCTCAAGCGAATTTTGTCGATTTATGGCAACCACAAACGAGAGGTTGCCAGCATGTTTGGACTGATTCTCATCCTGCAAGGAATGAGTTTGATCGGTCCATATTTTTTTGGAAGAATGATGGACTCCATCATCTCCAAAGAGAACATGTGGTTTTCAATCGAACTCGCCTCGGTAAGTCTCGTATTTGCACTACTGAGTGCACTACTGAGCTACATTCAGTGGCGAGTTGATGTCGAGCATCTTTGGTTTCCCATGCAGGAATATCTGCGAATGAAAACCATTGATCAGTATTTATCGCTGTCTATTGGGTTCTTCAAGACCCATCACAGTGGACTTACAAAGGAGATTCTGAGTAATGGCGAACAAGCCATGCAACGACTCGGTAGAAAAATGATCAAGGATTTTGTACCGACAACAATGAAATTCTTGGTGACTGCTGGAGTGTTGTTGTGGTTCTACCCGTCACTTGGACTCATCATCATGGTTGGACTCGCTATCTACGCACTGTGTCAATGGGTGATGGAGAAAAAATACACCCCACTCATTGATGAACGTCAGGAGAAATCACGAGTAGCGAACAAATATCGTGGCGAGCTCATATCGGGTGCGTCTCTCATCAAAACTTACTCGAAAGAGGAAGATATGCGTGAGGACTACAGGATACGGTATCGAAATTCCATGGAGACATCGATTAGAAATAATCGGTACATCACCAAGTGGGATAAAACGATATCGTGCATTCTCGATATAACCCAAACCATCGCAATGATTGCAGGAATCATCATGATTTTCCGAGGGAAACTCACTCTCGGACAACTCACCGCCGCAACCATGTGGTGGAAACAGACCTGTACTGCAATCTCCTCAATCGGAGACCAGTATCAGGAAACACTCACAGAGATATCCGATGCGAAAAAATTCTTCCAGCTCATTGACACAGAATCACCGGTCAAAGAAATCGACGACCCTATTTCTCTGAAAAAAGTGGTTGGGTTCATTGAGTTTAAACACGTCTCATTCGGATACCCGAGGAAAGACGGGTTTGGATCTGGAAAAAGTATCATCAGGAACGTATCCCTCACCATCCGCGCCGGTGAGAAAGTCGCCATAGTCGGACCAAGCGGTTCCGGTAAAACGAGCCTCATCACTCTTTTGTTTCGTGGGTATGACCCAGACGCAGGGTCGATAGAGGTTGATGGGAACAACCTGCGAACACTACGAATGAAGAGTCTATACGATCACATGGCTCTCGTCGATCAAGGATCACTCATGATTGACGACACCATTCGCAAGAACATTCAACTCGGATCACATACAGAATTATCCGATGCTGACATGCTTGCAATATGTAGCCTCGTCGAACTTGACATGTCCTCTTTCAAAAATGGTCTCGACACGACCGTTGGAGAAATGGGGAGTGAAATCTCCGGTGGTGAACGTCAACGTATCGCCATCGCCCGCGCACTTGCACGAAACCCCAAAATCCTCGTGCTCGACGAGGCAACCGCTTCGCTTGATGCAATCAAAGAAGCACGAATCAAGCGAGCAATTGATCTTGCCGCACGAGGTAGAACCACGATCGTGATTGCCCACCGTCTTGCGACAGTGCAAAATGCCGATCGAATCTCCCTTATGAAGGAAGGTGAGATCGTCGCTACGGGTACCCACCACGAATTACTCCGAAAATCTGGCCTGTACCTCGAACTCGTGCAAGAACAAATGATAAAATGTTAGGATGATTTTTTGTGTTTATATGAACCACGCACCCCAACCCGGGTGCGTTTTCTTTTTAAAATCACTGGATTATTTATAGCTTTCTGCTTGAATCTTATACAACTCACCATATCTACCTTTCTTCTTCATGAGAGTCGAGTGTTTTCCTTGTTCTATTATTTTAC
>CAYVMP010000033.1:0-4193 GCA_964452635.1 uncultured Candidatus Saccharibacteria bacterium | reverse complement strand
GTGTCGCCATTTAATTCTGCGCAGAAACGTCATACATCGTTTTCGATGGTTGAAGTTATTCCGAAATTTGAAAAAACAAATGCTAAGGATTTTGGCGCGGATATTCCAGAGACTGATATTCGAGTGGAACTGTCTCGGTCGTCTGGTCCGGGAGGACAGAATGTAAACAAACGAGAGACCGCAGTACGCGTAGTGCATATTCCAACTAATATTTCTGCACAGTCGGACAATGAACGGTCACAAGCACAGAATAAAGAGAAAGCACTCGAAATATTGTACGGCAAAATATACAAAGCGATCGAGGAGGAGAGGGTATCAAAGGAAAAGGGTATGTATATTTCAAAAACGACTCAAATCGAATGGGGGAATCAAATACGGTCGTACGTACTGCATCCGTATAAAATGGTTAAAGACCATCGTACGGGCGTAGAAACTGGTAATGTGGATAAAGTGCTTCAAGACGGTGACCTCGATGAGTTCATTGAGGCAGAAAAGAGTTTGTAGTTTTTTGCCCTCTCGATACGTATGGGGTATACTACAGAGGTATGATTTATTTTGATAAAGTCACTAAAATATATCCAGATAACTCCGTTGCACTCGAAAACATTTCTTTCTCAATAGAACCAAAGGAGTTTGTATCAATTGTGGGACACTCAGGTGCAGGAAAAACTACATTGATAAAAATGTTTCTCGGTGAGGAACAGCCAACAGATGGTAAAGTTTTTTTCGAATCAACTGATATCCACAGTCTTCGTAAAAATCAAATAAACGATTTCCGACGAAAGGTCGGTGTTGTGTTTCAAGATTTCCGTCTTCTTCCGGGGAAAAATATTTATGAAAATATTGCCTTTGCAATGGAGGCTGCGGGCAGGACCGATGAAGACATTGAGGCGGATGTTCCGCATGTGTTAGAGCTTGTGGATTTGGCCAAGAAAATATGGAATTTCCCCGGAGAGCTTTCTGGTGGAGAGAAACAGCGTGTCGCTATCGCTCGTGCGCTCGTCAACCAGCCTGATGTCATCATCGCTGATGAACCGACAGGTAACCTCGATCCACTCAACACCTACGATATTGTTCAGATTTTGAAGAAAATAAACGACCTCGGCACTACGGTGCTTCTGACAACACATAATAAAGGTGTCATCGACTCACTCGGCAAGCGTGTGCTGACGATGGAAAACGGTCGGATTATTAGGGATGATAAAGAGGGGCGGTACATGATATAATACACATATGTTTTGGATTAGCATCAAAAGAATAATTCGTGCAGGGTTTTTTAGTTTTTGGCGCAATGGGTTTGTGTCGCTTTCTTCCATTCTCGTTATGGTTGTCACACTTTTTGTCATTGGTTCACTCATTTTCTCTGGTGCGATTCTAAAGTCAACTCTTGACGTCATTCGCAGTAAAGTTGATATCAATGTGTATTTCGTACGTGATGCTGAGGAGACGGATATTCTCTCACTGAAGAAATCACTCGAGGCACTTCCCGAAGTGCTCGCACCTGTCGTGTACGTCTCGCGAGAACAGGCACTCGATGCGTTTAAAGCACGTCATCAAAATGACGAGTTCACGCTCCAAGCGCTCGATGAGCTCGGTGACAACCCACTTGGGGCGACACTTAATATAAAAGCAAAAGATCCTTCACAGTACCAAAGTATCGCTGATTTCCTCAATAATAACGGCTCGGTATCCGGCACAACGATTATTGATAAAGTAAATTATTATCAAAATAAAGACGCAATCGATCGACTGACAAAGATTATCAATTCAGCCAATAGTCTTGGGTTCATCCTCACGATTATTTTGGTAGTTATTTCCGTATTGATTACATTCAACACAATTCGACTCGTCATATATATGTCACGCGATGAGATATCTGTCATGCGTCTCGTGGGAGCATCGACGGGGTATATTCGTGGACCGTTTTTCGTTGCTGGTGCGCTGTATGGGTTTATTTCGGCAATCATTACTATTTTTTTGTTCTACCCAGTTACACTCTGGCTTGGAACAACCACTGAAAATTTCTTTGTTGGATTAAATGTATTTCACTACTATACCTCGAACTTTGGCCAGATTTTTCTGGTTATTGTATTGTCCGGTGTCGCCATCGGTTCAATATCAAGTTTCTTGGCGGTCAGAAAGTATCTGAATGTGTAGTTTTTATCAGGTAGGGTAATAATATATCGGTATGAAAAAAGTTAAAAAACACAAATATATATTCGTCGTGGGTGGTGTGATGTCTGGTGTGGGCAAGGGAATCGCGTCATCATCAATCGGAAAGATACTTCAAAGCAAAGGTTTTAAGGTCAACCCAGTCAAGGTTGACCCTTATTTAAATGTAGACGCGGGGAACATGAACCCGACAGAACACGGCGAAGTGTTTGTGCTTGATTCCGGTTTGGAAACTGATCAGGATATGGGTAACTATGAGCGCTTTCTCGAGCTTGATTTGGATAGTGATGATTACATGACGTCTGGTATGGTGTACAAATACGTGATTGATAAGGAACGTGCACTCGGCTATCGTGGCAAATGTATCGAGGCAATACCACACATCACCGATGAGATTATTCGTCGATGGAAGAAATCATCCGATGCACACGAATCAGATGTATCACTCGTAGAGATTGGAGGAACGATTGGCGACTACCAAAATATTCTTTTCATCGAAGCCGCTCGTATTTTGAAAATAAAACACCCACAGGATGTGATGTTTATCATGGTTTCATACTTGCCTGTACCGGGTTCACTCGGTGAAATGAAAACTCGCCCGACACAGAACGCTGTTCGTCAGTTGAACTCCTATGGTGTTCAGCCGGATATGATTATCGCTCGCGGAACACACCCGCTCGATGCAAAACGCAAAGAAAAGATTGCCTTTTCATGTGCACTTCCACCAGAAAATATTATTTCAGCACCAGATATTAAAAGTGTGTACGATGTGCCCCTCAATTTTGAAAAAGACAAAATCAGCTCAGTTATTTTAAAAACACTTCACATGCGTACCAAAGCTCACAATGGCGAGCTTGCAGAATGGAAGAGGTTTGTTGATAAACGCACGAAAGCAAAACATGAATTGAAAATCGCAGTCGTTGGAAAATATTTTGATACCGGTGACTATGTGCTCTCAGATGCATATGTGTCGGTGATTGAAGCAGTGAAGTTTTCATCGTATTGGAAGGATGCACGAACTGAACTCACGTGGATTAATTCAAAGGATTTCGAAGCACATCCGGAACGTATACAGGAGTTGAGTCAATTTGACGGTGTCATTGTTCCCGGAGGATTCGGTGAGAGTGGTATTGAGGGTATCATCATGGCGATACAGTATGCACGTGTACACAAGATTCCATATCTCGGACTCTGCTACGGCATGCAACTTGCGGTGATTGAGTATTGTCGCAATGTGATTGGATGGAGTGATGCGCACACAGCAGAGATTAACCCTAAGGCATCGCATGTGGTTATCGACATTATGCCAGACCAGAAGAAACTCCTCGAAGATGGCAAATACGGCGCAACAATGCGTCTCGGTGCATATCCTGCAGTACTCAAAAAGGGAACACATGCAGAACGTGCATACCAGTCCTGTGGGGCTGTGGCGAATGAGAGCGGTATTACTGAGATCTCTGAACGTCACCGACATCGATACGAGGTGAACCCACAGTATAGTGCTGAGATTGAACGGTCTGGGTTGGTATTTTCCGGCACATCACCGGACGGAATGCTCATGGAAATCGCAGAACTTCCTGTCTCAGAGCACCCATTTTTCCTCGGTACACAATTCCACCCAGAGTTTAAAGCTCGTCCACTTCACCCACACCCACTCTTTACAGAGTTCATTAAGGCGTGTTTGAAAAGCAAGAAATAGTAGACAAAAGTAATTTGGATGGTACGATAGTCTACGTTTGGTTGGGTAGTTAATTTGTTTTCTGTGATGCTGTGGCATAGAGAATAGCTCAACCAACGGACCCTGCCCAGTGCAGACCACAGTCGGAAGACCCCAGCGGTTTTCCAATTATCCCCGTGTCTGGCGTGCCAGCGCGGGGATTTTTCTATTTAGTAAAAATCTTGTAAAAATGACATTTTTCATGTATTCTAAGTAACGCGTTTGTAGATACAATACATACATTGCCAGTTCGTCTAATGGTAGGACACATCCCTCTGGAGGATGTTATTGGGGTTCGAGTCCC
>CAYVMP010000032.1:0-4742 GCA_964452635.1 uncultured Candidatus Saccharibacteria bacterium | reverse complement strand
GCCAACCACAGACTCAAAAGAAAAATCAGAGCAAGGCAAAGTGCTTGCTGTGGGGTCTGGTGAGTGGAGAGATGGTAAACTCGTTCCTGTGTCAGTTGCAGTTGGAGATATCGTTGCGTTTTCAAAGTACGGATATGACGATGTGTCGGTTGATGGCGAGGAGTATTATTTGATTAAAGAAGAAAATATTTTAGCGATACTTAAGTAATTTTTAAACATATGGCAAAACAAATTATTTTTAGCGAAGATGCTCGGAAGGCACTCAAGCGTGGAATCGATCAAGTTGCAGATGTGGTCAAGGTGACCATAGGCCCAAAGGGTCGAAATGTAGTACTCGACAAGGGGTATGGTACACCGACAATCACAAACGATGGCGTGTCGATTGCAAAGGAGATTGTACTCAAAGACAAATTTGAAAACATGGGCGCGGAGATTATCAAGGAAGTTGCAACAAAAACAAATGACATTGCAGGTGATGGAACCACGACGTCAGTAGTATTGACACAAGCGATTATTTCAGAGGGCATGAAGCACACAAACATGGGACTGTCTGTTCTTGGTATTCGTGCTGGGATTGAGGCAGGAACACGAGATGTGGTGGAGGCTCTCAAGAGTATGTCAAAGGAGATCAAGACGAAAGAAGAGATTCGTCAGGTGGCAGTGATTTCTGCTGAGTCTGAAGAGATTGGGAAAATAATTGCCGATACAATCGACAAGGTTGGCAAGGACGGTGTGGTGACAGTAGAGGAGTCGCAGTCTTTCGGTGTTGAGTCAGAAGTTGTTGAGGGACTCGAATTTGATAAGGGTTACATTTCACACTACATGGTGACAAACGGTGAGCGAATGGAAGCCGAGTACAAAGACGTGCCTGTGCTCGTGACAGACAAGAAAATTTCAGCAGTCAAAGATGTTCTTCCATTGCTCGAGAAAATCGCAGCGACAGGGAAAAAGGATTTGGTGATTATTGCAGAGGATGTGGATGGTGAGGCACTTACGACGTTTGTTATCAACAAACTTCGCGGTGGATTTAATATTCTCGCGATCAAGGCGCCGGGGTATGGTGACCGAAAGAAGGAACAGCTTGCCGATATTGCAGTCGTACTTGGCGCTCGGGTTGTTTCAGATGATCTTGGGTTGAGACTCGATACCGTTGAGCTTGATGTACTCGGTCGCGCAACGAAAATCGTATCAAAGAAAGACAGTACGGTGATTGTCGGTGGCAAGGGTAAACGTACAGATATTGAGGAGCGAGTATTTCAAATCAAAAAACAAAAAGAGGCTACAAAATCAAAATTTGATATTGAAAAAATGGATGAACGTATTGCAAAATTGGTCGGAGGCGTTGCTGTCATTCGTGTAGGAGCCGCAACTGAAACGGAAATGAAATACTTGAAACTCAAGATTGAGGATGCAGTGAATGCAACGAAAGCAGCGATTGCGGAGGGGATTGTTGCTGGAGGTGGAGTTGCACTCGTAAAGGCTTCTTCTGCCGTCGCTAAAGCTATGGCGGACAAGCAAAAAAAGTCCTCCTTCACTAAGGAGTTTTTGGTTGGATATGAAATCATTTTGAATGCATGCCACATGCCACTTCGACAAATTGCACAGAACAGTGGCAAGGGTGATGGATCAATCGTGGTTGAGCATGTACAACAGTCAAAGGGTAATGGTGGGTACGATGCGCTCAAGGATGAAATGGTTCTCGATATGTTTGTCGCAGGGATTATTGATCCGGTCAAAGTAACACGTACAGGGCTCCAAAATGCATCATCTGCGTCTGCAATACTACTCACAACAGAAGTTCTCGTCACAGAGGAACCTAAGGATGATAAACCAATGCCAGCAGGTATGGGCGGTGGGATGGACTACTAACTAAACAAATTCTGAATATAAAAAATGAAACCCCAGCAATCACTGCGGGGGTTTTATGGTGGGCTGATTTTTTTGGTCGATAGTATTTGTGTGCTTCTCAAGCCGAGAAGAGCATTCTCCGCGTGTATGAGAAATGGGTCTTTAATAAATTTGAGGTACGGGATGCAGATTTCTAGTTCTTTGATTGCTTCTCGTATATTTCCTCTATCTTTTAGTAGAAGTGCTAGGTTGTAGCGTGCATCCACGTATTGCGGATCCAAACTCACTGCTCTTCTGTATGATTTCTCTGCATCCTTTGGTTTGAGCATTTTCTCGTAGAGACGCCCTAGGTTAAACCATGCGAGAGGATATTGTGGTGAGATGCGCAGTGCCTCCTGATAGTGAAAAAGAGCATTGAGCAGTTCTCCTTTTTTTAGGTATATCAAGGCGATGTTTACATGAGCACCCGTGTTGTACGGGTCATATTTTAATGCCTCTTTATACAAATTAAATGCTGTGTCGGCGTCACTTTCTGCCATGTTGAGTGCTTGATCAAACAATAGTGCAGATTTTTGAGAGTCGTGTCGAACGGGCATTTGAATCACTCGACCCGTAACTTTTGAAGTGTTACTTTTTCCACCTTGGAGTAATATTAAGTTCGGCATCTTGCCTCCGAAGTTGAGTTTAGCGTACTCAGAGATCACTGTCCAATTTTCCAATGTGTGATATAATACCGGTATTACAATCTAATATATAAAGCTATGGAACCACAAATTCAGAAAAATTTTCTACAGAGAAACCTTGGATGGATTATCCCAGTCGGGATTATCGTGCTCATTGGTTTGTGGTGGATGGGTGGGTATAACTCATTCGTTACCATGAACGAACAGATTACAGGACAATGGTCACAGGTTGAAAACCAATACCAGCGACGCTTCGATCTCATTCCAAACATCGTGGCAACAGTCAAGGGTGTAGCTGGACAGGAACAGAAGGTGTTCGGTGATATTGCCGACGCTCGAACTCGATACTCTGGCGCGGTAACTCCAGACCAAAAGGCACAGGCTGCAACACAGGTTGAGTCTGCACTCGGACGACTCCTTGTTATTGCTGAAAACTACCCAGTCCTTCAATCAAGTCAGGCATATCGTGATCTTATCGTCTCTCTCGAGGGAACAGAAAACCGAATCTCAGTGGAGAGAATGAAATACAATGATACTGTTCGTACCTACAATACATCTGTGAAGCGATTCCCAACATCACTCATCGCTCGATTTTCAGGTTTTGCTGAACATGCATACTTTGAATCTGCAGAGGGCGCATCTGTCACTCCAAAAGTTGATTTTTCAAACTAACTAAATTTGAGTATGAAAAAATTACTCGTGCTTGCACTATTTTTCTTGCCATTTGTTGCACATGGATTTACTGTCCCCGCGAAACCAACGGGATTCGTATCTGACTATGCACAAATGCTCTCTCCGAGTGATGTGTCAGCTCTTGAGAATAAACTCAGTAACTTTGAGAAGCAGTTTGGATATGAGATTGCGGTCGTGACCATCCCATCGCTCGATGGTGATGTGATTGAAAACGTAGCTCAGGACATATTCACAAAATGGGGTATCGGGAAAAAAGAGACCAATAATGGTGTCCTTCTCCTCATCTCTCTCAGTGATCGCAAAACTCGCATTCAGACAGGGTATGGTGTCGAGGGTGATCTCACAGATATTGCGACTTCGTATATACAGTCAGATATCATTACACCTGCGTTTCGTGCGGGGGATTACAACAAAGGCATTTCCGGTGCTGTGGATTCGATGATGGCATCACTCGCAGGACAGAATATCGTTCCGGAAGGGTACACATCGGCTCAAGAAAGTTCTTCATCATCTGGTAACTGGGAATGGATTTTTGTAGTTGGCTTTATATTGTTACAGTGGATCGGTGCTGTTCTTGGTAAATCAAAATCATGGTGGGCTGGAGGTGTCATTGGAGCAGTAGTCGGTGGAGCATTGTGGTTTTTTGGTGTGTTTGGGTTGTCGGTCACAATATATATTGTAATTACGGTTGCTCTCACTATTTTTGGATTACTGTTTGATTTTGTTGTCTCACGTGCTCATGATCAAAAAAAAGAGACAGGTCAGTTTCCATGGTGGTTTCTTTTTCTGAGTGGTGGGGGTCGCGGTGGGCGAGGAGGGTTCGGAAGCGGTGGTGGGGGTTTTGGAGGGTATGGTGGAGGTTCCTCAGGCGGTGGTGGGTCAAGTGGGGGATGGTAGGCTACAACTTGCACTACGTGTCTCGTGGGTGTAGGGTTGTGATGGGAGGAATATTCAATGATCGTCGACAAACTTGTTCGCCATCTGATTTTAAGCAAGATGCAGAATGAAGGGCGGAATCCTGTATTCAGGGAGGTTACTTCTGATACGGAATCTTTGAAATATTTAGAAGTGGAACTTCGAGAGAAATTTGAGGAGTTGTTTAAAAAGAAAAAGTTTGTAACACTCCTCGAGGTGTCTGCTCGATTTATTGACGCTCTCATTCTGTATTTGAGAGTAAAAAACATAACACTAAAGATGGTACAAGGAGAGAGGGAAAGAATAAAAGAACGAGAGGGTTCTCTGGAAAGCAGAAACCTTCTTATCTCTGTTGATGAACCACTAAAGAAAAGAAGAAGACCAAGTTCGTGTAGACCCGAAAGCTCCTCATAGGGGCTTTTGTTTTGATTAAGTTCTCTATTTGGTATACTAGGTGTATGGAAATAAAAGACAAAGAACTTCATCGTGTTGTGACAACGACACTCGTGTATAAACCAAATACTACCGCATCGGGGTATGTGTACCTCATTACCAAACGTGCATTGACCAAGAAAGTAAAACCGGGGAAGTGGACAATACCGG
>CAYVMP010000031.1:0-4751 GCA_964452635.1 uncultured Candidatus Saccharibacteria bacterium | reverse complement strand
TTCTGGCTTTTTCTTTTGTATTTTTATCTATTCGAATTTGTATTGTTGAGTTCATAGTGTAAGTATATTCTTATGTAATGACATTGTCAATACATAAGAATATAGTAAAAAAACCACCGGAGTCAGTGGTTTGGTGTGGGAATCGACTCGCAATCTCATTCCCCCACCGACTCCGATGATTAGCATGTTTCGGGACAGGATGCCAACCCTGTCCTACGACTTTTTTAAGACCACCACAATTGAGTCATGGAGTAATGATACCATACTACATGGGTAATTTCATCTTATATTTAACACAACATGCGCATGACGCCCAGTCAGACTTCTATATTAATAAACACACCAATACTATCTCCTGAATCTAGGAGATAGTATTGGTGTGTTAGAAATGATCAAAATTTTAATATAATAGTCGGCCAAAAAAACTAATGAGTATATAAGCAAGTATGATAATTAGGACTATCGTTCTTGCAGAAATTTTACTCCCTTCTTTATTCATGAAATGATTACCTTCTCGTTCAAGTGATGTCATCACTATAATAAAAGACCCGAAAGCAAGAATTGCTACAGAACTCAATGATTTATAGAGAACATCCTTATCAGTAATAACATCCCAAATTGCCAATACACCCAAAATAGCGAGAACTGATGCAGAAACAATGAGAAGGGTCACTGTTATTTGTCTAATGGTTTTAAAGAGTGGATTCGGTACGGGTGGCATCGTCATATCCGACTGAGATTTGTCAAAATATTTACCTGCGACCATCACAATAATAGCTACAATTGCAAGCAATCCTAGTGTTTCAAAAGATTTTCCAATAACATCTTTACTAAAAAAATCCCAAACACCAAGAATTGATATCCCGGATAAAACAGCTATAGCCATAATAAAAAATGAAGCCGCAGTATTCTCAAGTTTTTGCATAAAATAATAATATTAATTTAATAATAGGACTCGTAAAATTATAACATAAATAACTAAAAACTAGAGCCAAAAGCGAGAATCGGACTCGCGTTCCTGCTTTACGAAAGCAGTGTTCTACCACTGAACTATTTTGGCAACACTCTACTTTTTCATTGGAGCCGTTGGCCAGACTTGCACTGGCGACCTCGTCATTACCAATGACGTGCTCAAACTACCTAAGCTACAACGGCACTATATAAACCAACTGTACAATACTATTAAATAGTAGCCATATTTGCAATTTGAGAACAAATAAGATTCCTTAATTTAATGTTATTAAAATGCACCACAAGCACACCATATTTCATTTTCGTGTGATATGTGCCTTCACCTCTTTTTGTAAGAATTGTTGTTTTATAAAATTGATTCTTTTTAACAGATACCACTTTCCTCCAAAAAATCATAAGATTTTGAGGATCAATGTCATTATATGTTTGAATTTCAAAACGTAGCTTGTTTTTATTTATATTATAAATTTTAATTAAAAAATCTAAATACTTTTTAATTAAATTTGGATCAGAATTACTAAGCTTAAGGGTGTGTGAATCTTTTTTTGTGCCCTCACCCCAAAACAACCCCAAACCAAGACCAAATAAAAAAACATCATTAATTTTCTTAGGTTCAACAAATAAAAACGGATCTCCTTTTGGATTATTTTTTTGATATATTGCTTCAGAAATTGTTCTTTTCTTTATTTTATATATTCCTAACCAATAATTGACTTTGTGTTCAGAACATTTAAATTTTTTAGCAATTTCGATACTAGAAAGTTTTTTCTGTATGTATAATTTTTGTAAAATATCTTTTTTCATTGGTTGAGTAATATCATTATGATATAATTCTACCACAATACACTAATTATATCCAAACGTAAAATATATTGATATAATTCTCTCAATACATAATAAATAAAAAAATGACCGGAGAAGAAATAAAAAAACAACTTGGAGCACAGATTGAAGGAGATATTGATATCGAAGAAAAAACTCTCACCACATACTCACACGACGCGAGTTTATTTGAAATCAAACCGCAAGTAGTTATATTCCCCAAACATGCACAGGATATTGGGAAAATCATGGTTTGGGTTCGTGATAATAAAAAAGACCATCACGAACTCTCTATTACCGCACGATCAGGTGGTACAGATATGTCAGGTGGTTCAATCAATAATTCAATCATTCTTGACTTCACTCGATACATGAATGCAATTAAGGAAGTGACAGAAAGTGTTGCAATCGCTGAACCGGGATGCTACTACAGAAACTTTGAAAAGGAAACTCTCAAAATAAATCGCTGGATGCCAATCTACCCTGCATCTCGAGAAATCTGTGCACTTGGTGGAATGGTTGCAAACAATGCCGGTGGAGAAAACACAATCAAGTACGGAAAAGTAGAGAACAACATCGCTCATTTAAGGGTAGTGTTCGAGGATGGCAAGGAATACCTCGTTCAACCACTGACCAAAGCGGAGCTCGATGCGAAGTGTGCACAGGGAGATTTTGAAGGTGATGTATACAAAAAACTATTCACACTCATTTCCGAACACAAAGAGAAAATAATGTCTGCAAAGCCACAAGTGACCAAAAACTCAGCTGGATACTACCTGTGGAATGTGTGGGACGAGCAGACTCAGACATTTGACCTCTGTAGGCTCATTGTAGGCTCTCAGGGCACGCTTGGTATCATTACTGAGATAGGATTCAAACTTACACCGAAACCAAAATATTCCGGTCTCCTAGCCATTTTCATGCCCTCCCTCGACAAACTCCCCCAAGTAGTCAACGAGGTCATGCCATACAAACCCGACAGTTTCGAGTCGTACGACGATTACAGTCTCAAACTTGCAGTCAAATTTTTCTTTGATTTTTTCATTCAAATGGGTTTTGTTGGAGCGATTAAACTTGGTCTACAGTTCATCCCCGAGGCATGGCTCATGCTCATCGGTGGTGTTCCAAAGCTCACACTCCTTGTACAGTTTACAGGAGAGACTCCTGAGGAAGTACGTGGTGAGCTCCTCGAACTCAAACAGAAAATCTCCCACTTTGGACTTCGTTCACACCTCACTAAAACCGAAATCGAAGCGGAAAAATATTGGGAGATTCGAAGACAAAGTTTCAACATGCTTCGTAAACACGTACACGGCAAACGCACCGCACCATTCATTGACGACATCATCGTTAAGGCACATGAACTTCCAGAGTTTCTACCTCAGGTTGAAAAAATTCTCGATGAATACAAACTTATATATACTGTTGCTGGTCATGCCGGTGATGGAAACTTTCACATCATTCCACTCATGGATTTGAATGCTCCATACTCAGTGGATACCATCCTCGAAATATCAGACAAAATTTACAGTCTTGTTTCAAAATACAAGGGATCAATCACCGCAGAACACAACGACGGAATCATCCGTACACCGTATCTAGAAGAAATGTACGGCACTGAAATCGTTGGTCTCTTCAAACAAACAAAAGAGATTTTTGATCCACTCTACATCCTCAATCCTCGCAAAAAAGTCGGTGGAACATTTGACGATATCAAGCAGAAAATGATACGAAAGAATAATTAAAAATACAAAACCCAGATTCATATCGATCTGGGTTTTTTCCTTTGTTTGATTTTCTTTATTCTTTTTTCCTTTTTTGCTTTTTTGAGCATGGAGAGTGCTTTACGTTTTTTTATTCTTCCGAATGCAAAACATTCTCCACACCACTCACAATCATCATCACATTCATTTCCACCCCACCAAAACCATCTTCAGTTCCGAAGCTTTGTGAGATGAAGTTCATGGCCATCTAGAGGAAGCTGACACTCTCCAAACTCATGCTTAAATTTCTCACTGAACCGTGGTATTAAAATAGCACAGATACCCTGCGACACTGAACACCTCCTCAGAGGATACTACCAGAGTGGGTCTATATAACCAAATGTTTGTGCCTCAAATCATGCAGAATCTTGCATGGTTCAACTATTCTCGGATCAACAATGCGATAGAAAATATTGAGTCCCATTCGACGTGTTTGGACGAGACCATTGTGACGCATGAGTGCTAAATGTTGAGACAAATTTGCAGGAGTAAGTTTAGTATGCGCGAGAATATCCTCGACACTCATCTCACCAAGTTTTAGAAGATTAAGTATTTTGAGTCTGTTGGGATTAGCCAAAATCTTGTAAATATTGGCATTTTTATCGTACGCCTCCTGTGGGAGAACCGATCTCGTGACAGAGGTTAATTTTGTTGATTTTGTTTTGGCTTGCATGATCTCTGTGTTATTTACGTGAGTATACCACCATATAATACGAATTAAAATTGACAACGCATACCCAATGTTCTTGAACTCCAAAAATGACCACTTATCCACTCCCTGTGACTGTTTCGTCTTTGATATACTAATTAAGCAATTAGTTAAATACTTAATAGTAACCATACACACCATGAGAACCACACGTAAACATAAAACTGCACACCTACCTACAACCAAGATTCAAAAACGAGATGGTTCGATTGTTGAATTCGATATCCAAAAAATCATCACTGCTATCACGAAGGCAGGAAAAGCGACAGGAGAATTCGATAGTGCGAAAGCAAAAGAGCTCACACATCAAGTGGTTGCGTATCTTAAAATAGATTCATCTGAGACGAGCCATACACCCGCACGCGTTGAGGATATACAGGATGCTGTGGAACATGTTCTCATGCGTTCAACATACAAACACACTGCAAAGGCCTATATCCTCTACCGAGAACAGCATGCTGAAATGCGAGCATTTGCAATCGCCT
>CAYVMP010000030.1:0-5313 GCA_964452635.1 uncultured Candidatus Saccharibacteria bacterium | reverse complement strand
CCAGCAGCCTGCGCCAGCATTGACGCGCCGTGAGCTCCCTCCATTATGCTCATCTTGCCAGCCTCAAGCCCCATGTTGAACAACCGGGCCTGCGTCTCCGCCACAATGCTGTCGATGACTTGCGGCGTCAGAGTCAGCATCTCCTGGGCGTTGTCACGGTTGATGTTTCCGAATTGGCGCAGCCGCCCGGAAGCCATATCCAACGCTTCGCCAAGCACGTTCATACCAATTGATTCAGCAATGGCAGCAGAATTATTGACAACCATCTCCTTAGACATCATTTGCGCCGACGCCGCCGCGCGCTGCTGGTTCTCGTCTGACTCCCGCAACATCCGGTTATATTCAGCCCAAAACTCTAGTTCGTCGTCTTGCCACTGCTGCGCCTCTTCCGCGCGTTTCTTCTCCGCCTCTGCCTGTTGGTCAATGATTCCAATAGCGGTTGTGACGTCTCTAACAATCGACTGCTCTCTGGTTTTTGCCTGCTGCTCTTTCTCCCTCTCAGCCTTGGCAGCAGCGTCACGCCGCGCGCGGTCTGCGTCGTCTGACGCTTTGCGCGCCAGCCTGTTGGCCTCTTCCTGCCTTGCGCTTTCCTGCGCCGTCAAAAAGTCTTGGCGTTGCTGTTCATTAGCATCCGCCATCAACTTGGTGCGCCGCTCAATAATAGACCCACGGTCATACTCAATTTGCTTGATTTCCTGCTGAACTTTTTTCTCAGCTTCCCGCGTGGCCTGGGCAGCAGGGCCAACGTCATACGTCCCACGACTGGCGCGCAGATTGTTAAGACGGCTCTGTGCCTCCGACAGCGCCTTGTTGTACGCGTTCAAATCACTGTTCAATGATTCAAGCGAATCACCGCCAGCATTGACCTTGAAGTTTTTTAGTTTGTCTACCCATGAGAATGCCTGCGTTCGGACCAAACTGGCTTCGAGTTTGTCAAACTCACTTTTGAACTTAACAACGGCACCAACAGCCAGGCCAAGAGCTCCGACAATTGCCATGGGCCCTCCGCCACTAATAGCAGCAGCCATCCCCAAAACGTCATCCGCCGCTTTGGTAAAAACTTGAGCAGACTTCCCGCCAACCGTGTCAATGTCTCGGCTGATTTTTTGAAATGCGCCGCCCCACCTATCCGCCATCTTGGACGCGCTAGACGCCACATTGCTGTCCATCTCGCTAATGGCGTTGGCCGCACGTGTAGCGCCTTCCACTTCTATTTCATAAACCACCTTAGGCATGATGCACCTGCGCTTTCTTCCTAGATTCCCACACGGCCATCAAACCACGCGCAAGCAACAACGCCTCCCGGTACTTCTGCGGCACAGACAAAAGCGGCACACCGTCAAGCCACCCTGGACCATGGAGGCTTGGCACCATGTCACCTAAAATTTTTATTTCTGAGTCATTCAGCCCGGCAGCAGTCGGACAAAACGGAACGCCATCTCCAACAAGCACGGGCAGCAACTTGTTGCCAGGCACAACGCCGCCGCAGTTTCCGTTAAGCGCCATCTGCCCACCTGCCTCACATTGGCTGCAATCAAACCGGGCCGGGTCCCGCCACAACCAAGCCCTTAGCCTTCCCCCGTCGACGGACTCAGGCTGTTAAACTCCTGCACCTTGCTAGCCAATTCTTCAACCAGCTTTGAACCGCCACGCGAGACCAACGCGGGAAAAACTTTTTCCCCATCAACCACACCATGCACCACACGCGTCTTCACGATCTTCCCATAGGCGTCAATAAATTTTGGGTCTCTGTCAACCATCGCTGCAACCGCGTCACTCAACGTCAATGGCTCCGTGATTCCGTCAACAACCTTGGACCTCTTCTGCCAACTGCTACCTAACGCAAACTCCATAGCATCATCACCCAACTCAACTAATTTTTTTCTTGCCTCAACCCTGCACAGAGATAGCGCGGTGTGAAACTCCGCGTTGCTCTTTGCGTACAACAACGGGTCATCTTCGCTGCCTACGTGCTTGACCGTGGCCTTCGTTCCGTCGGTCAACTCGACTTCTTTCGTCTCCGCCCACAACGCTCTCACAGACATTTTTTTAGATCCCTCCGGCAATGCCAAGCACGTGTGACTTAGTGATTCCGAGCACGACGTCAGCCGCTGACGGATCGTGACCGGTGATCGTGGTCTTCAACGCGCGCTGGCCGTTCAACTCCACTTCCTCAGTCTCTACGTGCGCGTTTGGCATAAACAGGAACAACGTTCCTCGCGCCTTAGCTGCGTTGGTGCTACCAACCGACACCTGCAAACGCACCGGCACCTCAGATACTGCTTGATATTGGGTCATGCGCGTTGAACTGTAGTATTCGGTGAACGCCAACACGGGCATGCCCTGCTCTGTGTTCTCCCACCCGGCAAGTCCGTTGGTGCCAGCAGTGGCCACAATCGGAGACTTAGCCACGCCAGGCGTGAACGTCACTTGGTCGCAATTGGTGTCCACACCGTTGATTGACACCACAGCGCCAACAGCAACAAGCGGCTGGCCACTAAACGTTGCGCGGTTGTCCGTGAACGAAGACGGAGTGACGCCGTCCACCCAAGCGTAACCAGCAAAGCCGAAGTCGTAGCGCATGCCGTTGCGCGCGTTGATGTTCGTGATTTTGAAATCATTGATGTTGGCCGGTCCAACAAGCCAACTGTGGCCATCTTCCTCATAATTAAAATAGAGGCACTTGGCATAATTTCCGAGCGTCGGCGTCCAATACTTCAGGCCGTACACAACCGCGCCGTTAGCGTAGTTTGCAGCAGTGGCAAGGTCAGAGTCCAACGTGATATCGGCGCCGCTGATCGCCTTAATGACGCGCGCTTCATTGCCGCAAATAATAGGCATGCCAACTGCCATGTTAGACGCGCTTGCAACCTTCAATGCGGAACTTTGTCCAGGTCCAGAGGATGACGCCACCGTTGTGCCCGTGAACGCCGCAGACCCGTCGGACCCATAATAATTAGAAATCAATTTTTCAAGGTAGTAACTGGACGGAGACGTGTCCCCACCAGCGCCGTCAAGGCCCTTCGTCCCCGTGTAAATTCTCGTCTGGAACGCGCCGCTACCCTCCTTGTGAGTAGCGTAAGACGCAGAACCATTGCCGCGTGAGTTGGCTTCCTGCGCCGAGTCCTTGCCCTGCACAACCTTTGGCAGCGCAACGTCAATTGCCGGGAGATGCGTCCACGTCGAGCTAGCGTCAGGTGCCGCAGTGCTAAACGTGGCCACTTCGCTAAAGCATACTCGGTTAACCTTTGCGCTGCTCATGGTGTCACTATCCTTTTTTTATCTAAAACATCAAGCCTTAGTGTTGGCTGGCGCACAACGTCACGTCTCCAAATCGTCCACGTATTCAACGCGGAATGGAACACGTGTGTAGGTTGTACCTGGTTCGTCTCCCTGGGTTGCCGTGGCGTCTCCGTCCGCCGTGCATTCTCCAACGCCGCTCACTTCGCGCAACTGGCCTTGCACAATGTCCTGAATTTTAACAACATCCTGCGCCCATTTTTTATTGGCGTCGTTCCAGCTATTGCCCTCATTAATGTGCTTCACCACGACGTCAAACGTCATCACGCGGTTGGTTACACCATCCGGCGTTCCCGTCATGTTGCGGTCCACAAATCCAGTTGGCGTCACAATATAACTGCGGTCTATGGTGGATTCCTCAATAGACATGAACGGTGACGCGGTGAACTGGCCAGGGGAATATTCGTCAACGGTCGGCGTGATGCCGTCCATAGCGTCAACAACCGCGTCAAAAATATCCCCGACGATCACGTGACATTCCTCCACGCCAATTTGCGTTGCGGGATATCACGCAAGTTAGGAGTATGTGACAACGCAGGCTGTACCCATCCGCTCTCAAGCGCGGGAGCCACTCCGTCGTCCTCCCGGTAGTTGAGAACAATTGTGTTCTTGGCCTCTTCGTACCGCTTGCTAAATTCTTCATAGAGACGCGCGCGTATGTCCGTCGGAGAACGCATCAACCCAAGACACAAATTTTTAAGCGCGCCATACTTGGCCAATTGGCGGAACACTTCCGGGCCAGACACCAGCGACGGTCGACGGCCCTTGGACCGCACCCAATCAAGCACGTCAAGCCACGCCGGGATTATGTACCGAGTTGCAGCGTCATGCGCTTGGTCCTGTGCCAGCAGCGCGGCGTCAAATTCGGAGTGAACGCCGGCCAAATCCTCAACGCTCACCGGGCAGAATTCATACAGTGGCTGACGCACAACATCAAAATAAATTGTCTGCACTTTGTTGAACGTTTCATAGACCGAGTCCGAGACAACGCCGCCCTGCGCTGCCTCAAATGAGAACACAAACTCAACGCGGTAGTTCTCCCCGAGCGGGAACACAGATTGGTCCGACGCGTCGATAGCCATTGCGTAGACCACTGCGCCGTTATCCGCGCCAGTCTGGTACGTCTTCAACGTCAAGTTAGCATTGGAGATATAGTCAGAACCAAAACTTGATGGCACAGCGCCAGGCGCATAGACGTATGCCGAGAACACAACTTCCGAATCAAGTTCGCGGTTAATCCCCAAAAAAGTAGGGGACCAAAGCAACTGTGAGTTTGATTCACCAAACCGCACTTCCTGAAAATTCCGCCAGGTTTGTTTGACGTTTGTGGTCATGGTGCCACCACTGGCGCATTGCGTGGCGAGGTGATTTCCTGCACCACAACGGTCGGCCTACGCTTACCCTTGCGCTCTTTTTCTTGGAGGATAGCGACGGCAATCCCAACATTTTTGTCAATCTCCGAAAGGCGTTCACGCATAGCGTTGAACTCATGCGCAACCATTTTTGACTGCTCGATCATTTCTCGGTCGATTCTCATCACGTCTTCCTCGACGCGCTTGAGCCGCGCTGAGAACGTCCCCCACGCTACGCCAAACGTGACCATGCCGCTAAGTACACCAAAAATGACCGCAACCAATTCAGAGTCGACCAAGACGCCCCCCGGATTATTCTGAAACCAGACCAACCTTTGATGCGTGTTCTGCCAACACAGCGTTGAGCACTTCCCTCAGTTTGGGGTCTAGCGCCTCGGACACAATCCCAACGCTCTCAGAACACTGTGGCGTAAGACCATCAGCAGCAAACTCCGCGCACGCCTTGACAAGGTACTCCGTCTGCAGCCCGCCCTTGGCAGCACTAAAGCGGATCACCCAACCCGGCGTGCTGAGGCTCAACGGCTTCACAATTTTTGACTTGTCTACTTCGTAAACCTTCTGCGCTTCGGCGTAGCTCGCCGCGATAATAATGACCGCAACAATGGCAACCGACCAGTTTAAAATTTTGTTCATCATGGTT
>CAYVMP010000029.1:0-5352 GCA_964452635.1 uncultured Candidatus Saccharibacteria bacterium | reverse complement strand
ATTTTCACCAGAAAATTATTCCGTTTCCAAAATGGGATATGTCGAGAAAGAGATTTTTGGTAATTTTCAATCAAACGCCTTGGTGGAGAGTTGGGGGGTGGTCGAGACTGGCACGATGGTGAATCGTATTCGACCAATCACCTGTCCCCTATCTGTCTCGACATTTACTCGCCAAATACCAGCAGGCAAATCACTCTTCACAGAGTATGTTCGGAACCCGTCTTCACGACCACCAACCACCAACAGTCGAACAGACCCGTAGTCAATCCATTTTCTATTTTCTGTATCATATTTCTGCCACTCGTGAATAATACCGACATTGAGATCTGTCGGTGAAAATATCGCACTATACGCGTACACATCAGCCCCAGATGGGAGATGAAAATCGTCATGAATTTCAAAATATGCTTTCCATCCCAAATCCTCGTACGTACCGATATAGTTTCCAGATGCATCTTTTTGTATTTGATGATACATACCAGAATCTTTGACCGAAAGTGGAATCGGAGGAATGAGGTTTGTAAAATACAACACATTCATCACTACAAATATTCCTCCGATGGAATAGAACAAGGCTTTTCTTTTTTTGTATATTTTTTCACCACTCACACGCACGAGAAGCACAAGGAACAGGAACATGAAAATGAGACTGATTGCACCAGAGAGCAGGAAAATTTTTGCACCAATCTGATGCACAATCACAGGTACAAGGAAAATAGCACAGGAGAAGAGTGAAAGGAAAAAAAGTGACAGTTGAAAACTCAACCGGACGAAATGTCGTTTGAGAGATTCGTTTGCCCAGAATGCAACACCGAGGATGAGAATAAACGGCCAACTCACAGTGAGGTCACCGCTTCGGAAATAGAATACAAGGAAGGTTGAGAGTAATCCCCCAAAGAAAAACTGGAGGATGTTCACCAACCAAAAATGTGCCTTTTCCGGATTTGCCTCGTCACCCTCATTGTTTTCGATTGTATGCACGAGCACAATACAAACAGCAACAATCACCAAGTGCGCGATGACCCACAGGTTTTCCCAGAATGCATCCACACGTGTCAATGTCACCGCATCAAAAATAAATCCACCAATAAGAGAGAGTGACGAGATTGGACGTTCAAACCGTGCGTACCATCGGCTCACTCGCTCAACCACATGTGTATTTTTAATTCTTTGAGAAATCATACTCGTGTATTGAGTATACCAGAATTATATAATTTTATTCGATGATTTAAATTTGTCCCATGAACTACACGGTTTAATATTTTCTAATCACACCTTTGACGATTGCGGCTATTTTCAAATCATACGCAGGATATATTGGTGAGTAGTTTTTATTGGCTGCTTTCAGATACACTTGATTACCCTTTTTCTTAAAATATTTCATTGTCCAACCACCATCTACCTCTGCAATGACAATATCGCCATCCTTTGGAGTCCCCTTGCGTTCTGCAACCACCAAATCCCCTTCGCGTATTCCCTCGTCTATCATTGAGTCGCCCTTGACCTCGAGAAGATATGTTGAGTCCTTGTCACGAATGAGGTAGTCGTCGATGCAGAGTGTCTCTGTATCTTCGTAGTCAATCGTTGTGGGTATTCCCGCCTCAACCACACCGAGAAGTGGCACTTCGTCCGAGAGTTTATTCGGAGTGAGCTTTCCTTTTGAATCCTTTGTGACCACACCTTCATCGACAAGTTTGTTTATGAGTTTATACACTGCGTTCTTTGATCTAAATCCGAGTAGATGCATTATCTCAGTGTACCCCGGCATGCGTTTATGCTGTCTATAAAACGATATGATTTTGTGTTTGTATTCGATGTTCATAGTATAAATGATGATACGAAGGTAAATGGATTCAAAGAGAGTTTACTAAACCAACCCGATGTACGTCTCTGTGCTCGACGAAGCTCTGCGAGATTCGATACAATGAATTTGTGGCGTCGTGCCTCACGACCATATGGCAACCCTTTTATGATTTTCTCATCGATCGTGTCATTGAGTGTCTCAAGCTCTCTCAAAAGTGTTTTCTCTAGATTTCGGTTACTCATAGTGGTGTTTTGGATTAATAATAAATTCTTGTATACAGATAGTATAGGTGAACGATAGTTCACCGTCAACGATAATCGACTGTGGATAGCAGATTCGGGAACAAAAAATCCCACTCCGCAAGATGAGTGAGATTTTTGTGTTGAGAAATATAAATTTTACTGATTGATTTTTAGAGTTTGGCGAATCGCATCAAAATTCAATAGTAGAGCTTCCTGATCGAATTCACGGACAGTACCCGGATCATAATTTTGCAACACACCATAGTGAATGAAATATCGCACTGCGATACATGGATTACTTCCTGAGAGTGCGTAGACTGTTTCTTCGTATCTATTTCCCGCCCCTGCACCAGTCGATGATGCGACCGAGTAGACCTGTGCAGTGCGACTAACCTCCCTCACGGTTGAATGTATGCCGTCAAGGAAAAGGTTTGCTGAACAGTCTGAAACGTTTGGCATAGTCTCAACACTTATGTATGTATCATGTGCGAGATTAGTTCCATCTGCCATAGATTTCGGAATCGTGAATTTCACTCCTGAGATTTTGGTTTGTGGGTTGGCGTAATATACATATGACTCATTAGGTACATATACATCTGTACTCGTTGTGCCGATTTCAAATGGAACGCGGAGAGATATTCCGAGTGATTTATTTGTGTACATCGGTATAGAAGTGTTTTCAACGACTGCAGGGTCTGCATGCGGTATGTTTTTTATCTTCGTCCAACCGAACCACCCAATGAGCACAACACCGACAATCAAAATCGAAATATGTATTTTATTCATACCGAACAGTATATCATGTACATAAAAACCCAACAATCTGCTGGGTTTTTATGTGTATACCTCACTATATATGAGAACTATGAAAGATGTTTTGAAACAAGCTTTGTCATTTCAAACATACTTACTGTTGCCTTGCCACCGAATACTTTCTTGAGTGCTTCATCAGCATTTATATTTCTTTTATTTTTAGGATCCTGGAGATCATGTTTCTTGATGTATACCCAGAGAGCCTTGACGACCTCTGATCGAGGCATTGGACCCTTGCCTACAACAACTGCAAGCTCAGGACTAATGGTCATCGGTTTCATAAACGCTGAATTTGGTTTTGCCATATTTTTTAATTAATCAAATAAGTGTGTCTATTCTAACATTAAACCAAAAAAATGCAAAGGGCACCTGTGGATCGCACATGCGTATAGATATGTTAAAATGGGTATATGAACAGAGTCGTCATCAAACAAGGTCCCGTTGCATTCCTCAAGGAAGTCATTTTTATGGAATGTATTGCGAGTATATTCCTCATTGCTCTTTCGTTTATTGAAAACTACCAAATGCTCTTTACTGGATGGAATCTCGACCACTATATTAGATACGACTTATTTATCATCATCATTTCTTCACTCTTTCAATTCTTCTACCTTTCTATACTCTTTATTAATTGGTATTTTTCATATTTTCAAATCGAGGAAAAGGAAATCGTCAAAAAATCAGGAATATTTTTCCGTCATAAAAAATATGTGAGTCTCTCCGATATAGTCTCTGTCGAAACATACCAATCCCCGATCGATCGTCTCATCCAGCACGCAACTATCATCCTCGAACACACAAACGGGAAGGAAACAAAAATCCGTGATGTTCCTAACTTCGAAGAGTACACGTACATCATTAAACGTAACATTCAAAACATCTCTGGTGAAATTCTCTCCCCTCACATACCAACACTCCTTACCCAAGGCGAGGGATACACACTCGAATTCAAAGAGACACTTCGATACGACACACGCAAAAACGAAGTAAACAAGGAGTTGGAAAAAGTCATTGTGAAATCGATTGTTGGTTTTCTCAATGCAGCAGGAGGAACACTTCTCATCGGAGTACGTGATGACAAAACAATAATCGGCCTTGATCAAGACTACGCAGTACTTCCCAAGAAAAACCGAGATGGTTTTGAAAACCATGTCACCATGCTCATCAAGACAATGATTGGCATCTCTTTCACCAAATACATTAAAATAGATTTTGATTCTGTTGATGGCAAAGACGTGTGCATCATCTATGTCCAAGCCGGACACAAACCCGCATACCTCAAAAATGGAGATCGCAAAGAGGAATTCTACGTTCGCATCGGAAACTCAACACAACCATTCTCAATGAGCGAAACTGAAGAATACATCAAATCCCACTTCAAACTGTAAAACCTATTTATTCAGTTGTCTTTCCATCAAAATGCTCTCCCTCATCGGCTAGTGCATCTGCTTTGGTGACATGAACAGTCCCATCAAGATGATTTGGAGGTGAGTAGAGTGTGTATAGTTTGAGTGATGTATCACTCGATGTGTTTATAATATTGTGAAGAGCACCAGCAGGAACCACTACTGCAAACCCATCGGAAATATCATGCTCCTCACCATTGAGCACTGCTGTGCCGGATCCTGCTTCGCATCTGATAAACTGATCAAGTTCGTGCACCTCCTCACCAATATCCTCTCCGGGTAGCAAACTCATCACAACCAATTGACTATTTTTCGCTGTATACAAAACTTTTCGAAAATTTTCATTTTCAATCGAATCCTTTTCTATATTTGTGACATATCCTTTCATATTGTTTTAGTTAGTGAATAATTTTTTGATAACGTTTACTTAATCTCCACGAGCACTTCATTCCGAGTCATCCACGGCGGAGTCCATGGAGCGTTGTACCCTGCGTATTGAGGTTCGCCGATTACAGACACGGTATCTTTTTTTAATGCATCAAGAAGCTCCTGCTTTTTTGATTGTACACGCGCGTCACTACGAAACCAAGAGAAACGAATAACGGCCATTTTCTTTTCAGGAACTGTAACTATTTCTATTCGTGAATCGTTTGGCACCGGAAGCGTGTCACGTGTGTATGATTTAGGCATACCAAATGCAATCGTATGTGATTCCCCCTCGACACTCGCCATGACGGGTGCTGTCATTGCGATTGATTCTGATACTGATTTCTGTTCAATAACAGGAGTGGTCATAGCAATACGCTGTTTCTGTGTATTACCTCCAAAAATGTATCCCGCGATAATACGGAAACCTTCATTGAGTGCTTCTGTATACGATCCTTTGACAGTGGTTTGTGCGACGATGTGTGCAGGATACACACGCACCTCGTAATCTCTTTTGGATTCGACTACTGAATATTCTGTATTCTCTACTCGCGATGAGAAATACCCCCACAGGGACCAAAGCAAAATAATACCGAAGAGAGTGTAGATATAGTTCATACCAATAGTATACCACCTCCTGAAAATAGCTCATAAGGGATTT
>CAYVMP010000028.1:0-5767 GCA_964452635.1 uncultured Candidatus Saccharibacteria bacterium | reverse complement strand
TTAACTATCATCTACTCTGCTTTTTTGCTTGGATCGATGTATGAGAGTGTCATTTTCTGCTCCTTAGCATCAAAGAGTGTTATCTTGAATTTGTAGTTTTTGCCGAGTTCGAGTGTGTCTCGGAGTTTGTTTTCACTTCCAAACTCAGAAATGTGTACGAGTCCAGCAATACCTTCTTCGATAGATGCAAGAGCGCCGTGTTTATTGAATTTAATAACCACTCCGTCAACGACATCATCTTTTTTGTATTTCTTCTCAGCATCCTTCCATGGGTTTTCTTTGAGTGCCTTGATAGAGAGGGAAATCTTGCCGTCCTTGATTTCAATAATTTTCACCCGAACTTTCTCGCCGATATGGAAGAGAAGTTTTGGATTCTCAACAAGCGCCCAGTCAATCTCAGAAATGTGCACGAGTCCTTCGAGACCTTCCTCGAGTTTAACGAATACTCCGAAATCAACCATACCAGTTACTTCGCCATTTACCTCATCACCAAGAGCGTATTTACCGATGATATGGTCTTTGTTTTTCTGCTCTGGATTTTTCTCTGAGAAGATAAGTTTACCTTCCTTTGGTGATGCACCGATGATTGCTACAGATATCTTCTGTCCAACGAGACGGCGGAGTTCTTCGAGAATTCGGTCCTTATCACCATCAGAGACACGTGGATAGTGTTCTGTTTTGAGTTGTGATGCAGGAAGGAATCCAGAAATACCTTGCCATGAGAGAATGAGACCTCCTTTGTTTGCTTCGAGGACTGGAAGTTCGTAGATTTTTTTGTCACGAATCGCATCCTCTGCCTCACTCCAGATGAGTGCCTGTCGAGCCTCCTTGAGAGAGATTTCGATGTAACCATCTTTGTTTGATAGAGATACGACTTTACCAGCGACTGAGTCGCCAATATTGATTTTCTTTATAATATCTCGCGCGTTGATGTATTCCCGACCGTAGATGATACCAGTACCGAATGGTGGAATGTCGATGTATACGGCTGATTTTTCAACACCGATTACTTTGCCCTCGATTACATCATCAATCGATGGGGGAGTCGCACTGTCATTGAGAATCTTTGACATCGCACTCTCTTTTTTGGGTTTTGTCTCTTCTTCTGCTTCTAAAACGATTTTGTCTTCTTTTGTCATGAGTATATGTGCGGAAGATGGCCTACTCTCTACCACAATCTCTTACTCAACACATTCGTTTTTGGAAACGGAATAATTTCTTGCTAGAAATTTTCCTCGCCCTCCTGCTTCACGCAGTCCGGGATGTTCCAAAAAAGTATGTGTTTTCGAAGAGATTGTGGGGATGCGCTGTGCCATCTCGATTAGAGGGTGGTTTAGCATCTCCCGCGGTTATTAATATACCTAGGTAGTATACAAAAAACAGGGGATTGTGCTACTTGACAATGGTAATAATATAATATTAAATGTGATTGGAGGTAGAACATGAGTTTTCAAGTGGTCCCGGGCTGGAGGAAAAATCTAGCTAGTGTTGCTCAGTGGGTAGGGGCAGGTATGATAGGTGCTTCTATCTTAGATATATGGCAATATTCTCTCGACCATGTCGGCTGGGTGTTCTGTGTTGGACCCATCCTGTTCCTGGTTGGGATGATAGGTGGGAGCCAATTCACCTTGGTAAGGAAAGAAGGAGATCAGTAACATCCCACACGGAAAAGTGCCCATGCACCGATTCGTGTGGGACTTTTCTTTTATCAAAAAAGTTTGGTATACTACCACTAAGAAATCTATTACCAACCATGCTTTTATGGCGCATCTCGGAGTCCGTGAAGAGACGAGAGCGAGGAAAATTTTCAGCAGAAAATTATTCCGGCGACAGAAAAGCATGGTTGGTAATCAGATTTCGCTATCTAGTCTGTCATATTATTTAATTACAATGATCATCACATACCACGGAGTAGATTTTTTTAAAGTTCAATTTGGGGACACAGTCCTTGCGGTTAACCCTATTTCAAAGGACTCATCCCATAAGGGAGCACGGTTTGGAAGCGATGTGACACTCATATCTCTCAACAGTCCTGAACACAACGGGAAAGAAGTGACGAGTCGGGGTGACAAGGAGTCATTTGTGATTTCTGGTCCGGGAGAGTACGAAGTTGGAGGGGTGTTCATCAAAGGATTCCTCTCAAAGTCAAAATATGGCGGTGAAGAACATATCAATACTATATATACGGTAAACCTCGAGGGAATGACACTCGGGTTCCTCGGTGCGCTCTCCGACCCTGCACTTTCTGATAAAACAAAGGAGGGAATTGGTGCAGTTGATGTGCTCTTTGTACCGATTGGTGGTACAGATGTTCTCGAGCCAGCAATAGCGCACAAACTCTCTGTTCAGTTTGAATCAAAGATCATCATCCCATCACATTTTGGTGATGTGGGTGCTAAAGACGCACTCAAAATGTTTCTCAAGGAGGCCGGTGCAGAAAATACTAAACCGATTGATAAATTAACTATCAAAAGAAAGGACATTGATGCAAAGGAAAATGAAGTGGTTGTTTTGGAAGTGGTCTAGAGTTCGATACAACACGTATGTTTGAATATTTAGAACAATTACGGCAGAAACCGGTTGGTGTGCGAAGACGAGTCGCATTTCTGGTTGCTTTTTCGTTTGCAGGCTTTATTTTTGTTATTTGGGCATCAATCATTATGCCTGACTTTCAAGCAACTGAGTCTCTACAGGCTAAAGTCGTAGCATCTGAACCAAGCCCATTTACAACACTTGGCTCACAAATAGGTGATGGAGTATCACAAATCATGGACAACATCGGAACACTGAAAACAACACTGACAAATTTCACTGATCCTGCACATGTAGTCGGTACAACTACCCTCGAAACAGTCGCGACTACAACGAATGTGAATTTTTAGAAAAAATAAAACCCTCGGAGAGGGTTTGGACTTGGGGGTGAATTTGAACTCCCACAAAATAGGATATCTCTTAGGAAGATTACGATCTGCAGGTCGTTCCTGTTATGTGGTCTGACAGTCTTTCTTTCGTTCCTATTTACCCCCAAGATAAGTCTACATAATGATAAACTTTTTGCAAGTAAGGTTGTTTACTGCAAGTATTTGAGCTAATTTTTGTGTCTCTA
The DNA here is from genome assembly GCA_964452635.1 of uncultured Candidatus Saccharibacteria bacterium. GTDB lineage: Bacteria > Patescibacteriota > Minisyncoccia > Phycocordibacterales > DATDWN01 > CAYVMP01. The sequence goes on along the minus strand of CAYVMP010000028.1, from coordinate 2,661 downwards.
GTGTTTGAAATCTAGGATCAGTATGCTATAATTAACACAACTTTATGGCAAAAAAAGATATCCCAACACCTGAAATTCCAGAGCGAGTAAGTGTGGTTTCCCGAGAGATTACCACAGAAATGAAAGAATCATTCATTGACTACGCAATGTCAGTGATTACTGATCGTGCACTTCCAGATGTTCGGGATGGACTCAAGCCGGTACACCGTCGCATCCTCTACGCGATGAACGAAATGAACCTCACTGCGGGTGCTAAGGCTCGTAAATCAGCAGCAGTGGTGGGAGAGGTGCTCGGTAACTACCACCCTCACGGTGACGTGGCCGTGTATGACTCAATGGTCAAAATGGCACAGGATTTCACCATGCGCTACCCTCTTATTCTTGGACAAGGAAACTTCGGAAGTATCGACGGTGACTCAGCCGCAGCGATGCGTTATACCGAGGCGAAAATGACACGACTATCGTCTGAGTTGCTTCGTGATATCGAAAAGGAAACAGTTGACTACATTCCAAACTATGACGGCACGCGCAAAGAACCACGGGTATTGCCGACAGCGATTCCGACACTTCTTCTCAACGGCACACTCGGTATTGCGGTGGGTATGGCGACGAATATTCCTCCACACAATCTTATAGAGGTTATGGACGCGATTACTCATCTCGTTGATAACTCAGATGCAACTACAGAGGATCTCATGCAATTCGTAAAGGGACCTGACTTCCCGATCGGTGCAGTTGCGTTCAATAGTAAAGACATCGCGCACGCATACACAACAGGCAAGGGTGGTGTGGTTGTTCGTGGTGTGGCAGAAATCGTAGAGAGTAAAGCCGGATCATTCCAGATCGTCATCACATCTATTCCATTTCGTGTAAACAAATCAGATTTGATAATGAAAATTGCTGATCTCGTCCGTGATAAAAAAGTAGAAGGTATCAAAGGACTTCGAGATGAATCAGCAAAAGATATTCGTATTGTTATTGACCTCAAGGGAGGTGGACACCCGCAAAATATTTTGAATTACCTCTACAAACACACTCAACTCGAGGATGCATTCCACTACAACATGGTTGCGCTCGTAAATGGCGTACCTCAGACACTGTCACTCAAAGCAATTCTCGAGGAATTCGTTGCACACCGAAAAGAAATCATCAAACGTCGTACAGAGTTTGATTTGCGCAAAGCACTTGAACGTGAGCATATTCTCCTCGGGTTGAAAAAGGCACTTGATCACATTGATGCAATCATCAAACTCATTCGTGGTTCAAAGGATACTCCAGAGGCACACAAAAAGCTCATGAGTGAGTTCAAGTTTTCAACACTTCAGGCATCTGCTATTCTCGCGATGCGTCTCGCACAGCTTGCAGGTTTGGAGCGCAAGAAAATAGAGGACGAACTCAAGGCGATACAAGAACTCATCGAGTCTCTCAAGGCTATTTTGGGAAGTGCAAAGAAAATAATGGGTATCATTAAAGACGAGTGTAAGGATATCAAAGAAAAATACGGCGATGAGCGACGTACTCGCATCATGAAGGGTGGTGTGCAGGTGCTCTCTGTTGAAGATTTAATCCCAGATGAAGAGAACGCACTCGTGTTGACTGCTGGTGGGTATATCAAACGCACACATCCAGATGAATTCCGAAAACAAAAACGCGGGGGAGTCGGTGTGGTTGATTTGGATACCAAGGAAGAGGATTTTGTGACGAATCTCCTTATCGCATCAACTCACAGTGATTTGCTTTTCTTTACGAATAAAGGTAAGGCATATCAGACTAAAATGTACGATATTCCAGAGGGACGTCGTGCAACTCGAGGCAAATCAGTGATGAACTTCCTTCCACTTTCTGATGGAGAGAAAATCACTTCTATTCTTCCAATGCCGAAAGCAGTTAAGGGCACCAAGGCGTCACTCATGATGGTGACTAAACACGGTATTGCTAAGAAAGTTTCAGCTGAGAGTTTCCACGATGTTCGCATTTCAGGAATTATTGCAATCAAACTCGATACAGGTGACGAACTTGTCTCTGCTTCTCTCGTCAATACCGGTGATACGATGATTACTGTATCGGCAAAGGGTCAGTCGATTCATTTCAAGGAATCAGACATACGAGAAATGGGTCGTACAGCGATGGGTGTACGTGGAATGAAGCTCGGATCGGGTGATTCAGTGATTTCTGCAGAGAAAATCTCAAAAGCATCAAACTCTCCAACACTCATGGTTATTTCTGAAAATGGATACGGCAAAAGAAGTGATATTGATGAATACAAGATTCAAAACCGTGGTGGTTCAGGTATCAAAACTGCAAATGTAACAGCAAAAACAGGCAAACTTATCTCTGCAAAGGTGTTTGAAAGTGACGAAGCAGAAGTAGTGGCAATCTCAAAGAAATCTCAGGTGATTCGAGTAGATGCAAAGGAAATCCCTGTACTCGGTCGTCAGACACAGGGTGTACGAGTGATGAAGCTCCGCGATGGCGACTCAATTGCATCACTCATCTGTTTGTAAAATCCCCACAGCTTCGGTATAGTGTGAAAAGGAGGTTAGCATGCTCATCGTCCTAGGGATTCTGGTCTTTTTTGCTGGAGGTATTTTATCAATTCGTGGTACCTCAGGTGCACGATGGAGGAAGTAGTGTGATTCAAAAATTCTTTTTCAACACACA
>CAYVMP010000027.1:0-6871 GCA_964452635.1 uncultured Candidatus Saccharibacteria bacterium | reverse complement strand
GAGCCATTTTGACAACTCCATTATCGTCAAGTGATGAACCACCTATTTCGATCTGGTTGATACGTTGTCTAGTGACACCGATTTTCTTAGCAAGATCAGCGAGAGTCATTCCCAATTCTTGACGACGGTCTCTAATCAACTGCCCCAAAGGGCTACTGGGTTTTTTCTCACTAATAGCGGAAAATTTATAAAGAACTTCGGGATTAATTTGCAGTACTTTTGCGAGTGCTCTCGCTGTCTTTGGAAGAAGCGTATCCGTACACCTCAACTCAAACCGAGATCCAGTACAAACACCTTCATTTTTCATTCTCGTATCGAAATCGGAAACCGAAAGACCCATTTCCTCTCGACGAGAGCGAATCAACTTACCCAATTCCGTGGTGGGTTCTGGAATGGGCTTAGTTGGTATTTTATTCTGCAATTCATCTAAACTACAGTTCAGATGACGCGCGAATTTCCTAGCAAGCTCATCCGGAAGCGACTTGCGTTTACCAAGTTCTATCATTGTAATAGAATTTTGAGCTAATTCAACGCTATCACCAAGTTCTGTCTGAGTCATGCCAGCCGTTATACGGCAACTTCTTATAAACTGTCCCAGTTCAGTTTTTGGCTCTGCCATGCCACAACCAACAGGTTGAAATTTTTTTGAAGCCATGAATCCTCCTTTTGAATTCCACACTCATACTAAAACAATAAATATGCAATGTCAACGTAACGTAATGGTTCAATACCTTGGAGTCATTGACAGAATAGAATAATTATATTAATGTAAACCGGTGCTAGATCTCTACCACCATGTGTGGTTTGTTCTAGAATGTTCATTAAAAACCCTTAGAAAGAAAAGGTGGTTATATGTCTACCAGCAGATTTGCTGTTTTGAATTTCACTGCTTCTCTTGCAGAAGTGGCCGACCTGTGGCAAAAAAGAAATAATGATGGTTTGATGTCGGATGAGAATAAATATATCAGCCGACTGTCAACGGGATTGGTGCGGATTTGTCTCAATGCGCTTGGTGCATACGATCGAGTACCACCGTTCACCCACGAGAATGTGGTATGCGAGGCAGGCGAGTTTATGCGACGGTATGGAATGCTGTTCATACGACAGTTGCTACACTTAGCCATTGTCACTGAGCGAGAGAATTACCACGCGTACATCTATTTCCTGCGTGTGGTGCTCGAGTACCCACACCTGTGGTACCGAGACATTGAAGAATCACTGAACCATGCTCGTACAAATGCACCGAAGGTTCAAGAAGTGATTAATAGATGGAATCTCTTCGGCGGGGGAATTAATATCCGCAATGATATTTCAGAGTTTGCGGCAGATCGTTACACAGAGTTTGCTCGTGACAAAGTACTCTGGACACTCAATGAGTGTGATCGGGAACAGAATCTGCCTAGTGCAATCCAAGGAATGGACAGTGTACGGAATCTTCCGGTCCGTGTTTGCATAAAAGCAACATCAACACCAGAAGAAATCACCGTCGCATATCTGACGGTGGTTGGTATCGATCCATTTGGGAAAGAACCATCACCAATTGGTTTGCCCGAGATTTCTTTTGAAGACGTGGATAAGAAAAGAAGTGAGTGAGACCGTGGCCTGAAGGGGATAACCCCCTCAGGCCAATTTTTTATAAGATTTATATTTATACAGCCTATTCAAAATTATTTTTACTGAAGTATTATCATGCAGGGGACGGCTCTATACATACCATGTCTATGTCGCACTACAAGAGTACTAGTAGATACCTAAGGCCCCTATGCAGGGGACCTAAGGTATCTATGTCGCACAATATATCTTTTACGACATACAGTACTCTTTTATTCCTATATATTAATTCAAACCATCAAAAAAAATTAAATTGGAAAGTTACTTCCCTTTTATGCCAGCAAAATTACTGAGCGGGAAAATATAACATTGGATCGAGATATGCTTTAATATCTGCCAACGGTATGATTGCTTGTTTGCATCCTCGACTGTTTACGAATTGCTCGATTCTGACACCTTGAGTTGCGTATACACTGATATGAAGATGTGGACCTGTTGAATATCCCGTATTTCCGCTATATCCGATGAGATCACCGGTGCCAAGTACCTGACCCTGCACTACACTAATCACCGAGAGATGTCCGTAGATGGTTGAGAGACCGTTATTGTGTCTAACCATGACCCATTTACCAAACGAATAGCATCCTGAATACATATCAGTATTACCAGTTCCAACAACTGTTCCACTTAATACATTTTTGACTCGTGTGCCAACTTTAGCACCAAAGTCTACACCGTTGTGAGAACCTGAGACGTATAGTTTCTCTGCTCCAACTGTTTTTCCAAATAATTGAGTGACTCGAACAGTATCAAGTGGCCACGAAAGGATTCCATGTTGACCTTCTGGGTATTTAGTAGGATCAATGGCAAGTTTGAGTTGAGATTCGTAATCAAAGACTTCCCTTTCAAATTGCGCTTTTTGGGCAGCAGTTACTTCAATAAGTTTTTTGTATGCTTGCTCTTTATTTTTTGTTTGAACAAGAATGTTTGCTTTCTCTGATTTTGTAACCTCAATCGCCTGTTTTTGACCCGCGAGATCTTGTTTGTATCCAGTCAGTTTTTTCTTCTGATCCTGTAACTCAACTTGCTTTGATGTAAGGACATTTGTCTCGACATGAAGTGCATCCGTCTTTTCTTTTATGTGTTTTTGTATTGTTCGAATATTTTCAATATCGTTCCATATTTCAGTTAAATTTTTACCTGACAGAATGAGCTCAAACACTCCTTTCTGTTCTAGAGCATCCGACATTCGGATGTTGTACGCAATGGCTTCTTTATTAGTATCTATATGATCCATCGCAGTACCAATTTCATTTGTCAGTTGCTCGATTGTAAGTGTTGTTTTGCTCAGCTTCCTATCAGTCAGTGTCAGATCTGTTTGAAGACGCTTCTGAGTTAAATCGAGTGATTTGATAGTTGACTGAAGAGTTTTTGCTTCTTTTCCGACTTGATCTACTTGTGTATTGTACTCTTGTATTTGTTTCTCAAGTTGTTGAATCTGATTTGTTCGTTCATCTATTTTATTTTTGAGTTCTTCTGCCGTATCTGCGTACACAATAAAAGGCGTCGAGAACACGAGCACAAATATATATACAAAAAATAGTGAGCGTACAGACATTATATAAAAGTATTTATTTCAATGTAACCAAACAACTACTGCAACTTTTTCAATGCATTCTGAATACGGATAACTGACTCATCCTTACCGAGAATATACATGAGAGTAAACGGATCAGGACTTTTCTCACGCCCAGACAGGGCAACTCGTAACGGCCATAATACTTGACCTCTACCAACTTCTGTTGCATAGTCAAATATAAGAGATTTGATTGATTCTACATCTGTAAATTTGTCGACTGAAGCCTCAGAGAGCATTTTCTCGACATACGAGAGATGTTTTTTAATCTCTTCTGTAGGGGACTCCCCTTTCCATGAGAGCATAGCCATATCAAAGAGAGGTTGATTAAAAAAATAATCAAACTCCCCTTCCCTTACTGCAACATCCACATCACCCCATGTTGATATGCGATCAAAAAGTATCGGAAGTATTTTTGAAATAAACTGTGTATCGTTAACTTTTCCTGATGCATGTATGAGTGGATTACTCTGTAGACGTTCTACAAGCATTGCATTACGAGTACTCTCTGGAAGACGCTTGAGGTGTTCTTTATTAAGCCACAGAAGTTTCTGTTCATTGAGTTGTGCTCCTGATCGTTGAATCTTCTCAACTGAAAATGCTTCGATGAGCTCTTCACGGCTCAACACATCACGGTCATCACCGGGGTTCCATCCAAGAAACGCAAGGAAATTAATCATTGTTTCCGGTAGATATCCCTCATTTCTATATTCTAAAATATCCTTTGCACCGTCTCTTTTTCCGAGTTTTTTCTTGCCATCCGGTGCCATAATCGGAGGAAGTGTAGCAAAAAAAGGAGGCTCTACTCCGAGTGCTTCATATACCGAGAGAAACTTAGGAGTAGATGAAATAAACTCCTGCCCACGCATCACATGAGTTACTTCCATTTCTATATCATCTACTATATGTGCGAAGTTATACGTCGGATATCCATCACTTTTGATCAATATGAAATCATCGAGAGCTTCTTCGCCCGCAGAAAGCTCTCCCCACACGAGATCATTCCATGTATATCGTTTGAGTTCAGGAACTTTAAACCGAAGAGGTTTTGTCCCATCCCATTCTGAGAAAGACTCTGGTCGATACTCTCGAAACAGAAATGGTTTATTTTCTTCCTCAGCTTTTTTTCTAAATTGTTCGATTTCTTCTTCTGTGTAGGGATCTGGGTACGCATAGCCTTTGGTAATGAGTGTTTGTGCATACGTCCGATATATAGCAAGACGCTCAGACTGAATATACGGTGCATGAACGCCACCACATACAGGTCCTTGATCCCATGTTATACCGAGCCACGTGAGCGACTCGATGATGTGATCAATCGACCCCGCAACTTCTCGTTCTTTGTCTGTATCTTCAATTCTTAAAATAAACTGGCCGGCGTGCTTTCGGGCAAGCAACCATGCATAGAGCGCTGTACGAACACCACCAACATGCATCATGCCCGTCGGTGATGGTGCAAATCGTGTCACTATTTTTTTCTGAGATGATTCACTCATATTATTTCTTTTCATTAGAGAGTGCGATAGACAGAATCTCCTCAGCAATCAATCGCGCAGAATCCTTACGTGCAAATGCTTTTGCAGCGATACCCATTTTCTCCTTGCTTTGTGTATCAGAAACAAGGCGCTCGATTTCTGAAACGAGAATATGCGATGTTAGATTTTTCTCCTCGATAACACTACATGCGCCAGTACGAGCATATGCGTATGCATTTTGACGTTGATGGTCACCGTTTGAGTTTGTAATCGGGATAATAATACTTGGTTTGCCCCATGATGCAATCTCAAAAATAGTCGATCCCGCACGAGAAACAATAATGTCAGATGCCCCCGCAGACATTCTCAACGAAAGAAGATTGAGATAGTCAAACGGTTTGTATCTATCCTTGTAGATATTGTTATGCAATATAACATCGCGTGTTTCTTCGATAACTTTGATATTTTTTCGACCAACTTGGTGAATAATCTGAAATTTCTTTACAAGCTCTGGCAGTGAATCAAGTACACAGTCATTAATGAGACGAGCACCCTGAGAACCACCGAGAATGAATATCGTTGGAATATTTTTATCGAGATGCAGAAACTCATGTGCTCCCACAGAGAGAGGATCTTCAATCTCCTTGCGAATTGGATTCCCTGTGTAGGCTGTTTTACCAGCAGGAAAATATTTTGCTCCATCTGCGTATGACAGTGCGATACGTCGTGCAAATTTACCAGCCCATGCGTTCACACGACCGGGGACAGTATCCGATTCATGTATGATGACCGGTATACGAAGAATCCTTCCGGCAAATAGAGCAGGAAAACTGGCGTATCCACCCTTACCAAAAATCACATCTGGATACAGCCAATATATTTTCCACACAGCAGTCACCGCTCCCCATACAATTTTAAATAAATCAAAAAAATTAAGGATCGAAAAATACGTGCGGATTTTGCCACTCGTTACTGGTTTAAAGATTATATTTTTCTCATACAAAAGGCCTTCATTGTATGGTTCAGATGACATGTAATAGAGTTGTGGTGAGAGCAGATGATTTTCTTTCACGAGAAGATTAATCTGTTCAGCAATAGCGATAATAGGATAGAAATGCCCGCCTGTGCCACCACCTGTGAGTAGAATTTTCATGAGAATTTATGTTTTTTTAGTTGGTTTTGCTGATTTGGATATATTGAGGATAATCCCGACTTCTGCAAGGGTCATAAACAATGCAGTTCCCCCATGACTTACAAATGGAAGTGTGATCCCCGACAATGGCAAAACCCCTACCATAGCGCCAATATTTACAAACGCTTGGGATACTATGAGTATAACAATTCCGACCACCATTAGTCTACCGAAGCTGTCGGGCACCCGACTGGCTATTTTGAGACCTCGAAAGGCAAAAAATATAAACAAAAGTATGAGAAAAACGGTACCAAAGAAACCGAATTCTTCTCCAGCAACCGCAAATATAGAGTCACCAATTGGCTCGGGAAGGAAATTGAATTTTTGAATACTCTGACCAAATCCCCTTCCAGTTGCACCACCAGAACCAATAGCGATAAGTGATTGTTGGATTTGATACCCACTTCCGAGTGCATTCTCGGCAGGATGGAGGAATGTATTGATGCGATTCATGACATATGGTCGCTCGTACGCAATTAATCCAAGACCGACGAGACCAATAGTTCCGATTATAAAAATATATTTCCATCGACCCCCAGCAGTCAGGTAGATCGCCAACCCAGCAAAGACAGTAATGAGAAACGTGTCGGTGTCCGGCTGTTTGAGGAGGATCAATCCGACCAATCCAGTGAGAATACTAAACGGTACGAGTCCATATTGGATTGTTTGAGCTTTGTCCTTCACCTTCGACATCCATGCCGAAAGATACATAATGAACCCTATTTTTAGAAGCTCGGATGGTTGAAATGAGAGTGGTCCGAGATAAATCCATCGTGCAGCACCACCATGTGATACCCCAATATGGGGCACGAACACACAGAGAGTTGCAACAATCGACGCGAGGAAAATATAGAGTGAATATTTTCGATATAGTTTGTAATCAATATTGACAGTAATGAGTGCACAGAGGGATCCGAGAAATAAACCGAAAAATGTTTGATTGAATGCAACGTTTGAATATTTGATTGCCTGCTTAGAGAGCAAACCGAGCGAAGCAGATGCGAATATCAAAAAACC
>CAYVMP010000026.1:0-8097 GCA_964452635.1 uncultured Candidatus Saccharibacteria bacterium | reverse complement strand
AGTCTCGACGAGTAGTTCTTTGATAGGTGTCGCGGAGAGCGGCACCTAATCTTTCAAGAGTTTCTTTTACTAAAAGGAAAATTTGAAAGACCATGTGATGTATTATCGCGTGGTTAGACAAACAATCAGATTTCTAAGGAGGAAAGGTGAATTACCCCAATGAAGTAGAGTCTCTTTTGTCGCTCGTAGGGGTGACAAAGAAACTCAGCAGGTTCAGGATTGAACCTGATATACAGAGGGAGATAGAAAAGGTTTTGGTTCTGTGCCAGAAAGGGCAATTCCAGGGGGCGGTTGGAATCGCCATCGTGGCACACAAGAGACTGAGTCGTTCCTTCCGATCCTTCATCAACGGATCGGATAAATTTTTCAGCCAAAAAATGAGCACAAGCAAAAATAAATTTTTAACTGAAAAATGGACAAAAAGAATTACGAATTACGGTTCTCTTCTCGAAAATGGTTTGGGATGGGAGCAGTCAATCGGTCTGTATAACACGATGGACCGATTGATCGAGGAGGAACTCAAAGACTAATCGTGAGAGTCTATGCGGTGGGTATGTAATGTACCCACCGCTCTTTTTATATAACATTATGTAATTTCTTTGCAGAATTAGTTGGTATGTGATAAGTTTTTTGTGGGAGGTCGCCGTGGCAAAAGGATTGTCTGCTAAGAGTAAGTTGCAACTTGCTCTACTATTAGGCATTAGCCGAGAAGCTCAAGCTCGGCTAGAAGATGTAATTGATGAAGTGATGGAGGCAGATAAAAAGAAAAAAACAAAAAGAAGAAGAAAAAACAAAAGAAATAATATTTCCATCAATTCAGAAGTTCTACGACGCGATAAACACTTCGCGTCTTTTTTTGTGGAACTTCACATCTCATGTTGGCTCACTATCTGTATCTGCGGATGGTGTGGGTTAGATGGGAAGAAGTCATTGTGGATGAGTACTTTGGTCTCGAGTGTGCTCCATGTGTTTCGATACTGTGCGCGGGTGGTGATTGTTACTATTTTTTCATGAGTGTATGAGTTTTCATTTTCATGTATTACATCTGCAATCGTGCAGGTGTCGCCGTCTGTGCCGATAGTCTCCACATCACCACTCGGCGCGGGTAGGTAGAAGTAGTTTTGTGCCAATCGAAGGAGAGCGATGTCTCTGCATGACTGTGCGAGTGTGCGACTTTGGTTTTGGAATTCGTGGTCGAGCATGCCGATGCGGGTACGAAATCCGCCAACACTCGTACTCCACGAGAGTCCACTCAATACGAGTGATATAATCACAGCACTCATGAGTGCAATGTATCCGGATTGTGTGTGGTGATGTGCCTTTTTCATATATTTTTTTCGATTATTTCACCACATATACTCTGTCACTAAACTCGTGTGAGAGTGTTGATCCTTCTTTCGTGCGTGCTGACAGAGTATATGTGGTCTCAATGAATTCTGGTTCGGTATTTGTTCCTATAGGGAGAGTATGTGTTATCTGTACATGAGACACGAGTACACGTGAGTCGTTGAGAATGATTTCTGAGTTAGTGTCTTTTTGAAGTGTAATGTTTGTTCCTATAAATGCGATAGTGACTGTATTTCCTATGTCTCTATTCCACGGAGTGACGGTGAGAGACTGTCTCGATGTGTTTATTGGTGGATTTTGAATTGTATCCGTCTGAGATATAATCCAGCGTATTTTGGAAAATAAAAAGAGGCTTTCATCTGTGAGAAGTGTTTCTGTTTGGTTTCTATCACTTGATTCAATGAGTGAATATGCAGTCGTTACTCCACCTCCGATGAGAATGGAAAAGAGTGCAATGTATATGATGGTTTCAATGAGTGTGAAGCCGTTTTTCCTGTTTTGTTTTTTAAAATGTATCATGGTGCACTAATGATAGTAATGTTTCCTTTGTTTGTGGATGTGTTTGAACCTACATATATGTAGTTACCTTCGCAGTCAATGGATGGAGTGATTGTACCTCCATGTGGGAGAGAAATTTGTGATGAGAGTGATGGTGATGAAGTGCTCATGTTCCAGATTTGGAAGAAACCACTTGTCACAAAGTATGCGTCTGTGTTTCGAACGAGCAGTGCATTGAGACTTTCGGGAACGGCGAGTGATGTCGTAGCGATGATTGGATATGGTGGTGTGTCTGGGTTCGAGATATCGAGTGCAATGAATTCGGGAGTGGTGTCGGATGAACCGGATATGCGACTGGCCAGTCTGCCAAGGTAAAGTGTGTTACCTATAATGTGGAGGCTTTTTCCTACATTGAAAATTCCTGCAGGTGCAAAGAATCCGCCAACACGATATGGATGTGTTGGGTCGGAGATATCGAGTACAGTGAGTTGTTCTTGGTACGGAGCACTCGGGCTTGTTTCGTGCACGATGTATGCATACTGATTTTTCACCTGTATTCCATACACTGTATAGCCGACAGTGTATCCACCAACCCACACGGGTGTCTGTGTCTGGTCGCGTGCATCGAAAATATTGAACTCGGGACCTTGTGCTGTTTTCGTCAATCCGAGGTACACATATCCACGTGAATAGGCGATGCTTTTTCCTGTTGCCTGAGTACCAGTGCCGAGTGTGTATGGTGGTGTGGCTGAGGGGATTTTTACATTGAAAGCGAGTGTTGGGAGAAGAGGATTTGTGATATTGAAAACCTGCAACTGTGCACAGTTTGGTGCCTGAGTGCATGTTGCAAAGCTCGTAGTGTGTGATGCGTTTGCACTGTATGCAAGCACTTGTGTGGTACTCGATGAGACCACGAATGATGAGATACCAGTCGATGTCGTCGATGCATTGTCTGTTTTCCCAAGTATCTGTGGGTGTGTTGGGTCATGAATATCGAAAATGAGAAATGTTTCCTTTGTACTTGTGTCTGTATCGCCGATGCTTGCGTATGCATAGTGGTGATGTGTATCTATATCGCTTATGGAATATTGATGTGTTGGGTCACCAAGAAGAGTTGCAATATCAGTCACAGAATTTTTTATTTCTGGATGAGTCCAATCACCAGTTGGCACTGAGTCACATGTGTCACTTGTATCGGCGTTAGTATAGTCTGTTACGAGTGTACTTCGTGTGGTGTATGTGTGTCGGTAGGGGGATGTGTCAGAGACTGTGACGGTTATGTATTTTTGGAAAAAATCCTGTGAATCTACAGTGATACGTGTTTCGTACTCTCCGTATGGTGTTGAGGAAGTGCTTGTGTTTGGTTGTATGAGTTTAAATTCGGTGTTTTTGATTTTTGACAGTGTTGTATCAACTACATGTTCCATATCTCGCATTTTTTGACTATCTTCGCCGAGTGATTGGTTTGTAAATGATACAAGAATGATACTTATGAGTGCTATGCTCATGATTGCGTATGCAATCATGATTTCGATTGTGCTAAAGCCTGATGATGTGGTGTTGATGTGCGTTTTCATATTATTCGACGGATATTCTACCTTCGCTGTTTATATTGATTGTGGTAGTAGCACCGTGTGTAGGTACGATGTCTATGTCCCAGATATCACTAGGTGTGGATGTCGCCCTACCACTTCGGGGTAGGAATACAACGGTAGATGCTCCGTATATATGTGTGTGCGGACTGAGTTCGGTCATTTCGTTTTCTGGATCAGTTGAGTCGTATGAATTTCCTTGAAAGAGTGTGTATTGGTCATCTTCGAAATATACACCGTGAGGGACTCCATCTGTGCATGTGCCCACACATGTGTTGGTCAGTGCCCGCATGCGTGCTGTTTTCAGTGTCGAGACGAGAGTGTGTATATCGTCCTCTGATGAATGACTGAGCATCGTTTTCATGGTTGTGATGGGTGACAGGAAACAAACAGTCAAAAAAAGTCCAATGACTACGATTGTTTCAATGAGTGTAAATCCTGAATTATTTGTGGAGGTTTTGTGTGATTCCATATATTGGCGTGATGATGGAGATTGCGATAAATCCGACGAGTGTTCCCATGAGTATCATGAGGAGTGGTTCAATGGTACTGCTGAGGTTTTTTGTAAACTCATCAACTTCGTTTTCGTACATTTCTGAGAGATAGATGAGGGATTGTGGAAGGTTGCCACTTCGCTCTCCCACAGCAATGACTTGGTGAAATAGAGTGGGGAAGAGTCGTGGGTAGGTGCTGAAATATTTAGACAGTGAGCCTCCTCGATCAATCGTTTGTTCCATCTCTGTGAATGTATTTCTGTACACACGGTTTGTGGTGGTGTGTGTGGTGATAGGTAGTGCGTCGTGAAGTGTTGTGCCACTTTTGAGCAATAGTCCAAGTGTTCGTGTTGAATGTGCGAGGTTGTATGAGCGAATGACATTTCCGATAATTGGTATTTTGAGAAGTGCTGCATCGCGTTGTGTTTGAAGCCAGAGATGTTTTTTAAAAAGTATGTGTACGGTAATGGATAATGCCATGATCCCTCCTAGTACCCAGTAGCCGTAGTGCGAAATGAAGATGCTTGCGGTGATAATCATTCGAGTTGAAAGAGGAAGTGTCATGTGAAGACTTTTGAATACGGGAATGATTTTTGGAAATAAATAGATGATGAGAAACGCGGTGATTCCGCATGTTGCGAGTGTGACGAGTGCGGGGTAGATACATGCGCCTATGATTTTCCGCTGGAGTGCGTATCGTTTTTTCATTTCAGTCGCAAGGTACGCAAGGTTTTCAGAGAGCATGCCTGTGGATTCACCAGAGTGGATGATGTGAATTGCAAATTCTCCACACACAGTGGGGAATGCAGAGAGGCTCTGTGCCAGAGATTGTCCGTTTGAAATGCTGTACTCGATTGATCGAAGTATTTTTTTAAATTGTTTTGATTCTGTTTGTTCGTAAATCATCTGGATGCTTTCAAGGAGAGAAACACCTGCTCCGATGAGAAATGACATTTTTTGAATGAAAATAATTTTATTTTTTGGAGACAATGTTCTATTCATATATTACTCGAAGTACTTCGTCGATACTCGTAATTCCATGTTTTACTTTATTCATTCCATCTTCGTACATTGTTGTCATGCCGTGGGTGACTGCACAGTGTTTGATGTCACGTGCTGATGCTCTTGTGAGCAAAAGATTTCTGATTGGTTCGTTGACCACGAGAACTTCATTGATTGATATTCTCTGTGTGTACCCAGTGTGTTTGCATGCAGTGCATCCGGATGGTGTGTAGATAGTATCTTCTGGTGAGAGTGGACACGATGATTCATTTCGAGAGAGTGTCGCGTGGAGTTCGTGAGAGAGGGATCCTTTTTTCTTGCATATAGGGCAAAGTTTCCGTACGAGTCTTTGTCCAATGGCAATGTGTACGGTAGATGCAACAAGGTATTCTTCGATTCCCATATCAAGAAGTCGCGGAAGAGTAGTCGCTGAGTCAGTTGTGTGAAGTGTGGAGAGGAGGAGGTGTCCTGTGAGAGCAGTGTTCACCGCAATGCGGGCGGTTTCTGTATCTCTGATTTCACCAACCATGATTGTATTCGGATCCTGTCGAAGAATACTTCGGAGACCATTAGCAAAAGTCAATCCAGTGCGTGGATTGACTTGAATTTGTTTGACGTTTTGAATGGCGTACTCAATCGGATCTTCGATGGTGACAATGGAGATGTGTGGAGTGTTAAGTATCTGGATGAGTGTGTAGAGTGTAGTTGTTTTCCCTGAGCCTGTGGGTCCGGTAGCAAGAATCATTCCGTGTGGTTGATGGAGTGCATGGAGTATTTTTGCTGAGTCTGTGTTAGAAAAACCAAGTCCAGTAAGTGTGAATGATTCTCCAAGATCTGAGAGGAGTCTCAATACTACATTTTCTCCGTGATATGTTGGTAGTATGGAAACGCGGATGTCGAGAAATGAATGTGTGTTCTCTGTATCGGAAAAGGTGTGACGGAAACGTCCATCCTGTGCGGTTGAGTGTTCATCTGTTCGTAGCTTCGAGAGTATTTTGATACGAGCAATGATTTCTGAATGGAGTGATGTGGGGAGTGTGTGTGCTGTGATGAGCATGCCATCGATTCTAAATCGCACAGAGATTTCTTGTGGGGATGGATCTATGTGAATGTCGGATGATTTAGACGCGTGCGCATCTTCGATGATGTAGTTTACGATGTGTATGATGGAGGCGTGTTTTCCACGGAGAACCTCGGAGTGTATCTTCTCATGCACTGTTTCGGATGAGTCCATTAAAAAAGTATACAATATTATTGTATATATTTTGAATATATCTGTGGACAGGAGTGTCTACATGCGAATAGAAATCTCTCCGACAACTGCATAGTGATCGCTGATGCCTGATTGAAGACGAACATTTTCTGCACGGTAGTGGGGTGATAGGAAAAAGTAGTCAACCATGTATTTGCCAACGTTTGCCCAGCGTTCAGGTATGTTGCCAACACGATGGAGGTTTTGGTCGAAACTGCATGTGTAGGAGTGTGGTATGGCATCACTGTATCGCTCGACAAATTTTTCGTAGATGTCATTGTGTCCACGAGGTACATTGAAATCTCCACAGAGAATGATGGATGGAATGTCTGAAAGGGTAGCAAGTAGGGAATCGGCGTCAGTGTATTGATCAGTGCTTGGTTTGCCGTCTGGTGTCCATGTGAAATGAGTTGTTCCGACTGTAAACACGTGGTTTTCGATATGTATATCAGCCACTGCGAGCACCTGTCTGTTTATTTCTCTAATTGACTGTGGGTTTTCGTCATTAATCATGAGTTGTTTGAGGTGTGGTGCAGGGGAGTAGTATGTGTGATGCTGTATGTTTTTGAACGGATATTTTGAAAAAATAGCAACACCTATATCTTTGCATGATCCGACATTTTCTTTCATCTCACATTCGAGATGCATGGGTATGTATGTTGAATCCATCTGAAATGCATCTGTGATACGAGTAATGTCGTCGGCAAAAATTTCTTGTACACACAATACATCTGGTTTTTCCTTTTCTATGTACGGCAGGACACGCTCCCAATGTTTATTACCTTCGATATTTAGTGATATGAGTTTCATAGTAATGCGTGTATCATTCTAGCACATTGATAGGTGTTAATGAAAAAAGGTGTTTTGTATAATTTTGTAAAATAAGAGCCCCACATTTCTGCGAGGCTCTCGTCACTCTACTTATCTTTGAAAATTCCACCGCTCGATGATGAATGCCTTTACTTCTCGCGGTCCTGTGACCATGAGAAATGTTTCTCCTTCTTTTTCCGGCATTGTGGAAACAAAGAAAAGAGATTCCGGGATTTCATCATGAATTTTTTTGATGACTTCCAAGATTGAAGGGGGGATTCTTCTTTGGTACCACCCACTATTGTCTATCGTACTATTGCCTCCAATTGACTGCTCAATCTCAACACCTGCTTCCATGTCCTCTTCTCTGAGGGGGCACCACCACCATGTTCTACATTCATCTTCTTGGGAGACACCAAAAGTTGCATCCAGAAATCTCTCAACATCATCGATGGGGAAAAAGGGTGTACCCTTTTTAATCAGGAAATGCCGTATTCTTTCTTCGGTAATATAATCAGGGTTCCATCCGATTCTTTCGGCTAACTCAACGTACCGATCAAACTCGTCTAGAGACAAGGTGCTGGTTTCCGGCACTGCCACTGGTTCTGTGGCCACAAGTATCGTTTCTGTTGGAGGTAGTTCAGTGACCACGTCAGCCTCCGCTTTTTTTCCAGAGAAAAGTCGCAAAAACCAAAACATAATTACCTTTCCTTCCTTTGCGTTCTATGCTCGCCAGCAATTAATTTCCATGGGTAACATACATTGGTTGTTGATATTTGTCAATTTTCTGCTATTGAGCAAAGGAGTGTGCGCAATTAATAATGTTGCGGGTTGGATGAGGGTACTGGGGTTGAGTGTTTGTATATGAAAAAGGGCCACCCATTATATTGGAATGGCCCCTGATGAGGGAGAGACAACATGTCACAAGGACTTTCTCTTTGGAAAGGGACAAAGAGTAGGCTAGAGCGACCCCCTCACTCACTTGGCTTTATGTGGCTGTGACTGGTGGATATTATGCATATTTTCTGTATGTGTGCAAGGGGTATCTGCGGAGAGAGCGAGATTCGAACTCGCGGTTCCAATTAAGGAACGACGGTTTAGT
>CAYVMP010000025.1:2526-8186 GCA_964452635.1 uncultured Candidatus Saccharibacteria bacterium | reverse complement strand
ATATTCCGTGTCTCGATATCGAATACAATTTTTCTCATGAGGGTAGTATATCTTACTTTTATATTTGAGTCACGATATAATCAAGGCCGGATACTTGCTTTATATCTCTATTTGTGTTACTGTCCTGCCGGAGGTATTATGACACCAGCACAACCATTTAGGGTTTTACCAGACGAAAAAGTTCTGGTAGTTGGTAGTAAGCAAAAGGATTTTCAGGAGTGGTTAGACAGGCACCCTGATCTTCTCGATGGCATCATTTTTAATTTCAGTGGGGTTAATGTTCCTGCAGAACTTGTCCCATCAAGTGTTAAAGGGATATTGTTCGCACGCCGTGCAAACCATCCCGGAAACAAAATGGTGCTAGAGTTAGCAAAAAGAGCGGGTATCACGTTTCATCGCTATTTTAAGCATCCGAGTGAGGCATGTACCTTTCTCGAAATGTGTATCTGTCCAAAAAAGGAGGTGAAGCCAATGAAAGAAGCTACTGAAATGTCCGGTGTTGGTAATACTGACGAAGATCGAGTTTCGCCGTCGGTATCAACACCGGAACTGAACCAGAATAAAATGACAGTCAAACAGTTCGTCTCCGCCCATGTTCAGTTTGGCGTCAACGCCACCAGTGAGATTGATAGAATCTTCAGGCTGGCATGTGAAAATGGAATGAATGTTAAGAGAAACTCAGTCCAAGCTTGTTACTATGAACTAAGGAGACAAAAAAACAAAACTGAGTCGAAGGTGCCGGAAACCAAAAAGAAGCGGTCAAAGAGGGTGGCAAGGAAGGGGAAGAAAGCCTCGAAACCCCAAGAGAAGCAATTCAAAATCGAGACAAAAGTACCTGCTACCAGCGTGGTGGATGACTTCATTGTTTTTGTTGGTGAATTCTTGGAAGTGTCAAAAGCTGCTAAGGGTTCGATTGAAAATATCGCCCGAGAGCACGCAAGGTTGAAGACTGAGAATGCCCGTCTTCTTTCTGAAGTTGAGCGTCTCAAGGAAGATAACAATAAACTCAGAAGCAGTATTAAGAAGCGGGTAGGTGAAATCTTAAAAGGGTTCTAGGTTAGGGAGGATAGCACAGCACGGGGAGAACCCCGTGCTTTTATTTTACCACCCCCGCTATCTCCTCAATCTTTACTTTTTTCTCTTCGCCACTTTCCATATTTTTTACAGGGTAGAGACCAGATGCGATTTCATCCTCGCCGATGACGAGTACAAAAGGGATTGATTGTTTGTGGGCGGTTTTGATTTGGTCGCCGACTTTTTTGCCACTCAAATCAATGGCAACGTGAACACCGTGAGTACGGAGTGTCTGTGCGAGTGTTCGAGCAGTATGTATGAATTCAGGTTTGAGTGTACAGATGTAGAGATGTGCGGGGGAGACGAATCGTGGGAGGAGGTTGTGTGTTTCGAGGAAGTCACGAGCAGTGACATCTCCGGCACCAAAACCAATTGCTGAGACTTTCGGGGCACCAAAAATGTCGAGGAGGTCGTCGTAGCGCCCACCACCAAAGACCGATCGGTTATTATCTGGGTGTGTGTCAAAAACCTCAAACACGATACCTGTATAGTAGTCGAATCCACGCATGAGTGTTGGGTCGAATTGGCAGTTGGTAATACCTGCGGAGTCTAAGTTTTCTATGAGAGATATGAGTTCTTTGACGTGTTCTGTGTCTACACCAATGAATTCCAAAAGTTTTTGGTTTGATTCGAGGAGTGCAACAAATGAGTCGGCAGTGTCAGGCATGAGCTCTGTGATACTTGCGACAAATGTTTCTTTCGGTATTTTATGTTTCTTGTCGATAATTTTTGAGATTTTGTATGATGTGTCTTCATCGAGTGAGAATTTTGAGTACAGGTCGCTCATGATTTTACGACTATTTATTTTCACCATGAAGTCACTGTCCTGTGCACCCATTTTTTTCATAATTGCGTATGCAATGGAAATGATTTCTGTGTCCGCCTCTGTTCCTGTAGCTCCAAAGAGGTCAACATTGAGTTGCCAGTGTTCTCGGAGTCGTCCACGTTGAGGTTTTTCGTATCTAAAAAGATTTGGAATCGAGTACCATCGGAGAGGGAATGAGAGGTCGTGCTGTCTGCCTGCAACCATGCGAGCAACTGTCGGTGTCATCTCTGGCCGGAGTGTTACCTCACGGTCTCCGCGATCAGTGAATGTGTATGTCTGGTCGTTGACTATCTCCTCACCTGACTTCACACGATAGAGTTCTGCCGGTTCGATGATGGATGCATCGTACTGAGAGTATCCAAAACTTTCCACAACATCCTTCCAGAGTGAGAAAATGTGGTTTTGGATGAACATGTCTTCTGGATAGAAGTCACGCACACCCTTGTATGATTCTGTACTGAGTTTTTTAGACATAGTGAATTAAATCTTGTATTTATTTGCTATAGTGTACATAAAATATGACAAACGTACAAGAAAATACTGAAAATAATGGTGTACATGTGTTGTGGAAACGGGTTGGGGAGACACCATTGGAGTGTGTTGAACGATTTCGCGGAGAGCATACTGAGCTTTTGGGTGTACCTCTTACATACGCAGGAAGGCTTGATCCGATGGCTGAAGGTGTGCTTGTGGTGCTTTCCGGTGAGGCAATAGTGAGAAAAGATGAGTATTTGGGTTTGCCAAAGAAATATACAGTGGAAGTGCTGTGGGGTGTGGAGACAGATACGCTTGATGTATTGGGTCTAGTCTCGGAAAAATTTTCGAAAGATGTGAGTATTCCAACAGTTGAATCTGTCACTGATTTTCTTGGTACGCAGGTGGGAAAAATCAATCAAAAATATCCAGCGTATTCGTCGAAACCTGTTGAGGGGAAACCGCTCTTTCAATGGGCACGTGAGGGACGACTTGGGGAGATTATAATACCTGAGCATGAGGTGGAGATACTTGAGAAACCCGTGTTTAAAGGGAGACGAGAGATTTCCGGTGCAGATGTTGTGGCACAGGTCAAAGAAAAAATACTTTTGGTGAAGGGGGATTTCAGACAAAAGGAAAGTATTGAGCGGTGGGAGGAAGTTTTGAGAAATGCTCATGAAGACATGTGTGTAATCGATACAATCGAGATGACCGTATCAAGTGGATTCTATGTCAGACAGTTTGTTTCTGATGTTGCGGAGGCATTGGGAACATCGGCGACCACTTTTCACATTTGCCGTACACAAGTCGGTGATTTTCGTATGGAATAGTGCGTGCTTGCAATATTCTGTGGTTGTGGTTTAATAGATTTGGGATGAATCATCAGACACTTGTAAATTCGCGGCAACGCGGGGTTTGGTTGGACGATGTTTTCAGGCAGAGAGAGGATGAAAAAAAGAAAAAAATTCCTCCTGTCAAAGTACAGAGGAGTTACCGTCCTGGTCAAACGGTACGGAAGGCAGCAGGACGAATGCATTAGTATGTAGGCCCGGATCTCAAACGAGATTCGGGCCTTTCGATTTTCTTGCAAATTTATCTGACAGGTGTTTCAATAATAAAGGAGGAGTTCAATGACAGATCCACGGGTATTATTCGGTACGTTAGTTAGAAATGCACGATCAATGAAAGGTTGGCAGAGAGAAGAACTCGCTTCAAGAGTTGGGGTGAGGGTTGAGGTGATTCAAAATTTGGAACATGGTGTACCAAACCCTACACGGCAAGAGTGTTGTCGGGTGATAAAAGTTCTGAAACTTGGATCAAAAAGGACCAACGAGGCATATAGCTTGTTGAATTCCTTTTCTCCACGAAGATATCGGCGTTTCAAACTACATTCCAACTTTTTTATTAGGAGCCGTCAGATTGAAAGGAGGAGACGATCATGAATCCGGATTTTGAGTATATATCCGATGATAGAACTCGGCGTCTCGGAAGATTAATTTGGAAAGGAAGACTCACTCAAGGTCTAACTCCTTTTCAGCTCGCATTGCGTGCAAAAGTTAAAAGAGGGGTAGTTCTTAAGGTCGAAAAGGGATTTATTCTTCCAGTTCGATGGATTCTGTGTGGGCTTGTCCACAAAGCCATTCCTCCGTTGGAAAAACGGGAGGCACTGAAGATTGTGGACGAGCTGTGTCCACCTCGTCGCAAGAGATTCCCAAACAAACAACGTGGACTTCGCAAGCAACGGTGCGAAGTGAGGAAGGAAATCAGAAGGAAATAAAAAATCCCCCAGTTCATCGAGAACTGGGGGACTTCTATATCTATTTCTTCGTTACTTTCTTTCGGAGGCGGACGGACTTTGGAGTGATTTCGATGTATTCGTCCTCGGACATGATTTCCATGGATTTCTCTATATCGAGTTTAAATGTCGCTGCAAGATATACAGAGTCGTCTGAGCCAGACGCACGCATGTTGGTTAGTTGCTTACCCTTAGTTGGGTTTACATGTAGGTCGTCACCCTTTGAGACGTTGCCGATAACCATACCCTCGTACACTTCTGTGCCTGGGTCAACGTAGAGTGTTCCTCGCTGTTGGAGGTTGTCGAGTGCGAACGCAAGAACCTTGCCCTTAGTCATTGAAACCATCGATCCGTAGTGTGTACGTTTGATATCACCGACGTATTCGCGGAACTCGATAAACCGACTCGACATGAGTCCCTGACCCTTAGTATCTATAACGAACTGACCACGATATCCGAGCAGTCCTCGTGTTGGGATTTCAAATATAATTCTCTGCTGACCGTTTTCCTGTTTGATGTTGGTGAGTGATCCACGTCGCTCAGTGAGTTTAGAAATAACAGAGCTTGCAACATCGTCTGCGACGTCGATGATAACCTCTTCAAATGGTTCCATTTTCACACCGTCTACTTCTTTGATGATAACTTGTGGTTGAGATACCTGTACTTCGTATCCCTCTCGACGCATGTTTTCGAGGAGTATTGCGATGTGGAGTTCTCCACGACCATACACTGTGTAGCCCGATGCGGTTGCATCACCATTGTTATCGAAATCAACTTTAAGTCCAACGTTTATTTCGAGCTCCTTTTCCAATCGTTCTCGGATTTGGCGACCTGTGACGAATTTACCTTCACGGCCTGCAAATGGTGAGTCGTTTACGAGGAAGTTGAGGGAAATTGTTGGTTCGTCGATTTTGATAGTTGGAAGAGGCTCTGCGTTTTCGTCTTTACAGAGTGTGTCTCCGATGTAGACCGTTGGAAGTCCTGCAACTACGACGATATCTCCAGCGATTGCTTCCTGTACTTCGACTCGTTCGACACCTTTAAATGTGTATAATTTTGTCACTTTTCCTGCGACGGTGTCTTTGTTGTGTTGTTTGAAAAATATTTGTTCACCAAGTTTAATTGTTCCTTCGTATACTCGGCATACAGCGAGACGTCCAAGGAAGTTATCATATCCGAGGTTGAATGTTTGAAGACGTGCAGGAAGTGTTCTGTCGCCTGTTGCAGGAGGAACTTCACGAAGAATAGTATCCAAAAGGGGAGTCAAATCTTTGCTTTCATCTGTGAGTTTCATTTTTGCGATACCGTCACGGCCGATTGCGTATACAGTGGTGAAGTCGAGCTGTGCGTCGTTTGCTCCAAGTTCGAGGAATAATTCGAGTACCATCTCGTGTACTTCGTCTGGTCGTGCTGCCGGTTTGTCTATTTTATTCAATACAACGATTGGCTTGATACCAAGTTCGAGAGATTTTTTCAATACGAAACGAGTTT
>CAYVMP010000025.1:0-2516 GCA_964452635.1 uncultured Candidatus Saccharibacteria bacterium | reverse complement strand
AGGAGCACTGTGTCGATAGAGCGGAGTACACGTTCTACCTCTGAGCCGAAGTCGGAGTGGCCTGGTGTGTCGACGATGTTGATTTTTGTATCTTTGTAGAATACAGATGTGTTCTTTGCGTAAATAGTAATGCCACGTTCCTGTTCGAGCGCATTTGAGTCCATAGATACTCCTTCACCAGTCATTCCTGTCTGGCGCATTAAAGCATCGGTCAGAGTTGTCTTGCCGTGGTCAACGTGGGCTATGATAGCTATATTTCGTATTTCCATATGTAATAACTTTCAAATCTGGCGCACTTCTTCGTTAGACTTCAGTAAAATAATTTTCACCAGCGCACTCAAGGCTGGCTCAAATTATTTTCTTTGTCTGCCTTGAATTGCATCCAGATTTGAAAGTTATTAGGATGCAATTCATCTAAAAACCGGCCACAGCCGGCAGAAAGGTAATTAAAGCATACGGGGTATATCTAAGTCAAGGGTTGGTATTGGAGAGTGCGTGGCATCTCTATTTTGCCTTTGTTTTGCCGATTGCGTGGAGTGCGTTGAGTGCGTCGTGGAGGATGCTTTCGTGCAGGTCTCTTCCTGCATTTGCGAGGAGAATAAGGTCATCGTGGGACATGGGGTGTGTGAGTGTGAGGAGTGCCTCACTTGCACCGACGACGAGCGCCCAGTGCACCACAGCCGCACCTTCAAAGAACCCCGACCACTCAAGGAGTTCTGTTGGGTTGTCCCATTGGTCACCGACGTATAGATCACGCATTGCACGGAGTTTGGTTTCGGTACCGTGGAGTTTTTTCATAACGATTTCGAGCACACCATTGTCATCTGCGATTTTGCGTATTGCTTCTGAGTGAAGTTTATTATCCCTGATGATTTGAGTGGCGCGTTCGACTCCATATGCAGATTGCATTGCGTTTCTGCCACGTTCAAACGTCTCAACACCTACTTCTGCAAATGCGAGCACCTCTCCTAATTTTTTGGCGACAAATTCGTTCATATGTATGTGGATAATTATAGCACAGTTTTTGGCTTAGTCTGCTATACTAGAACTCATGCAGGTTACTGCGCCGTTACTACAGATACCATCGATTCCATATATTTCGTTTTCGTGGATAGTACACACACCATTTCTACTCATCATTCTTGGTGTATTTTTTGTGTTTTATTCAATCATCACGAGTGTGCTCCTGTACCACTGGTCAATGTATGGAATGCACGGCTCAAGTATTTTAGTTGCCAGAACACTTTTCCTATTCGTTTCCTTTCTTTTATTTTTAAGTGCGGGCATGTCACTCATTTATTTCTAAATCGATTATTATTATGAACTATGACGCATTGCATTTGGATCAGGATGAACACGTGATTCTCGAAGTGAGGAAACATTGGATTGTATTTGTCGGACACGCCATCGGTTTATTATTTTCAGCGTTCATCCCGTTCATTGTGTGGATGCTCTGTACTATTTTCATTCCACAGATTAGACACATTATTCCGTCGTATATCAACACATCAGCGTTGTTTCTCTTCTCCTATTCACTATGGCTTTTAATGCTCTGGATTTCTTTTTTTGTTGATTGGACGAAATATTATTTAGATGTCTGGTATGTGACTGAGCGACGCATCATCGCAATACAGCAAAAACGTATTTTTGATCGAGAAATTTCTAATTTACGGTTTGAGAAAATACAGGATGTGACTATTGATGTTCACGGATTTATCCCGACACTACTTAACTTTGGAAATGTAAAAGTCCAGACTGCATCAGAAGATAGTCAGGAATTTATGATGGACACTGTGAGTAACCCCGATGAAGTTCGTCGTGTGATATTTAGCCAGCAGAATGAAAATTCGCATAGAAGGATGAAAGTCGAAGGCGGGGAAGTGTAGGTTCTAGATATGTGTAAGTATAAAAAACGAAAGCACCGGACGTCTGTCGGGTGCTCGGGGATATTGTTATTTTGTTGTGGGAGATACAGATGAGTTAAATCTCTTGAAAGAAATTTTTCTTTCTGTGATATATTCCTCAAATGCATCGGCAATGAGGAAGATTTTCTGTGTATTTAAGGGATAATTATTTTCTCTAGATGAGAAATGAATCCCTCTAAATGCTTGTCCTATAAAGAAATCAATCACACGACCATCATGTAGAGAAATCTTGCATGAGGTTACATGTTCATCAAGAATTAAGATCTCATCAAGATCCATTTGCTTATTCCAGCAACATTCAGCAGCATTCCTTACATCATTACCAATGGGTTTGTTTTTTGAATTACAAAAAAGTAAAAAATTAATAATGATTTGAAGTAGGTATTGTCTCCACTCATTATGCTCCCTTGTATCTTCAAATATAAAAAAAACGCGAGGGTGGTATTTCTCTAGTTCCTTATGTGGTCTGTAAACTCCGATCATTTTCAAAAACCTCCTGTCGTGATATTGTCATATTGATATGAAAAGTCAAGGAGCGATGAATTAAAAGTAAAAAAACTTACTGTACTGACGTGGGATGAAAAAAGGGAA
>CAYVMP010000024.1:0-9378 GCA_964452635.1 uncultured Candidatus Saccharibacteria bacterium | reverse complement strand
TTCGGAGGGCGACTCCGCGTAGGGTCACAAATTTAAAACGGTACCTGACACCGATTTCTGACACCGATTCCAATTACACTACAACGTTTGTGTAGGGCTTTTGTTTGAAAAAACACTCGTTTGTGGTAGGGTTTGTGGCAGAAGGAGATTTTTTGTGAAGAAAATCGTTTTGGTCAACGATGCGTTACTACCAATTACTCAGTTTCTAGGAATTTTGAAAAATGTTGATGAGTGTGAATGTTTCGGAATTCTTATTAGACGCTATTCCACTGAAGTTTTTGATAAAGATAAGCTTCGTCTGGATCTGGGTATTGAAGATGTTGTGCGGGGAGCAGACATAATATTCTTAGACCATGATATGCCAACACAAGGCGATATATTTCTCGGTGATCTTAGGAACGTCGGTTTTGTTGGAAATGAAACTCTGATTGTGGGGACTTCCACAAGAGATCAACAATATGTAGACTGCCAAGTGGATTTGGTAGATGCATCTGATGTGGGGGTTATTGAGCGGTTGTTGAGGGAAAGAAAAAAATCCTAAGTTTCATTTTGAATAGCATGCCCCACGCACAGTCGTGAGGGCATTTGTTTTTAGCGGGTTGATTTTTGGCTCATTTACTGTATATTTTTCGAGGAGGTTGTATGTCCAAACAAGCACTTTTCTCTGTATTGGGGGATTTGAGTAGCTATACTAGTGCTCAGATACTCCTTGCGATCAAGGCTAATCTTAATCAATATTCCAGTGAAAATCTGGGTAGGATTATGGATGAGGTTGAACGGAGAGCATCTTTAATTCCCGCGATACCGGTGAATTGTCGTCTCTCGTGTGTGGAGGCGAAACAGGAGTTTAAAAGAATCGCATCAGTACGAAAATTTTTTGACACAATTCGGTCAATGTTTCGGGAGAATTCTCAGGATTTGAAAGGTGACTCTCCTCTTCAGGGTAGATTGAGTGCGTGTATGAGCAAGACATACACTGCCATAAACCTAACACCAGAGATGTTCGCAAGGCTGGCAATTCGGAGTCACAGGGATGCATTCCATGTGTTAGGGGTTATATATGGGTACCCAATGTCAAGCAAGGAGGTAATTTTTAGATCGTTGAGCAGGAAGATGAGTGTTGCAAGGTTTAACTGCATTATCGAAGATCTCTTGCTGGTTGGGGTTATAGAATATAGAGAGTTTGATCGAGAAAAAAATAAAAATATAGTGCGATACTCTCTCACTACGTTTGGTGGGACGGTATACCTTAAATTATGTTATCAATACAAATAATTGACATCTTTTCTGGTGGGGTGTAGTATATTAGTGGGAGGTCCACCAGGGCAACCCAACCGGGAGATGGCTGTGGGAGAGGAGCGCGTGTTCCTTCCTCCCACAGCCAACTTATTTTGTTCTTTGTTTGTTCAATAATCTCTACCTAGCTTCTAGGTCAGGGATTTTTTATTTGTAATTATTTTACTGACTTTGGAATGTGCTCGCTTATTTGACGTATGTGTGAGATAATGGTGGTAGAGGTTAAGGCTATGTTTGCCAAAACTCCGTTTGAAACATTCCTCCGAAATAAGCACATTGTTCTCGATGTGCAAAATGGCCCTATGCATGGCCAAAACCATCTTCTCACATTCTGGATCAAAGGGCTGCATCCCGCACTTGTTGCATGTGGAGATGTCAGAGAAATTCAAGGTCAGTCGGGAGAAGAAACCCAACTGACAGCAGAGTTTACTCCGAGGGGAACTCTTGTGGATGGTAAAGTGCCGAAATACTTTTTTGAATAATCAAAAACCCTGTGGACATCCACAGGGTTTCGCTCGCATATTTTTTTAAATATACTCCTATTTCGTATGTAGATGCATGTAGATATCTTCGAGTGCTCGTACTGCATCACCAGCTGCAATATTGTTCTGATGGTAGAGTCCGTCTGTACAGTCACCAGCTGCCCAGATACCCGATACAGTGGCTCGTTGTGTTCGTGGATCGACTGGAATTTGATTGAACTCATTGAGGGAGAGAATGTTTTTTGCAAAATATGTCGTTGGAAGTAGCCCGATTTCTACAAAGACAGCAGGGGTTTTGATTTCGTGTGTTTCCTGTGTACGTGTATCAGTGTACACAATACCTGTGACAAACCCATCGCCATGTATTTCTTTTGGTACTGCGTTTGTGACGATTTTAAATTTTGGGTTTTGAGACAGTTTCTGTACGGTGATTTCGTCTCCACGGAGTTTCTCGCTTCTGTTGAGGAGAGTGACACTTTTGCAATACGCGAGCAGTTGAGCAGAACTTTCGAGTGCTGCGTTACCTCCACCAACTACCACGACATCCTGTCCCGCAAAGAGTGGTCCATCGCATGATGCACAGTATGTGACGCCTTTATTATCAAACTCTTGTGCTCCTAGAATATCGAGTTTTCGTCGGGAACTTCCCGTAGCTATGAGCACTGTTTTGGTCGAGTATTTTTCCTTTTCTGTCTGGACGATAAACTGATCTGGTGCGTCTGTTGATCGCTGTATATCCTGTACAACCTCTCCCTCTTTTATATGTACCGATTCTCCTGCATATGCGAGAAGATGCGCCTTGAGGTCGTGTGCGAGCTGTGAGCCGGGGATTTTGACCGTACCAATCCAATTTTCAATGCCTTCTGATACAATACTCTGCCCACCAAACTCTGGTGTAATGAGGAGGGTTGAGAGCCGTTTGCGAGCAGCATATACCCCCGCAGCCACTCCTGCAGGTCCGCCACCGATGATGATTAAATCGTATGTCATAGGGTTTTATTATGAGTACTTAAAAATATTTCTCACCAACACCTTTCCGTCACCGGAATAATTTTCTGGTGAAAATTTTCCTCACGCTCGCCAATCAAGAAAACAAGATGTGGATCTCGTGTTCCCATCACTCGCCCGCAGTTGTTTTCTAATTGACTGCGCGATGTGCCAGAAAGATATTGGTTCGAATATTTTTAAATACAGGTAGCTAATAATATTTTACTTCAATTTTGATCGTCGGAGAAATGCCGGTACTGCGCCCCAGTCGTCATCTTCGTCAGTATTTGTCGTGTCGACTTTCTTTTCCTCTGCACGAACTGGTGGTTGTGTTGGGATTGCGTTGTAGATTTTGCCTTTCTCTTCTGTTTGAGGAATCTCTCTGCGTTCTGGTTGCTGTTCTGGAGTTGATTGGAATAGGGATTTCTTTGTGAGATTGTCTGGAAAGTTTGATGCAATCACAGTGATTTTGACTTCTCCTTTTTTGAGTTTTTCATCACGAACAGTACCGAATATGATTCGTGCGTTTGGATCAACTGACTCTGTGATAATCTTTGCAGCATCCTGTATTTCAAACATTCCAAGGTCATCACCTCCGGCAATAGAGAAAAGTACTCCCTTTGCGCCGTTGATTGATACTTCAAGGAGAGGGGAGTTGATTGCCGCCTTCGCAGCTTCCTCTGCACGTCGTTCACCTGAGGCTGTACCGATACCCATGAGTGCAGGGCCAGCATCTGCCATGACCGCCTTGATGTCGGCGAAGTCGATGTTGATGATACCCGGAGTAGTAATGAGGTCAGAGATGCCTTCCACTGCGGATTTGAGAACATCGTCTGCCATTGCGAATGCATTTTTCGCTGTTGTTTCCTTGCTGATAGTTGAGAGGAGTCGGTCGTTTGGAATGACGATGATTGCATCTACTGCATCACTGAGCTCATCGAGACCAACATCCGCGAGTTTCATTCGCTGTTTGCCTTCAAAGAAAAATGGCTTGGTGACCACTGCCACAGTGAGTGCTCCCATTTCCTTTGCAATACGAGCGACGACGGGTGCTGCACCTGTGCATGTTCCACCACCGAGTCCTCCTGCAATGAAAACCATGTCGGCACCCTTTACTGCTTCCTGTATTTCTTCCTTTGTTTCCTCGACTGCACGTTTGCCGAGCTCTGGGTTCATACCCGCACCAAGTCCACGAGTGAGGTTTTTACCAATGTGGATTTTGCGCTTTGCAAGTGAGTGGTGGAGGTCCTGCGAGTCTGTATTGATAGCAATGAAATCAACCCCCTTAACCTTTGAGTTAATCATGTGGTTGAGAGCATTTTTGCCTGATCCGCCGATTCCAAGGACTTTGATTCGTGCAAATGCTTCTACTTCTGGTTTGATTTGTGGCATATAGTTTTTCTTTGTTACGGTTCGTTGAGTAAATTCTGACCGATTCTCGGTAATCCTCTGTATCTGTGTACGGCTATCATATCAGAAAGCGGGAAAAATAAAAACAATTGACAGATTGCCCGCTCTGTTGCTATACTTATCCTCGGAATCACCCTGCCAAAGGCGGGGTGAGAAGGAGAAGGAAGATGTCTGGATTAGTTGGAGTGGGAATGTTCCCATGGTGTAAACTTGATTACCCTATTGGAGGATATGTGTCGGCTGGTCGACCAAAAGGAGGTAAAAAATCCTCCTCTAACGAACATGCTGCGTTCATCTCAAAAAGGAGTCATAAGTTAACTCCTATGCAGATGTTTATCGTGGAGGAATGGTTGGTCAAAGAAAAAGAACTCCCAGAAGTTCTGGCTATTGTCAGAAAGAAGACGGTCGAAACCGTCACAATGCACGACATCGAGATTTCGTTAATGTTCAGCATGATTGCCCTTTCTGAGGAGGAAGAGCAAGTCCACTGAGACATTCAAACGCCGGAGAGTCCCCAAGAGGATTCCCGGCATTTTCTATTTTAAGGTAAAAACTGTCGAATCCACCCAGTAACTTTTTCTAGGCCTTTATGCATACTCGTTTTGAGTCCCAAATCCTGCTTTTCTTCCTTTGAAAATCCAAGCATACAGAGTCCATACGCCACAGCCCATGTCGAGTCCTTGATTCGTGTTTTATTGTCACCAACATTGAGCATGGCGATACGAGAGGGAAGTTTGAGAGAGACACGAGCAAGTTCTTCGATGGATGTGATGCCTCCACCACCTCCGGTGATGAAAATTCCAGCAGGGAGGAGTCCGTTTCTGCCTATTTTCTTTAAATGGTTTTCAATAAGTTCAAACATGTCAGTCAATCGTGCATGCACAATGTCGTCTATCTTTCTTTTTGAAAATGACTGTGATCCAAACGAGCCGATTTTTATATTCTCTGCTTCTTCGAGAGGGATTTTGAGTCCGAGTGCAATGTCGTTGGTGATATCTGTTGAGCCAATCGGAAAGACCTCAAGTGATATTGGGATGTTATTTTCAAATACAACGATTGATATGGTTTCTGCTCCAATGTTTGCAAGCACTGCTCCAGCCATTTTTTGAGTTTTGGTGAGGGTGACGAAACTACCGGCAATCGGAGAGGCAAGTACGTCAATAACATCGATTCCTGCCTCCTCGACTGCACTGAGGAGATCGGCAAGATGTGTCTCGAGACAGGTAACAAAGAGCATTTTGACCTCGAGTTTAGTACCCTTCATTCCGATTGGAGTTTTGGCAAGGATTCCTTTGCCATCGACTTTGTATGATATGGGAATGCTGTGGAGTATGCGACGGTTTTGGATGAGGGATGTGGGGATATCCTCCTCGCATTGTTTGCAGATTTTCTCTATATCAAGTTCAGTGATTTCCATATCTGCTCGACTGACCATTGTGGTGGACACAGATGTGATACCCGAGAGACCTATACCACCGACTGCAATGTATGCTCGTCTGATGTGAATACCTGATGATTTCTCTGCGAGCGCTACAGCGTGTCGAATGCTCTCAGTTACGTCGTTTTCGTGAATGATATATCCATGACGAAGTCCACGTGACTCTGCCATGCCAGTGCCAATGATTTTGGTGACTGTTTTATTGGATTCGGCACTTTCACGCACAAGCTCAGCAACTACCACTTTGATCTGGTAGGTACCGATATCTATGCCCACTGTAATATTGCGTGCCATTATTTCACGTACAAATAAAATTAAGTAAGGAAGGGAATTGTATTATTAAATCCCAAACTGCTTGCGCAATTTTTCTTCCGCTTTCTCCATTGTACTACCATGGTCCATTCCTTTCAAATGCATCAAACCGTGGATAAATAAAAAGGCGATGAAATTGTCGTATTCTCGGTCAAATAACTTTGCTTCTTTCTCTGCAACTGCCGGAGCGATGAGAATTTCTCCATGTGTTTTATCAAACTCAAAACTGAGTACGTTTGTTGGCTTGTCCTTGCCTCGGTACGATTTGTTGATTTTTCTTGATTGAGTATTACCAACGAATACGAGACTGAGATTGTATTTTTTACCGAGTGCTTTGTTTTTTATTGCCAAAAAAGGCACGCGAGGGAGCGTGCGTTTCGTGGTGTTTGTAATAGTGAAATTTTCGTCGGTAAGCATTTATTTCTTGCCTCGTGTAAACTCAGCCATTTTGCCCATTTTAATGAGATCCGCGATCTCTTCTCGTCGTCTGAGTACTTTGAGTGTTTTCTTTTTCTTTACATATTTTGAGATTTTGCGAGTAGCGTATCGGATACTTCGGACACGAGGGAGTACACCTGATCCCTGTACTCGTTTAGTAAAGCGTCGGATCAAATTTACGTTGTTTTCTGTGCCTGTTTTTACAACTTCTGTGTTTATCATATGTAGGGGCTAGTATAGCATAGTGTCTATTTTACTTCAACTCCTTTTCAATCTTCCGTAAGAAGTCCACTAATTCATGCAAAAAGACTGTTTCCTGCTCACGTGTGTGTACATGGCGAACAACGACCGAGTTTTCGATGGCTTCTTTCTGTCCAATGATGAGTACATGTGTCGCTCTCATGTACTCTGCTCCCGTGAGTTGTCCAGTGATTTTGTCCTTGGTGAGGGAATGGTATACAGGGATTCGTTCAGCACGAAGCAGTTCGATGACATTGAGTGCCTTGAGTTTTGCTGTGTTGCCAAGTTGCACGAGATAGAACCGAGGTTTTTTGATATTTTTAATGAGGATTTTTTTCTGTGGCACCCGATCCTTTTTGACGATGATCGTCGCTCCTACAGAGGGTATTTCCTTCTTACTACCTATTTTCTTGGCGAGGTAGTTGTATCGGTACCCGTATGCAAGGAGAGATCCTTCACCGTCCTTTTTTGATTGGGCATCCTTCATGTCTCTGATTTCAAATACCGTTTGGGTTGCGTATGTTTTGTTGCTAAACAATGTATTGTTTATTTTATACATAATACCGAAAGCTTCTAGGTACTCGAGCACTTCCTTGAAATGAGTACGACTTATGTCCGAGAGCGCACCAATCGTTTGCGGAGCAGTGTGGATAAATCCTTCTGTCTCAGGAGTTAGGTTTCGGAGAAATTGGTAGTGATTTTTTTTGAATTCTTGTTTTGCTTTCGCTGGTAGCGCTCCTCCTTCGCGTCGGAAATGTGCCATGAGTTCGCGTTCGAATTTATTGATAGATTCACGATCTCCGATACTGTTTATATCAACACAGACGTCTTTGTATCCAAGATCATTGAGTATTGCAATACATGTTTTGATACTGAGTGCCTCGCATTCACTTCGTGTACTTCCCATGATTTCCAAACCATACATTTCTTCGGAACTTTTTTTCTTATACGCACTACCGCCCAGAGGTTTTTTGTAATGGAGAAGCACAGGTTGACTTCCGTTTATGAGATGTGCGTCCACATACCAATGTGTGAGAGCAATTTTTTCTTGAGCGTCAGTATATATATCTAATTCCCTGAATGGTTTTGACTCTGAGGTGTGTGATGTGGCGATATGTGGAGGCTTTATAGCTGTAAAACCGTAGTGAATAGCTACTTCGCCAACTTTGTCGCATTCATCGAGTAAATAACTTTTCTCCTGAGGTTCTTTTTTCATGGACAATTACAGATTACTTAAATCACCGGGAAGAATACTGATTTTATTAACAGGCCAGAGTCTCACGACTGGTCTACCAAGAATATCAGACCGAGGAAGGATGCCCCATGATCGTGAATCGTAACTGACTCCACGGTTGTCGCCCATGACGAAATATTCATTTTCTTTGAGTGTGATTGAAAAATGTTCTGTAGTGAAATTTTTGATATCTCGTTGATCGAGTGTAAATCCCTCTGGGTTCTCGGTGTTTGTGATAGTGATGACTTTATCGTTCATAGTCACAGTATCTCCGGGCAATCCAATGATGCGTTTGATGAGGTTTCGAGATGTTTCTGTTGGGAATTTGAACACAACAACTGAATTTCTTTTTGGATTACCAATTTCGTATGAAAGTTTATCAACAATGAGATAATCTCCGTTTATAAAAGTAGGATCCATTGAGCTACCATTAACAATGTATGGTTCAGCGATGAACATTCTGAATGGAAGAACAATTCCTCCTGCGATTGCAACGAAAATAAAAATTTCTTTGACGATATGTTTCCATGTTGGACTCAAAGATGGAGTAGGTGTTTGAGTTGTATCGTGTGTATCAGGATTCATGTCGTATTAGTATACTGTGCAACTGTGTTTGACACAATAGATTTGTGCATGGTGTGGGTGAAATTTAAAAAAATAAGTCGTTGTATTTCAGAGCACGCATATTCGTGTGGTCACGAATTGCTCTTCCTCGGTAATCAAGGAAACAATCGTTCTCACTCCAGAGCGCTCTCGCAAACTCGCCACGAGTACGTGTGCTCAAACAGTGCTTCGCGCTTCTTCTCGTTCGTCGTTGTTTCCTAATTAAGTGTTCGCTTCGCTCCCTTATTCGCAGTCTCTCGAAACAGTATGAAATTTTTAATATTTCTTTACACACCATTTTGGTGGTATGATAGGGGAACTATGGCATATATTATTGTAGGGCTTGGAAATCCGGGAAGTGAGTACGAAAAAACTCGTCACAATACGGGACGGATGTTCGTTGAGTGGTTTGGTGGTACACATGACCTAGAATGGAAAGTTGATAAAAAACTTTCTGCTCATGTTGCGAAGGTTAAGGTGGGGACCGGTACAAAGTCGTCTGTACTTACTCTCGTGCTCCCTGATACGTTTATGAATAATTCTGGCAAGTCAGTAAAACCTCTCGTGACGAGCATTAAATCTGCTGAAAAGGTGTTGGTAATCTACGATGATTTGGACCTACCCTTTGGTACATCTAAAATGTCTTTCAATAAATCTTCTGGTGGGCATAAAGGTGTTGAATCAATCATAAAATTAATCAAAACAGAAAAGTTTGCTCGTATTCGAATCGGAATTTCACCAACCACTCCAACAGGGAAAATACGCAAACCACAAGGTGAGGAAGCTGTAACGAAAGTCATTCTCGGTCAATTCAAGCCAGAAGAAATGGCATCGCTCAAAAAACTTTCCAAGAAAGTAAATCTCGCTATTGAAACATTTGTATCGTCCGGTATCCAGAAAGCAATGACAGAGTTTAACTAAAGTTTGTAGAATAAAAA
>CAYVMP010000023.1:7846-9417 GCA_964452635.1 uncultured Candidatus Saccharibacteria bacterium | reverse complement strand
CACTCGATATCCAAGACAGTCTACAAACGAAATATACGGGCGGAACAGTGATACATCTCTTCCTTGGCGAACGCATCACAGACATCAATGCTGTACCGAAACTAGTCAAAAAAATATGTGAAAACTATCACCTGCCGTATTTTACACTCACACCAACATTCAGTGTCTGTCGATCACACGGATACATTGCCGGTGAACATTTCTCATGTCCGACGTGTACACAGGAGTGTGAGGTGTATTCGCGTGTCGTCGGATATCTCCGACCAGTCAGCCAATGGAATGCCGGCAAACAATCAGAATACACTCTTCGTGAGACATACCACCCAATATTTTCCGAAGTGAGTAGGACGACACAAAACGAACTAATAAAAAATGATGTATGACTTTTGGTGGGTTTCAAAAATTCACACTCATTGACTACCCCGGCAAAGTCGCCTGTATGGTTTTTACCATCGGGTGCAACTTTAGATGTCCGTATTGTCACAATAAAGAGCTCGTTGATGAAACCGTAGAGCACACTCACTCAGAGAAAGAGATTTTAGATTTTCTAGAAAAGAGAAAGGGGGTGCTTGATGGAATCGTCGTCACTGGAGGTGAACCAACTATCCATGACGACCTCTTAGATTTTTTACAGAAAGTAAAAAATAAAGGGTTCCTGATAAAGCTTGATTCAAATGGTACTCATCCAGATGTACTTCTCGAAGCAATCGAAAAAAATCTCGTTGACTATATCGCAATGGATATTAAATCTCCCCTATCACGATACAGTCAAACAGTCGCTCGGCCAGTTGATGTCACGGCAATCAAAAAAAGCATCGACATACTTCTCCACTCACCTATTGAATACGAGTTTCGAACAACCGTACTGAAATCTCTCCTCTCTCCAGATGATATTGTGGAAATCAGCACAGAAATACGTGGTGCACAGAAATATTATTTACAAAAATACATCCCAACACACATCCTCAATCCTCAGTTTAGAAATAAAGTGACATATACCGACGCTGAGTTCGAGTATGTGAAAGACTTAATAAAACATAACGTTCAATTTTGTGACATCAGATAAACCTACCGACAGAATATATCTCGACTATGCCTCGACGACACCTCTCGATACAGATGTGCTGAAAAAAATGATGCCATATTTTTACAGAGAGTATGGCAATCCATCATCACTACATGCAAGTGGACGAAGGGCACACCGTGCACTCACAGAGGCTCGGGCTTCTGTGGCATCTGTCATACATGCATCTCCTCATGAGATTGTATTTACAGGTTCTGGTACAGAGTCAGATGCTCTCGCGGTAATTGGTATCGCTCGAGCATATCGCACAGAGGGAATGCACATCATCATTTCTTCCATCGAACACAAGGCCGTACGTGAATCCGCTCACTCTCTCGAAAAAGAAGGATTTCGAGTGAGTGTACTCCCAGTCGATATGTACGGCAGTATCGACATTGAGACATGTCTACAAACTATCACTCCAGAAACTACACTCGTCTCAATCATGTATGCCAATAACGAAATCGGCACAATACAACCGATTGCGGAAATAGGGGCAATCTGCAAA
>CAYVMP010000023.1:0-7836 GCA_964452635.1 uncultured Candidatus Saccharibacteria bacterium | reverse complement strand
TTGCGGAGCTCTCTCGAGCGATTCGAGAATACAAAAATAAAAGGGGTTCTGAAAACTCCATTC
Source organism: uncultured Candidatus Saccharibacteria bacterium (assembly GCA_964452635.1). Classification (GTDB taxonomy): domain Bacteria; phylum Patescibacteriota; class Minisyncoccia; order Phycocordibacterales; family DATDWN01; genus CAYVMP01. Next base: position 7,773 of record CAYVMP010000023.1, on the reverse strand, counting down.
CCCTACTCCATACCGATGCGTGTCAGTGTGCGGGTTACGAATCACTTGATGTGCGCGAGTTAGGGGTCGATCTCATGACACTCAATGGATCAAAAATATACGGCCCAAAAGGTGTCGGGATGCTCTATGTAAAAAATGGAGTACACATTGAACCACTGATCCACGGTGGAGATCAGGAACATTCTATTCGCGCAGGAACAGAAAACATACCGTTCATTGTGGGTTTCGCAGAAGCCTTGAAACGAGTAAATGCACACAGAGCGACAGAATCACACCGACTCGTGAAGCTTCGTGATTATTTTATTACAGAATTACAGAAAAAAATTCCAAACATCGTACTCAATGGTCATCCTCACAAAAGACTACCAAACAATATTCACATCTCCATTCCTAGTGTCGAAGGTGAATCAATCCTACTCATGCTCGATGCACAAGGAATCGAAGTGTCGACAGGATCTGCATGCTCTGCACACGATTTAAAACCCTCCCATGTACTTCTCGCTATTGGTCAAAACCCAGATATTATTCACGGAAGTATTAGGTTTTCTTTAGGTAAACACACGACAAAAAAGGAACTCACGTATGTACTGTCCATACTGTCAGAGATTATTGAGAAACTCAAAAATATATCGGCAGTAAATCACTAAATATGAAAACTAAAAAATCTACATGTGATGTCGAAAATTGGTTGTATAGCGACATTGTAAAGGAGCATTTTTTCAATCCACGAAATATTTTAATGGACGAAGTAGAGTATACAGCGGACGGTATTGGCGTAGTAGGTAGTCCCGCATGCGGTGATGTCATGGCACTATGGATTAAAGTAGACACAGCGACACAGAGAATCCGTGAATGTAAGTGGCGAACATTTGGATGTGCCTCAGCAATCGCATCAACATCAATGCTCTCCGTCATGGCAACAGAGAATGGTGGGATGACAATCGCCCACGCAAAGAAAGTAACTCCGGAATCAATCATCGAGCGACTTGGTGGTCTTCCAGACAGAAAATATCACTGCTCCGTACTCGGACACCACGCACTCCGCGAAGCGATTGAGGATTATGAAAAGAATACAACTCATGGAACAAGAAAATAAACAAAAATATATCGTGTACAATAAAATCAATGAGACACACGATGTGTGTACTCTACACCTCATCTCTCCCCACGCAGACGTACCTCGCTACATCCCCGGACAATTCATTACTGTGTATTTCCCAGAACTCAATACTCCCGAGGGAAAGGCATATAGCATCTCGAGTGCTCCATCCGAACACATGATTTCTATCAGTGTGAAAACCATGGGTGAATTTTCACGTCGTCTGCACACACTCGAAGCCGGAGATACGATTACAGCATCACTTCCATATGGATATTTTTACAGTGAATCTGTGAACACACCACTCGTATTGATTGCCGGTGGCATTGGTATTGCACCCTTTCGCAGTCAGATTATAGATAGTGTACAGAACAGTCCACAGAGAAAGATTTCACTCTTTTACAGTGTCAGAGAATTATCAGATATTATTTTTAAAAAAGAATTCGACGAACTCAGTGCAGTAAACAAGAATTTTAATGTCTACTATTTTATTACTCGAGACAGAAATGTTCAGAAAAATAACACCTTACACAACATATACACTGAGAGAATATCAAGTGAAAAAATATTGAAAAATATACAAAACACAACGGAGACAGAATTTCTCCTATGTGGAAGTGTCTCATTTACCCGAGATATTTGGCGTGACCTGAAGACACACGGTGTATCCGACAACCAAATACTGACGGAAGCATTTTTCTCCCAGTGAGTTAGGATGTACTTTATTCACTATTCTTTGTTTCCTCCCAAAGATTCTTGATTTCTTGTTTTGCTTCTTGATAATCTGGATGCTCCTCAAGAGAATTCGTAAACCAAATCTTAACACCCTCATTTCTATCAAAAGATACTCGTAATCCACTACCTCCAAATGTCATACAAAGTGGTATTGGAACATGTCTCCTTAAATAATTCTCTACATCATCAAACGGCATCATATCCATCTTTCTTTTCTTACCACCAACAATAAAGTCCTTACTACCTAAAGCATCCCAAAAACTCTTTAGAGATAAAAGTCTCCGTTCAAATATTTCATCATTATTTTTGAATCCTTCCATCTCAAAATTATACCAAAAACAATAAAATTTTTAAATAAAAAGAATCGTCCACCAATATACTGGTGAACGATACCATCTTTTAAACTAACGCCGAACACTAAGAATTCGCTGGTGAATTGGTGCTTGACACCCAATCAACCCTTCGTTAGGGCTATAAACTTCTCCCGGTGAACCGGGAGTTCCTTTGCATGATTGGCACAGTGGAATTGGCCAACCGTGCGTCTGCACTTCTTGAGTTTTATTTGCGATCGTTCGCAGATCCTCTGGGTTAATCGAGATAAAAGATACCGTGGTCAGTTCAATATAGAAACCATACACCTGGTTGATGCGACCCAAAATTTTATCATCAACTTTTACAACAAATCCACCCGACTCTTCTAGAAATTTTACCATTTTTTCTCTTCCTCCTACCTTATCGATACCATATATTTTATTTATTTACAAGCAGTAAAAATTGATAGCTATACCAATTATATTTTCATTACTGATTTGAAAAAAATTGTGTTAAATTCACTATCAGTATTTTTGACATTCCACAGAAGAAGGTGTATGAATTAAGAAAAAAATGAAAAAAAGACTACTTATAGGATTTGTCCTACTTGTTGTCGTCATCCTCTCTGTAAGTATCATTGTGTGGAAAAGCCCACAGATACCAGTAACCACAGTACACGATACCAAAAATAAAACTTCAGGCGAAAATCCGCAAACGCTTGAGAAAAATTTTGCGTACCTTAAGGTTATAAAAAGTTGTGGACCTCGGCTTGAAGGAACATGTGTCAATGTGTACTCAGAACCAAGTATGGATTCAGAAATAGTTGCACAGGTTCGAAATGGAATCGTATTACAGATCGCAAAGGGCATCGAAGATACATCAGGATTTACATGGTACAAAATTGCATTCCAAGGGGTACGATACCCTGAACGCATTTCGGGAGATTGGTACATTCGCAGTGATTCAGTCGAAGTATTCTACAATGTTGGTGATGTAGAAATTTCAAGTACAACTCCTACACAAACGACAAAACATATCATTATAAACGTATCTACACAAATTCTATATGCATATGAAAATGATACATTGTTTATGAAAACTGCAATCTCTACAGGTTACGAACTCACACCCACCATACTCGGCACATTCAATGTACTAACAAAAACTCCAAGCCGATATATGCAAGGGCCACAACCCGGCATTAGTGGGTATTATGATTTGCCCGGTGTACCATGGGTTATGTATTTTACAAAATATGGTGCCGCAATTCATGGCGCGTACTGGCATGATAATTTTGGAAAAACACAATCGCACGGATGTGTGAATCTACCACCAGATCAAGCTGAGAAACTTTATAAGTGGGCAGATCTGGGTACAAAGATAATTATAGAGAATTCTTCCATTAATTAATTTAGTAAAAAAAACCATGCTTCCATGACCATATCTTTCAATACGTGGACTAGTGGACAATGTTAGAACTGAGATTGTGAAAAATAATATTATGTTTTCAAAATTTTTATAAAAAACAAACCGCGAATGAACAAATCATTATCCGCGGTTTTTAGATTTCTTTCTGTTTCTTTGAAAGTTTCCTGGAAATCTGGAACCTTTCTTTTGGTCACATCCTATACAAGCGATGACCATATTGTTGATATCAAACTCCTCTCCACCTTTTGATACTGGAATCCTATGCTCGACAACTGCTTTCATGGCCCATTGGGCATTGGCAAGCTGTCTGGCACGAGCAGAAAGAGGTTTTTTCTCTATCTCACTACTGAGGTACACTTGCTTACCACAGTAGTGACACTCCATTCCATCTCTTTCCACTAAGAGAGGAAGAAAATACTTTGTGTCGCCAGCAGTCCACTCGCGTGGCATCGAATAAATCCTCCGTTCAGGATTAAATCATATTTATAAAAAATTACAAGTGTTTCGTTAGAACCAAAAATCGCTATGATTAAGCGATTTAATTGGCAAAAATTCCTAATGCGCGGACTAGTGGACGATGTTAGAATTCAAATTAAATAAAAAGAAAGGACCTGTATTTTCATACAGGCCACTTATAAATAATCAGATTCGAAGAAGATTCAAATCGTTCTGATGTATGACCAATGTTTCGTGGTCACGTCGATATTTCTTTGTGGAAATGATTGGTGCATACTTTGTCCAACCAATACCTACTGGCCGAAGAAACACATACCCTAATTTTTGCGAAATGCCGATAATCGGAGTTGAATCCCACGGTGTCTCCCATCCTGGCTCCATAAACACCGCACCTACTTCCCTCTTCCAGAGCTGAGCCATCCATATACCGATACTTGAACCAATTACCTCGTAATTGTTAAAACGATGCAAAAGATTCCGAACAGCGAGAGAATAGCTGTCAGCAGGATTTCGTAAAAGTGCGTATTTTTCTCTAGGAACAGATTTTTGTTCTGATCCCAAAGTCTCGAACGTATCGAGACGAGTGATGCGATGGACTTTATTTGATCCTGGTCGATAGCCATATACCTCTTCGGTATTAATATCACCGATGTAGGCAGAAATTACTTCCTCACCGTACACAAGTGCTACCATTGTACCAACTCCATGAGACTGCCGACGGATATATGCTTTTGTACCATCAAGTGGATCGACCGTAAAATATGCCTTGCAATCGTCCGAGGGATCAATAGTGAGAGAATCTTCCTCACCGATTACCCCACACCTCGGAAAACACTCTTGGAATGTCCGGAGATATATTTCTTGTGCTTTTGTATCGGCACTGGTGAATACATCATCCATTGTTCCACCATAGCTCTCCTTTGTATGAGCTTCGAACATTAGGCGTTCGTTTCGAATTGCAACAGTTGCTCGTCTGACCGCTTCCTTAAGAATACGGCCAACGATGTGACCATTGATTGGTCCCAGATCATATTCTGTCATATTAAATCTCCTTTTTCTATTTCATAGATACCATATATTTTATTTATTTACAAGCAGTAAAATCCTGCGCCGTGAATAGAAATCTAATCCCTTTTTGTTCCTTTGTGTAACCTAGTGGACGAAATGAGATAGGATTGCTCTCCTTACAGGAGCAGTACACCTTTTCTATTTTTTAATTCACTTCGTTCTTAAAAAATTATCAAAGGTTTCAGCACCCATACGAAAAGTGTCCCACACTTTTCTCAGCCACGTTAAAACCGCCCGAAGGCGGTTTTAATTGCGCGGCGTGGTTGACGAAGTGAGGACCAGGATTAAGGACTATAATGCCTACATTTCCATAGCGGATTTGCAACTGGTTGGTTAAACTTTATGATTTAATAAATTAAGTTCCTCTTGAAAATTTACAAGAGTTCGATCTAAATAACTCTGAGCCTGTTCTTGTTCTTTTTCAGGTAATTTATTTATTGCTTCTTGTAGTTTATCTTTATCAAAAGCAATGGTAACCTCTTTATCATTTGGGTCGATTCTCCATGGTGAAAATTCATCCAAAAATATCACCTCGCCATTGGAATCCATATCAAAATTTATTCCGGTAGCATCAACTTTATATCCCGCATTCTGTAACTTAGATACTAATTTTTCATACCCAGGATTAGCTGCTATTTTATCACTATAATTTATTTCCGTATGCAACAATTTACTCTTAATGTCCTCTCGAGATCCAGATGAAACTTTTTCACTCTCTAAATCATCGTTTACAATTGCAATATTGTTTAATCTTTTATGATCTTCACTTAAATCAACTTTTGTCCTTGCCATAGCATTCGGCTTTGAATAAGAAAACTGGGCGTCAGGAATATTTTGAGGAAATAACAGATGAGCAATTTTTATTAAATAAAATCTTGCTTTAACCTGTCTTTCTGTTGTTGGATAACCTTCACGTGTTTCGGCTGGTCTGTATAGACCAATTACTCTATCTGGATTAGTCTTGTCATTATATACTTTCTTTTCCCCACCAAGACCAATGGGATTATCTGTATCTTCAATATGAATTTGTTCAAATCTTTTACCTTCCATATCAAAATATTACCACAATTCTTCCATCCAATCAGTATACAGAAAAAGAACCATATTTCTATGGCTCTTTTTCGATGCGCGGCCTAGTGGACGATGTTAGAACCGGGATAATTCAAAACATTCGTCAACAAACCACTTTTGGTCTCCGCCGTATTTAAAAATAGTAATATTATCAAAAGGAACAATAAAATTAGGTTTTTCGAGTCTATCCGTGTATTCCCAAATTTTATTAATATCCTCAGAACTAAGTTTGTTCGCTAGAGTAGAATGTGGATGCCAATCTGGAAATGATTCATCTTTAATAGTTTCTATATTTCTAATACCTTCTCTTAAATTTTCAATAGATTTAGTAACAGATTTATCTGCTTCCATTTTTGCAAAAACCACTCTATCTTCAAAACGGTCAAACCCAGATATATAAAAATTTCCTGATACCTTATTTTTTTGAGTCCATTCTTTAATGTAATTTTTTATTTTAGTTATATCTTCAACACCTTCTGGATAGAATATTGTTATGTGTGGAGGAATTTTTTCATAAATCTTCCAAGTATTAAACTTATCTGAAATTTCCTTCGCAGTCTTAATATGCCAATCTGAAACTTCGCCTTTCAGCAAAAAACCAATAAAATATTTCATAATAATTTATTTTTTATAAAAACTATTTTCTGGTGCAGTAACTTGAATAAAAACATTTCGTAATGCTTCCTCCAAACTTACTTCACGTGAAATTGTTCCACCTGAATATGTGCCCCAAGTATCGTTAGGTAATTTTCCATATTCTTCTTCAATTATAGTCATGACATCAGAATGTTCCATTTTAGAATCATCCATTTTTTTGAGAATAAAATCTGGTACTTTTAACCCGCTTGAATAACCAGAAAATTCCTTACCATCATCACATATCACAACTGCCCATGCTTCCTCATATATGTGACCATATCTCTCAATGAGACCACTTTCTAAGCCTATATAGTAATCACCATCAGTAATATTTGATTTACTATCAATTGCACGATTTCGTGCACCATCAAAAGTTTGTTTATCCCACGGAGTATCTGGCATTTGTGATTTTGCTCCAAAACCAACAATACTAATATCTTTTTGGTCACTGAAAAATTGCCAAATAATCTTCTCAGCAATTTTAATTTTTCTTTCACTAGCTGAACCAATTATAAATTTCATATATCAAAATAATACCACAGTTCTGAGTCCCGACACTATACAAAAATAGAGCCATATCGTTGGCTCTATTTTTTAATGCGCGGACTGGTGGACGAAGTGAGAACTGCCATTATAGCGCACCATACTCATAATTTCTTCATAATTAAAGTATAATGTAGGTATATATGAGAATACTGATTATCGAAGACCAAGAAAAGCTAGCAAATTCAATCAAAAAAGGATTGGAGAATTTGGGGTATGCAGCTGATGCTGTATACGATGGTGGAAGCGGTTTACGCAGGATTCTTGCTACCCCTGAACATTTTGATCTCATAATCCTTGATATCATGCTTCCAGAACTTGACGGCATGAGCCTTTGTAAGAAAATACGAAGTGAACATATCATGACACCAGTGCTAATGCTTACAGCGAAAGATACTCTTGACGATAAGATAGATGGTCTT
>CAYVMP010000022.1:0-9569 GCA_964452635.1 uncultured Candidatus Saccharibacteria bacterium | reverse complement strand
GCAACACCAACAGCAAGAGACATGAGAAATGCCACACCTCGAAGAAATTCTCCGAGTGTATACTGACTAAACTTGGTAGCGTACCCATCAATCACATGCTGAAAAATATATGGATCGAGGAGAGAGAATATCTGGTTGATGGATGCAAGTACGAGCACACCAACACATAGTTTCCAGTATGTTTTCAGATAGGTAAAAAGTAATTTCATGAGAACAAATGAGTTAGTTTTTCTCTGGGGTATCAATTCCCATCCACACATCATATGTTGAGACTCGGGCACCACATGCCTTTACATAGAGGAAGAGTTGCATTCTATATGCGGCAAAAGTTTTGAGCATCCCCTCAACTAAATGTTCTGCCTTTGTTCTCATTCCGTAATAATCAAATTCTTTTTTGAAATCATCCTCTGTCATTTTCTCAAACATACTTTTCATATCTGCTTCTTGCATATCCATTTTCATAGCAAAATTTGCAACAGTCACATCCTCCTTAAATGCTACATAATCCTCGTATGATTTTGTATTTTCAGTGAGCATTACTTTCATTGTTGTACTACCAGTAGCACTCAGGTACTGGAGAAGCTCAAGTGTACTTCGCTGAGACTCAGATGGACGATATCCTTCCTGCCCTATTGGGATTTTGGTTGCAAGATGTTTGATAATTCGCACCTCATCCTGCACTGATTTCCAAAATTGTTCTCGTGTATACATATGTTTTATGATTACATACTAATAAAGGACGTTCAGTATACCACAGAAATTAAATACAAAAAATCAGACGACATTATCTGATTTTTTGTATTTGAAAACAGAAAAATTCGATATATTACAAACTCAGTATCCAATTCACGAAGGGTGGAACCCACATGTTCTGTGTGAGAAGAAGTCCAATACCGATAATAATAAGGATGAGAAGAAATATTCTTATAAATTTCATATGTGTACTAGGTATTACTATTAATCCCATACATTAAACCTGTCGTGGATGAAGGAAAAACCTCATTACAAACCGATCAAGTCCAATATACCCAGCTATTTTCCACGCAAGCATGAGTCCAATACTCAGCGTAAAGAGAATTGGATTCGTACTCACTGTACCAGCAAGTAGATAGTTTAGATTCATGAATAAACCGAAAAATGCGGCGATGCCAGTCACTACACCAGCGATAAGTGCGAGTCCGACGAGCACTTCCCCATACGCAACCATGTGTGACCACAGCGATACATGTGGCAGTACCACAGTCTGAAGAAATGATGCATACCAACCCGTAACATCAGGGTGCATTCCCGATGTTTTTGAAAGTGCTCCTTTTATAAATCCAGCGAGCGCGCCTCCCGCATCTCCTCCAACCCATACAGGGTTAACTACCTTTTCAATACCTGCCTGCAACCACTCCCATCCCACATACACTCGCACTACCAACCAAAACCACGCCATTTTTGTATTCGAAAAGAAAAACTTTGACAATGACGACTCCTCAATGATTATGTACGACATACCATATAGACTAGATGATAATGCATATAGTATATCAAAAAAATCAAAGGCAGTAAGTTATTTTTAAACAACTTTATTATCCATATAAAATTTCCACAGTGTTTTTATACTGTTTCGAGTTAACATTTCCAAAACCTCACCATAAGGAACCCATACGAAATCTGCAATATTTTTTTCTATTTCAGAAACTTCATCTTTTTCTAAATCTACAAGTTCAGCAAAGACCAGATGATAGTGTGCCAAACGATTCACCTTCTTTACTGGATGAAAAAATAATGCGTGTGACACACAGTCCATTGGTACGATTCTCGAAACATGTTTAAAACCAGTTTCTTCGTGAATTTCTTTTTTCACAGTTGTCTCAAGTGAATCTCCATCCTCAATTCCACCGGTCAAAAAACCGTTCCACACAACACCTTTCCATTGCGCAACGAGATACATGTTCTCAGTCGGATGTTTAATAATGACAGCAACAGGATCACGTTCTATTACAGGAAGTCCTTCTCTGTACGAATCAGCACCATCATCTTCATTAACATCAACATCTGGATACATATTTTTTATATCGTTTAGATTATGCATGGTACGTTAGATTATATTTTGTAAGATGACACAGAATTTTCAAATGATTGTATTTTTTGTTTTAATCGTGTTTTTTCCTTATCAAGAGTTTCCTTCTCTTGTTTTACTTCTGTCCACCGATCAAAGTTATCCTCTCCTTGTGAACTATACCTATACATTTCCTGCTCCTTACTAACTAATTTATTAGATAATTCTTCAAGTTCCTTTCTAAGAACTGGAACTTGCATGTATTCCTTTATTTGTAAGATAGCTTTTTTTGCATCTTCAACATTACCCTGAAAAGCAAATTGACCTTGTGCTGTATCAATATAACCATCCAATTCAAATGTTCCTTGTGGTATTTCACTCAAGGTAAAATCGTGTACAATAATACTCCCTACTGATTCTCCGTAGTGCCCCTTACAATCAAACTCAATTTGCACAGCTTCTTGGTTATCAGGAAATTCAAAACTCATATCACACATTATATCAAATTATTCTGATCACACCCAAACATCCTTACAGAAAAAGAGTATTAGATTGGGTGGCTAGAGAGAATTGAACTCTCGATAAAAGCTCCACAAGCTTCTGTGTTACCACTACACCATAGCCACCATTTATTCATGTGATACACACATGAATACTCTTTATACCAGAGAAACAGACTAAAATCCAGCAGAGGTTTGTCCCAATCCTCCTTCTACTTCTTCATATCCCCTTTAATCATCGCGACTGCCTCGTGTACAGTGGTCATGAATTGTGCGGGGAAAATAATTGTTGAGTTTTTCTCGACACTAATCTCTGCCATTGTTTGAAGTGTACGAAGCTGAAGTGCCACTGGATGCTGTGCCATGATGTCTGCCGCTTCGCCAAGTTTAGTAGATGCTTGTAGCTCACCCTCGGCTGCAACAATCTTCGCACGTCTCTCACGCTCTGCCTCGGCCTCCTTTGCCATTGCACGTTGCATGTTTTCTGGAAGGAAAATATCTTTGATTTCAACTGCGGTCACTTGCACACCCCATGGTTCAGTGTGTCCATCAATGACGTCTTTTATTTGTAAATTAATATCGAGTGTTTGTGAGAGTAATTGATCAAGTTGGAATTGTCCAACTACATTACGAACTGTGGTCTGACTAATCTGGTTGACCGCATTGTACACATCTTCGATTGCTATCGTCGCCTTCACTGGATCGACGACGTGATAATATGCGACAGCAGCAATATCAATAGACACATTGTCACGTGTGATGATTTTCTGTGACGGGATATCCATTGTGACCGTGCGCAACTGTACCCGAGTCATCTGCTCAAAGATAGGAATGAGGAGTATGAGTCCCGGACCACGAATACCTGTGCATTTACCAAGGAAAAATATAACACCTCGTTCGTATTCCTTAACTACGCGGAGAGAACTTACTACCAACAAAACCAACAGTATGATTATGATATACATGGTATTAATTTAGTGAATAACACCCCAAGTATACCAAAATATACACTATTTACACCCCCCACCTACCCAACCAATGCACGTGCGGTAATACCAATGAGAAGTATTCCAATGAAATTAAAAGCAAACGAAAGAACCAAAAAATATCGTGTCTTCATTTTTGATATACCCATGAGACCAATACCAAGCTCATCTGGTAGTGGTGAAGCAATGATAATACCTCCCAGTACAAACGAAAAAATACGAAACAATCGAGACTTAAAAAAATGGCGAACTCTTTTTCTCCGTGTTTGCTGTCCGATAAGAAGTGACACATGTTCCGAGAGTTTATTTTTCACAAAAGCAAAAATGAGTGCATCACCACACATTGCACCCACTGCTCCGAGAACAGAAACAACAAACAAATTTCCTTGAGTTGCTATCTCACCGAGCGCAACAATAGCAGGGGCGGTCGTAAATACAGATGTAAAGAACATTCCAGCAAAAAAACTAGAAAACACTTCGTATTCTTTGGTAGAGAGGAGGAGTGTGTGCAAAGATCCCGTCTGAACAAGCATGACAGCGACGAGAACACTGAGTACCACCACAGAGATGTCTTGTATAATTGGTTTTGTTTCTGTATTCACAATGATTACCATTGTACCATGCACACACGTACTTTAAATAGTTTGCTGTATCTAGTATAGTAGGTACATGCGACAACATCATTTTGGTTTTTCATATTTTATTAAAAACATTTCAACTGCAATCGGTATTGTGCTTATTTGGAGAGGTATCTGGATTATATTTGATCAATTCGACATTTGGTTTTTCGGTAGTAACCACATCATTACAGCAATCCTTGGTATAGTACTTGGTATTATCATTCTCTATTTACCAGAACAAAACCTCAAGGCACTTGAACGACTTTAGTGTGTGGGCATGCTCTCGGTGTAGCATGACACGATACTGAAAATCTGCTAGTGTGTTCATGGAGGTCACAGATGGCAAGTTTCTTTGATCGCAATCATCGTGTAGACTGGTTTACCATCGGTGTGCTGTGTTCACTCGATGGTAAATGGAGAGGGATTGGAAACGATCTCTCTTTTGAAAGCATATACAGTGGAGATACGCTCCATTGTGCATGGGGGAAATTTAAAGAAAAACACATGAGTGAGTACCGTGAATTCCTCAAGGAATTTGCAGTTATCGCAAAAGGACGGTACACCCTTCTTGATGATATCATTCAGTTTGCATGCACCCACAGATATTGTGTTAGGATGGATGGAAATGGAAAATACCACCTTGATCAAATAGATCAAGGTACACTGGAGCAAATGCTCCGACAACATAATATTCCAGCAAAGTTAATATCGGATGCCGCAAAAAACCTCAATAATATTCTTGAAAAACTATCCCCGACTAGTGTATAGTCGGGGATTTGATTAAAAAAAATAGGCCAGAATCCTTTTGGACGCTGGCCTGCTCATTTCGCAATCGTTAGGGTATTTTAGGAACCCCTATTTTTTTTAAATCCTCTCGAACAGAGTCCGTTACAAGACTTGTTTCTGAGCACGTAATACCCAGTATTTGACTACCCCGCACAGGCAGTTCGGTACCAACCAACACACTACGACTACCAAAAAAATCTGATTTCTTCCGACCCAACCACTCATCGACTTTTCGTGTGGTAGCAAAAACAACGTATTCTTTTCCCTTCTCGAAACGAGACCATCCCTCACAGGAAGATGAGTTTACATACGTGTGAAGTTTGGCCTGCTTGCCAACCACACCTTTCCAAACCCCCGAAACATCGAAGGTAACAATTACTCGAGGTGCAACACCTTTCTCCATATATCGAACCCCAGAAACTACTCCAATAAAAACCGCATCAGAATCCGCAAGGTCGGCGACGACCCCTTGTTTTACACAACTACATGCAAACATGTAGCTAGAAAAAAAGAAAAAACAAAATACTTTCAGCACAGTTTACTCTCCTGCTAATAGGATATCATAAATACTTAAAAAAGCCTTCGGTGTTTTTATCGGGAGAGGAGTCTCCGAGACCCTACTCATTCGGCACAAAAAATCCGCTTTTGCGGTTTTTGTGTGCCCAGGAGAGGAGTCTCTTTTTGATTTTTAATTCGTCGACACTCATTAAAAATCAAAACGCAGATTGGCGACACTCGCTGGTGCGAGCGTATACCGCCAACCTGTTCTCGTCCTCACACAAAACTTCGTTTTGTTTCCTGTGGCCAAAACAAAAAACTGCCTTTCAGCAGTTTTTTGTTTTGGTGCCCAGGAGAGGACTCGAACCTCCACACCTTACGGCACACCCACCTCAAGGGTGCTTGTCTACCAATTTCAACACCTGGGCAGGTGTATCCACACTACAAAATAATGAGGTAGTCACATAATACATAAATATACATTAATATTCAATCCTCATTAGAAAATACAAAAAACACCCTTTCGGGTGCATTTTGTTTTTATTCTGTAGTCTCAGCCTCCACTTCTGTTTCAACTTCATCCGACACTGTATCAACAGTCTTAACTGATCGAATGTTTCGCATCTGTCGACGAATCTCCTTAGCTGCTTTGTCTCGAATATGATAGAGCTTTGCACGTCGAACCTGAGAGCGCTTGAGAGTTTCCACTGAGTCAATCATTGGAGAGTAGAGAGGGAAAATTTTCTCCATACCAACACCTGAGGCAACACGTCGCACTGTAAATGTAGATCCGGCTTCCTTGCCATGTTTTACAGCAATAACCAAACCCTCATACGCCTGTAATCGAGTTTTGCCTTTTTCTTGGATTTTCTGCCACACACGAACTGTATTACCAGAACGAATATTCATCGCCTTTCGAGCGGAAATATCTACTGGAGATTGAATCTGTGTCTGTTTACTTGTTTCTGCCATAGTTGTAGTAATCTAACACACCCACATTACTTTTGCAATATATCATATACGCCAGTGAGAAATCCTCTGGGTAAGGTGCTCTGACAGACTGAATTGACCCATCCATTTTTCGAAATGTTACTTCGTACGAATGCAGTGCGAGACGTTCAAACCCAAGACTGTTATCACGATTAGGGGCATACTGAGAATCCGCGACAAGTGGATAGTGGATTGCCTTGAAATGCACTCGAATTTGATGGGTTCTACCTGTTTTAGGAAACACGTGAACAAACGTATAGCCTTTTGATCGCATCACCACAACATACTCCGTCACCGCCTCACGCATTTCACCTTTTGCACCACGCTGTGCAGACCATAGTCGAAAATCCTGCGCACTTCGACCAATCGGTCGGTCAATCACCCCTGTATCTGTTTTCATTTCTCCATACACAAATGCGTGGTACTCCTTTTTGATCTCATGATGTTGAAATTGCGATTTTAAATGCATGAACGATTCTTGGTTTTTTGCAATGAGCATGACACCACTCGTCTCCCTATCGAGACGATGTATAATACCGGGACGTGGAAACACTGTACCATCCTGTGCTCTCCCCGACTCACCAACGTGCACAGTATCTGGGTACTCGTGCAAAACCCAATCGACAAGCGTATCCTCTGTCGCTCTCCCATCACCGTGTACAAGAAGCCCTGCGGGTTTATTCACCGCAAGGACATCGTCATCTTCATATAGAATAGTTGGCTTCATTGGAATATACTACTTCCCCATTCGTCGCTCTCTGTGTGAGTATTCTTCAAGAATTTTTTTAAATTCTTCTTGTGAGAAATCAGGCCACAATGTATCTGTAAAAAATAGTTCACTATACACTCCTTGCCACGGCAAAAATCCAGACGTGCGCATCTCACCTGATGTTCTGATGATGAGATCTGGATCAGGCATTGGATATGTATACATGTGTGCTGACATGTCGGCAACAGTCACAGGGTTAATACCCTCTCGAATACATTCATTGACTGCGTGCACTATCTCATCTCGTCCACCGTACGATAGCGCGAGGAAAAGGGACAGGTCAGTGAACTCCTCTGTATCTTGAGTAACTCGCTTCATCCCCTCTTGAATATCCTGTGGAAAGCGAGATATGTCACCAACGAACCGTACACACACTTTTTCTTTAATGAAATTTTCTCGCTCATCTTTTAAGATGGTTCGAATCAAATCGAGCAGAAAGGAAACTTCTTCGGGAGACCGATTCCAGTTTTCAGTCGAAAAGGCAAACGATACGACATTTCGTACCCCTGCCTCCTTGCACCATGTGAGAAAATCTTTGAGTACCTCACGACCTCGTGCGTGCCCTTGAAATGTCGGCAACCCCTTTGCCTTTGCCCATCTCCGATTACCATCCATGATAACCCCAATACAGTGTGGAATATGCCCCTGTGTGTTCATTTTGAAAATGATATCCCATTTCAAAAATAATATCTACTAGGCATATGCACCACTCATTAACACACACCTTGAATTATGAGTTTTTATAGTGTATAAATAATTCATCGCGGGATTAGCTCAGTTGGTAGAGCAATTCATTTACACTGAAAAGGTCACAGGTTCGAGTCCTGTATCCCGCACAAAACGTAGTTTTTTGCCAGGACGAGAACAAATTTTCGGTCTACGAGCTCACCAGAGCTTGTCGAAAATTTGCGCCCTCATATTTTTAAAATGTCGATTTTAAAAATATGAGGGAGAGACTCCTGTATCCCGCACAAAAAAACAAAAACCACTGATTGGATCAGTGGTTTTTGTTTTTTTGATTTTTTTAAAGTTCCAATCAAATTACATTCTGAGTGAATACAAATTGAATAAGAAGGAGAATTGATTGGATGTGCATGCACACTCACCATTCCCCGAAGGAGTTTTCGTTCATGTGTTATGCACACAAACAGGGTTACTCCGAAAACCTTTTGAGCAGTTGGTAGTGATTTTTTAGAGTCGCACTATTGAGCGACTTGTACTTGAGCCAGCTCATCCGCTATCGAGCGGAGAGTTGCCTTCACCTCCTCAACCCCTAGATATTTGGTTTTATCTAGAAATTTATCTCGGTAGTCCCAGACAGTCGACTGCCCGTTGTGGGCACCGTCGACCCCAAACCACCACACCCCACGATCTTCGTCCAGATGGCCGTGGTACGTGATCTCTTCACGGAAACCCTCATCATCCTCGGCCATCTGGAAATCCTCATTCCCAAACAGTGGGTGTCCCGTCGGGACACCCACGTACCCCTGCATGTGCAGGTATACTGGGTGCTTTCGCACCATGCAGGTTAAACCTGCATGGTCGAAAACCTCCGAATCCGGCTGGTTGCTCCATGGCCCGACAGGCCACAGTTGGCCAATCGGGTATTGTTTGATCTCACGCCTTTCGGCAATGAGGCGATTCATGTCTTCTGCACCAACCAACCTCCACGTCGTGAGAGTTTGGTTAAAATCTTCGGTGGACGGATCCACCTGATCAGCAGGGAGAGTAACTTCAACGACCTCCCCACCAATCACCTGCGAGAGGCGAAGCAGGTACTTTTTTGCCTCAATCCCACAGCATGATTCGATATTCGCACGGACTCCGTACAATGTATTCGTAAACATTGTAGCTCTCCCTTTTCTCCCCAGATAATTCCCTGAGGTGGTGCACCAGATATTAACCTCCGGTGCCAAGCATATTTTTGATTTAATTCCTATCAACCCACATTCCATATGTACTCTTGAGTACCGCATGAATGCTGATTGAATAAGAAGGAGAATTGGTTGACACACACTGTGCGCCACCATTCCCCGAAGGAGTTTTTGTTTGTGTATCATGCACACAAACAGGGTGACTCCGAAAACCTTAAGAGCGGTTGTAGTGGTTTTTTAGAGTCGCACTACTGGGCGACTCTAAAATTAGTGAGAGGAAAGGTGGAACTTCCCACACCTGCACTCGTACACCTTTTCCAAAGGTGTACGAAAAACCCTAAAGTTTTGCTCAGTGAAAGACTGGGCGGCAACCCCAGTCTCAAAAGAGATTTTTCTCTCACCTTCGCGAGAGAAACATCCCTTCCATGGAGGCGTATGGTCACCCAAAAAAACAGAGCGACCTTTCTCTCCCCAACCTCAAGGAGAGAACCTTCCGGCC
>CAYVMP010000021.1:0-9658 GCA_964452635.1 uncultured Candidatus Saccharibacteria bacterium | reverse complement strand
TACTCCGAAGAGACTATCAAGTATTAGCTAATCTTTCGACTAGTTATTCCTGACTTTGGGGGATGTAATCCACGTGTTACTACCTCGTTCGCCACTGCCCTTGCGGGCCGTTTGACTTGCATGCCTTATCCACGCCGCCAGCGTTCATCCTGAGCTAGGATCAAACTCTTAAAAAAGTTTAATCAAAAACTTTGTGATGAACGGAACAAAATAGAGGAAAATATTATTTTCGATTATCTTATTTTTTCATCAGGATTATTTGCTGTTTTGATGCCTTTGAAATACAAAGGTCTTTTTATGAGTGTTTATTGAAGTTTTAGATCGTTGCTTAGATCTAAATATCCGGAATTATTTAAAGGAAATTTGTCATTCATCACAACTGACATCGTGATGAATATGACGGAAAATTACAATAAATACATTCCTGCCAGACCCTTGTCGGTCTGGCATATAATTCAATTTGATTGTCAACGAACTGTTCAAAAAAGTGCCACCTAAGGCACCTAGATAGTATAGTCATATAGAAATAGAAGTCAAGTGATTTCCCCACCATGGAAATCATGCCGAATCTGGGATTTTAGCGAAGCTGAAATCTCGTATTCGGCGAAGTTCGAGCCACCCAGTCGGCGACTATAGAAATTTTCCTTTATTTTAAAAACTAAAATCCATCTTTAACCAGAAATAAAATAAATACCCAACCGACAAGAGTCATTATTAATCCAACAACAGAAGCACGGTAAGAGGGTATGTCACCTGTTTTTTTGTAGTTATTAGCCAATACACCAGAGTATATTACAGATGGCAGAGATAGAAAAAATGCGAAAGGAGGGAGTATGCATAGCCCACCAAGAATCAGTGCAAAAAGTGATTCGGGTGATTTTCCATCTTTTCGATTCAAAGAAAAATATTTATTTAGAAAACCTCTCATACTTCGTTATTATATATTATTTTCTCTGCAAAGTCACTAAAAGTGGAGATGTGAAAAAAATTCTATGAAGTTAGTTTTTTCAAAATAAAATCCGCCATGAGACGGATCTTGTGCCTATAAAAAATCATTACAACAAACAATGTTTTACAGGTAAACTATTTAGATTTTTTTCAGCATCATCAATCTCCCAAAGGCGTAATCCATGAATGAATTTTTTCATTCTTTTATCGAAAGTACCCAGTTTTTCTTTTGGTTCTTTCTTGCGCATTTCTGCAATACGTTCCAAAACAACATCCTGAGCAATTCTAGCTTCACGAAGATTATCCAAAGCCAGTTCATATTTACCTGAACCACATGGTGTCTTTTTTATGGAAATTTGAACCAGTTTTACACTCCTTGTTAGGGTGTTTCGTGCCGAAACATAATCAATCTTAGCAAGACGCAAAGTCTGACCCCCGTTTAAAACGAAAAGCAAAAAAAATGAACTGACTAACATCTTCTCACCTCCACAATTACGTTAATACAGTATTGATTATTGTGCAAATCTACTTCCCCCTCTGCAAAGTCACCAAAAGTGGAGATGCGACGAAGATTGATGAGTATGTTCCTGCGATAACACCGACGAGAAGAACAAAGGCAAAATCTTTGGTTGATTCACCTCCGAGGAAGTAGAGAGCGACGAGTGCAAGGAAAATGGTGAGTGATGTGTTGATTGAGCGACCAAATGTCTGCGACACTGATTTGCCAACTGTTTCAACAAATGACTCCTTGCCATTTCCGATACGGAGATTCTCTCGAACACGGTCAAACACCACAATCGTATCGTGTACAGAATATCCAAGAATCGCAAGGAGTGCTGTGACGAACAGAAGATCAACTTCCCCGCCGTGGAAATGAATCCATGTAACAAATACTCCAGTCGGAATCACCACGTCATGCGCAAGGGCAATGATTGTTGCGAGTCCGTATTTCCATGATGCCACTGGATATGACACTTTGCGGAATGCAAATGTAATGAAAAGTACGATACACAATGCCACCAAACCTACAGCGAGAAATGCTTTGTTTTTCAATTCATTACCAACTACTGGTCCAATCGAGTTGAAACGAACTTCTGTTGCAGGATTCGTTGGATCACTTGAGAGTACACCCTCAATCTGTGTTTTCTCAGCAGGAGTCACTTCTCGAGTTTTGAGTGTGTAGTTACTTGTTCCAGACGGTGTGAGAATGTATGTTCCGAGATTGAGTGCATCGAGTCCTGCCTTCGTAGTTTCAAGTACAGGTCTCGTCTGTGGATACGTCACCTCAAGTATTGATCCCCCTTTGAAATCAATACCGAAATTAAACCCATACGAAAACATCGCGATCACTGAACCAATAATGAGTAGTGTCGAGAGAGCGAAGAATATTTTTCTGTTATTTACTATAAACATATGATTGATTTTTAACGAATGATAATGAGTATAAAAATCATCATCCAGAAATATTTTTAATAAAATATTTCTGGGCGGTGACTATACGTGGAATCCATTACTGAATAAAAACTTAACGAAACGACTCTGTGATGACTTCGGAGCGATGGCAAAAAGGAATGTTCGAGAAACTGTGATTGCAGTGAACATTGAGATAACCACACCGACACCAAGTGTGAGTGCGAATCCCTTTACCGCAGATGTGCCGAGCCAGAAAAGAACGATAGCAGTAATAATAGACGAAATATTTGAATCTCGAATCGAAAGCCACGCGCGAGTAAATCCTTCATGCATAGCGTCCCACACAGATTTGCCACGCTTGAGTTCCTCTTTCATTCGCTCGAAAATGAGAATGTTTGCATCCACTGCCATACCGATTGAGAGAATGAATCCCGCAATACCTGCGGCAGTCAATGTAACAGGAATTAATTTAAATATGGCGAGTGAGAGTGCGACATACATGACGAGTGATACACTCGCAATGATTCCCGGCAATCTGTACCACACAATGAGAAAGGCAACGATGAGTATGAAGCCAACGAGACCAGCCTTAACACCCGCAGTTTTTGCATTCTCACCGAGTGATGCACCAATGGTCTCTGTTGAAATGAGTTCAATAGGTACAGGAAGTGCACCGTAGTTTAGATTTCGCACGAGATTCTTCGCCTCCTCTGCTGTAAATGTTCCAGAAATTACAGCTTTGCCGTCTGAAATCTCGTCTCGAATGACTGGACTTGAAATCACCTGTCCATCGAGGAAGATTGCGAGCACTTCACCTTTGTGCTCACGCGTAATCTTTGCAAACAAATCCTTGCCCTCAGTGTTGAATGTGAGAAGTACTGTTGGTTGGCCGGATACCTGTCCTGCACTACCTGTTGTAAACTGAAGAGCTGCATTATCTAGATACTGACCACTGAGCCCAGTTGGGATGAAAATACTTGCGAGAGATGTACTCGCCAACTCTGCTTGAGTTTTATTTTGAGCCTCCTTTGAAACGAGCATGAATTCGAGCTGTGGAGTCTGTCCAATCATCGCAACCGCCTGTTCGATATTTGTTACTCCGGGGAGTTCAACGAGGAGTCGCTCCTCACTCTGTCCAGATACGATACCTGACTTTTCAACCTGTACGACAGGTTCAGAAACACCAAACACATTCACTCGACGCTCAATCACATCACGAAGAGATGCCATGGCATCTGACACCGATCCGGACTTAACTTTTGAAACATCTGCACGATATGTCAACTCTGTTCCACCGTTGAGGTCGAGACCGAGTTTGAATGCGTATTTAGTAAAGCGTGCACCTGTCTGCGATGCGTATACGAAATACCCGACGAGCACAAGGATAATAATAAGAAAAATGGACAATATTCTGTGTTTAAACATAGTGGCTATGATACGGGATTTGAGGAAAAAATGCAATAACACCACACTTAAAATGATCTCTGAAAATCCCGTTGAAGTATCATTTTTTAGAGCACGCATATTCGTGTGGTCACGAATTGCTCTCGCTCAACAATCAAGAAAACAATATCCTTGATACAGAGCTCTCCCGCAAACTCCTCGTCGAGTACGACTTCGTCAAACAGTGCTCCGAGCTCTTTTTATCTTCGTCTTTGTTTTCTAATTGTTTCCGCAGTCTCTAAAAAATGATACTTCAACGGGATTTTGATAGTAATAATTTAAAATTAATTTTTCAAAATAAAAGGCCAGAGTGCGATACATATCTGACCCTTCCCACCAATATTTAGCTAGGTATACAACCCAGATATCCACTCAAATCTTTTATGCGCTCGAGTTCACGCTGTCTTGATGTGAGATCATGAAGTATATGTAGTTCAATGTAGTATGTGGTGCCATTGCTAGACCTCCTCGACCACCTAAAGGATCCACGCCTCGTTTCTTTCCAACCTAATTTTGAGACCACGTTCCCTATATCCGAAGTAGGACCATTATGGATGAACGTATCATCTAATTTTTTCTCATTGTTTTTCTTCCTGTATATCTTAATGAGCCTGATTTCTTTATACATATCTACCTCCATCCACAATCTACATTAAATTTTAATCTTGTCTATACCCCACTCCTCGACAATAGTGTCTTGATCGTTTTGAGAGCGATTTTGATATCGAGCCAGAATGATCGATTTTTGATGTAAAACAAATCATATGATAGTTTGGTCTTTGTCTGGTCGTAGTCCGTTGCAAACTTCGGTGGAGTTTTCTGATACAGCTGTGCCCAACCCGAGAGCCCCGGTTTTATGAGATGACGAACATTGTAAAAACTAATCTCCTTTTCGTAGAGATGTACGAGTGCTGGAAGCTCTGGTCGAGGACCAATCAAGGAAATATCCCCTTTGAGAACATTCCAGAGTTGTGGTAATTCATCGATACGAGATGATCGGAGAAACCTCCCGACTCGCGTGATTTTCTGTCCACGATTTGCCTCACCTTCCCCGCTGTCATTAACCGACATTGTTCTGAATTTAATAATTTGAATGACGTGGTTATTCTGTCCAATACGATCCTGTCGAATAAATATACTGCCTCTGTCATCAAGTTTTACTGCAATATACACAAATGGATATACAATGAGTGACACCAGTCCGAGGAGAGTTGAGAGCACAATATCCATCACACGTTTGAGCACATCGTATGTAAACTTTGGTGATACAGAAATATTTTCTAGAAACCAACTATACGTCACGAGTGACAGCGGAATACGGTCAAAAATATCCTCGTAAATTCTATGTGAGTCGATGAATCTAATTTTAGAGAAAATGAGATTGTAGAGATGAGGCAAAAGTGGTGCAACCTGTTCATGGGAGAAATCAACTGCGATTATTTTAATATTGTTTGAATAAATCGGAGTAATCACTTCACCCTGAATATCTATCCCTGAAATATCTGCAACATCAACCGATGATATGAAATGAATATCATACCGAGCATTTCCATTGACTTCTTCCATGAGCTCCTTCATCTCACGACCAGAACCAATCAATAGTGCCGGCTGTCTTTCCGGAGAAACAAGAACCGAGATGCCGTATAGACGCCATACAAGTATGGTAATAAAAGAAATCACGAGGTATATGAAAAGGATTGTTTTCGGAGTGATTCCAAATACAGGCACGATATAGAAAAACATAACAGCAAAAATACTGTTCACTACCTGTGCATTGAAGATGACACTCGGGAGACTGCTTTTGAGAATAAGTGTATGTTTCTCGTATAGTCCAGCAATAAAAAACACAAGTACCCAAAGAACAAACAGAATCGAAAATGGTTCAACATGAGCCCAAAAGAGACTCAACGATGGCGAAACTTGGTATCGCACAAAAAGTGCCAGCCACAGAGATATCGTAAAGAAAAAAATATCCCCGCAGAAGAGAAAAATGGCTTCTTTTTTACTGAGACTGCTCATAGAAAGTATCCTTATACTATGGTATAATTATAGAATATGCAAGGAGAACAACATCCAAAAAAGATTCTCTACATGATTACAAAGGGTGTATGGGGTGGCGCACAGGAATACGTGTATACACTTGCAACAGAACTCTCCCAGAAAAATTTCACCGCAACGGTTCTCACTGGCGAAGGCAATGCGCTCAGTGAAAAACTCGAGGATCGTGGTATTAAGACATATTCCCTGCCGACACTCATTCGAGATATTTCTGTACGAAAAGAATTCCACAGCTTCATCTCACTCATCAAAATCATTCGTGCGGAGAAACCAGACATACTCCATCTCAACAGCTCAAAAATCGGATTACTTGGAGCACTTGCGGGCAGGATTGCACGTGTTCCACGTATTGTATTTACTGCACATGGGTGGCCATTTAACGAAGAAAGAAATGTTTTTGAAAAATCTCTTATAGCACTCGCCTCATGGATGACGACTTTTTTATCACATAAAACGATTGTCATTGCACAACGCGAAATGAAACAGGCCCATGCATTTCCTTTAATACCGAAACACAAAATATCTCTCATACATAACGGCATTGGCACAATCGATTTCCTAACCAAAAAAGACGCTCAGGGAAAAATATCTTCTGCGCTCACTATTCACAGCCCAAAACACACTCACTGGATAGGCACTATCGCCGAATTACATACCAACAAAGGTCTCGAATACGCAATTAGTGCACTCTCGCGCATACATACACCGTACATATATTGTATTATCGGAGAAGGAGAACACAGAAAATACCTCGAGAAAATAATCGAGCAACACAGTCTAAAAGAAAAAGTTTTTTTGCTCGGTAATATACCCGATGCACGAAAACTCCTCAAGGCATTTAGTATTTTCATTCTTCCATCAATAAAGGAGGGGCTACCGTATGCACTACTTGAAGCTGGTCAAGCAGAATGCACAGTCATCGCGAGCAAAATTGGAGGGATTCCAGAAATTATAGAAAATGGCGTAAGTGGAATCCTTGTAAATAAAAAAAGTAAGACAGAAATCACACGTGCTATTGAGTACATACTCGAACATCCCGAAGAAGGAAAAGAAATGAGTCGCACACTACACCACACAGTTACAGACAAATTTTCAATCAAAGAAATGATAGAAAAAACCATCACAGTGTATACCGAAAAATACTAAGAGCCTGTCTAGAATCTAATGACTCTTAGATACCAACCATTTCGTTGGTAGTTACATCACGATGAACTGGACGCGCATATCGCTTCATACCCATGAGGATTCCGAGTCCAAAAAATTCTGTGAGTAGGTGACTTCCTCCATAACTCATAAATGGAAGAGTGTTCCCTGTTACAGGTAGTAACCCTATATTTGTCCCTATGTGCACCACTGTATGTGTTAGAAATAAAATAGCCAAACCGATACCAAACAGTATTTCAAAATTTGCTCCACCTCGTGATGCAATGAACAACATCCTCCAGAACATAACTCCGTAGAGAATGAATAAGAGGATTACTCCCGCAAACCCCCACTCTTCTGCGTACGCAGCGAAAATAAAATCCGTTTGGTACTCCGGCAGAAACTGCAACTTTGACTGAGTACCCTGCCCAATACCCTTGCCCCATACCTGACCAGACCCGATCGCAATTGTTGATTGGTACACATTGTATCCCGTACTCAACACATTGGTAAGTGGGTTGAGAAATGTCATCACTCGAGCCTTTTGATACGGTTTAAACACAAATATCCACAGCAGACCAAACGATACAAAACCGACACAGAACACAAGGAGTAAGTGTTTTTTTGAAATACCCGAAACCAATACCATCCCAAGCCACAAACAGAAAATAATCATTGCTGATCCAAAGTCTGGCTGAATTAACACAAGGAAAAAAATAATGAATACATACAGACCGGATACAATGATGTGACGTACATACGCAATCTCAATATGTCTTCGAGAAAAATATTTTGAAAGTATCAGTATCACCACAAGCTCAACAAGGTTGGCGGGCTGAAATGATGCAACACCAAGATTGAACCAACTTTGAGCACCTTTAAAAACACTTCCAAGTACAAGGAGGAGGCAGAGTAACCCTACCGCCACAGTAAATAGAGATGTAATCACGTATGTGCTTTTCAAAAACCTCCAATCAATTCCACTTGCGACAAAAAAAACAACAACGGAAATAGCCAACCACACAAACTGTCGATCAGCGAGACGACTCGAACCAATAAATGAATTCATTGTAACCAACCCAAAAAACGAAAGTGTCAGAACAACACCGAACAAAACCCAGTCAATATTTTTTAAAATATACTTAAAAAATGAAATAAGCATTGTGTTCAATACGGTGTATTATTTTTCTGGAACAATCCGATACATAACTCGAATTGCATTTGGTTTCCGAACACAGAGAGATGAGCCGATTCCATCATATATGCGACTCAATAATTCCTTAGTCGGTGCAAAATAATAATGTTGATTATCGCTTGCAATACTTCTGAGGAAATTTTCATTTACATCCTTACCCAACCCAATAGTAAATACCTCTACCCCATTATCGCGGATGATTTTTGATTTGGATTGTGCTGACACTTGAGGATAGAGTTGTACCCCAGAGAGTTTCGGTTCAGTAGGTACACCATCAGTGAGTAGAACAATGACTTGTTTACTATTTTCTCGTGATGAATTCTGCAACTCAGCTTCCGCAAGAGTGAGTCCGTCTGTAATATTTGTTTGTTCTGTTGATGATGAAAGTTGCAAATCGTGAATAACACTGACTAACCCATCTACATTACTAGACAGTTCACTTTCACGGTTAGCCACAGTTCCGAAGGAGATTACAGATACTCTGTCTGTAGCACGGCGACTTTTAACGAAATTTTCAGCCACAGTTTTGACTGTTGTAAATGGTTCAGGAGGATACATATTCTCAGAACGCATGCTTGTTGATTTGTCGATAAGCAACACAATATCAACTGGATTCTGACAGGACTCAACACCAAGATTAAAAGGTTTCGGCCACGTAAACACAAACGACTGAGATGAGTCTGCAAACAAGCGATCAACAAATGTTCGGGATACCGCTACAACATTTTCCTTGCCATCGAGCACAGCCACAGACAACTCAATTTTAAAAATATCTTCAAGAGATTTATTTTTCACAGTACCCTCAATACGTGGAGCAGATGATGTTGCGAGCAAATCACTGTACTCAAGAGAAACTTCAGGTTCTGGAAGTGTGCTTTGTGTCCACGTTCCAAAAGATATGAATTCAAATTCAACACGTTTTGGAACTGAATCCGTAATCGTAATCCCCGGTTCCAAAACTATAAATTTTTTATTTTTTGGAACAAATGTTGTACCTCGACGAGTAGTTATAAGGTTATTTTTTGCATCATATATTTTGAATTCATACTCTGCTCGCGGATTACTTGATCGAACATTTGGGTTCTCTATGTATGCAGATACCGAATATACATTTCCGGATATATTAAAGGCCTTTGCCCACAGTACTACAGGGGTCAATGCGTCTGTAGTACAGACTGCCTGACACCCTCCTCCACAGTCTATACCCGTCTCTGTGCCATTTTTCACACCGTCTGTGCATATTGGTGCTTTATAGAAAAATCCATACCACACACCCAATAGAACAAGTGTAATAATAAAGAAAAAAATTATTCCGTATGAAAACTTTCTCTGTGTTGCCCATGAGATCATGAATGTATTGTAACAGAAAACACTCGCAACATGCGAGTGTTTTCTGTTTAAAAACTTAGTTCTGGCGCCTAGCTACTCTCCCCTTACGAGTACCATCGCCACTACGAG
>CAYVMP010000020.1:0-10175 GCA_964452635.1 uncultured Candidatus Saccharibacteria bacterium | reverse complement strand
CATGAATTTTTGCAGGAGAAAATATCCAAGGCGCGGGCTATCATTGTACCGTCCTTTTCTGAAGTTAGTCCAAATATTGTTTTGGATGGTCTTGCAAAAAATATTCCTTCGATTGTGACTCACGATATAGGAATCAAGGAACGTCTCTCTGGAATGGTTGCGTATATTGATCCGTTTTCAGTTGATGATGTTGTTCGTGCAATCGAAACTTTGTGTGATGATATTGTATATGCAAAATATGTACACGCTATTGAGACGAGGGAATGGTCACATTCGTGGAATGAAATTGCACAGGAATTTATAGATATTTTTCAACGTATATGAAAGTAATTACTATTGGAAGCGATACAAAACTTTTTGATGAACAGAGCCCTGTCCTTGATAGGCAGATTCAGTATGCATCACGTATGGAGGAATTGCATATTGTTGTGCGCACACTTTCCACTGATCCATATGAGGTGAGAAAAATAAACAATCTCACCATCTATCCTACACAGTCATTCTCAAAAATCACTGCACCCTATGATGCATATGCTTTAGGGGCGAAGATTATTCTTGAAAATCAATTTGTTCGAGGTGACTCTGTGATTTCGAGTCAGGATCCATTTGAATCGGGGTTTGTGTCGCATGCTCTATCACGGCGATTTAGATTGCCATTTCAAATACAGATCCATACAGATTTCTTTAGTGAATTTTTTACACATTCGATAGCAAATAGAATACGAAAAATGATATCATCATATATTCTTCCACGAGCACATGGAGTTCGGGTGGTGAGTCAGTCTCTCGCAGATATGATTGAACGTACATATGCAATCCCCCCGACACGAGTTAGTGTACTTCCTATTTTTGTGGATGTATTGGGTCTCGGACACATTCAACCACGTCTTAATGCAAAAGTATTGTTCCCACAATTCAATTTTATTTTCTTTATGTCGAGTCGGTTAACAGAGGAAAAAGAAATCATGACTGCAGTTGAGGCATTTGGAAGTGTCGCCCAAGGAACACCACGAACAGGGCTCATCATTGCGGGAAGTGGTCCAGAAGAAAAAAAATTAAAACAAAAAGTGTTTGAACTCGGGCTCACTGATCGCATCTTATTTATTGGATGGCAGGAGGATTTGATTTCATATTACAAAACAGTTGATACGTTCGTCCAAACATCTCGATACGAGGGGTATGGTATGGCGTTTGTTGAGGCAGGAGCATCTGGGTGTCCCGTCATCACCACTCCGGTCGGAGTCGCTCAGACTATCTGCAAAGATGGGGAAAACAGCTTTATCTGTCCAGTTGGGGATGTGCAGTGTTTTGCTCGTGCAATGAACGATATGATTAGTGTCAATTCCTATCGAAAGTTGTTTAAATTGGCAATGCAGGATAGTATTAGTGTGCTTGCTGTTTCCCAAACAGAATACGTTGAACAGTATGTACATATACTCGAAAAAATACGCATGATGCCTTCTGTATGATTTCAAAACTCTCACAACATCTTATCTTTAGATACATTGTCTCGGGTGGCACAAGTGCCACTGTTGATTTGATTGTGCTGTATATTCTCAATACAGTTCTTGCTATGCATTATCTCACTGCAGCAACGATTGCATTTGCAGTTGCATTTTGTGTGAGTTTTGTTTTGCAGAAATTTTGGACATTTAAAAACATGTCAACAAAAAATATGCATCATCAAGTGGCGATGTATCTTGGGACATCGTTGTTTGGATTGAGTCTCAATACGCTCTTCATGTATATGTTCGTTGATCATTTTCACATCACGGTGCTTCTCTCGCAGGTGTTTGCAGGAGCACTCGTTGCGTGTGGTACATTTTTCTTATCTCGCAATTTAGTATTTAAACAGGGGTCACAAATTCAAAGTGACAGTATAGAGGTAATCTGATATACATTAATGCATTATGAGGTTATTAATTTTTACTCAAAAGGTTGATAGGAACGACACGGTACTTGGTTTTTTTTATAACTGGATCATCTCGCTTTCAGAACGGTATGACACCATAACAGTTATCTGTCTCGAGAAAAACATCTCAGAGTTGCATACAGATTTACCTAAAAATGTAACTGTATATTCACTCGGGAAAGAAGATTCATCACGTCCTCATTCGAAAATCAGATATCTATTCCGTCTCTACTCGTATATGTATATGCTTCGTGGCACGTACGATTCAGTGTTTGTACACATGAATCAGGAATATGTTTTGGCACTTGGTCTGTATTGGAAAATGAAGAATATTCCAGTATTTCTCTGGCGCAACCATCAATACGGAAATATACTTACTCGACTTGCAGTACTTCTCTCTACTCGAGTGTTCTGTACATCAAAAGCATCGTTTACAGCACGATACAAAAAGTCTGTACTCATGCCTGTTGGTATTGATGCAACACTCTATACACAGACATCGCGTGGTATGAGAAAGAAGTTCTCCGTGTGTATGGTTGGGAGAATCAGTCCAGTAAAGAGAATACATCTTGCACTTGAGGCACAGACGGAACTCGTGAGACGAGGTGGAAAAGTATCTCTGTACATAATCGGTTCACCAACTGTGCATGATACAGAATATTACAACTCACTTATTGAGTATGTTTCTAAAAATGATTTAGCACGATATGTACAATTTTTACCAGCAGTGCCACCGAATATGTTGCCAGAAGTGTATAGTTCGTATGAGATCTGTCTCAATCTTACTCCGGACGGTTCGTTCGATAAAACCATAATCGAAGCACCGGCATGTGGTGCAATACCACTTGTGACAAACACATCTCTCTCGGGAATTTTGCCTGATGTGTGTATTACAGAGCCGAACAGTATCTCTATCTCAGATAGTATCGAACGTCTCTGTGACGCGACTGTTCAGGTAACAATCCGAAAATCGCTTGAGGAGGTTGTGGAAAAAAATACTCTCTCGAGACTTATTGATCAATTGATTGTGTATATGTCTCCTACTATAAATACATAATATGTCGTCACAGAAAAAAGTTCTCATAGTTATACCGTGTTACAACGAAGAGCTTGTTTTGGAACAAACTATTTTTTCTGTTATGCATTATGCCGAGAAAAATCTTTCTCAGTATGACTGGAAAATTCTCATTGTTGATAATGCGTCAAAGGATGGGACATGGATGATTGCACGGAAGATGTCAGAAAAGTATGCAGGGATCGTCAGTGCTGATCAAATCCTTATTCCAGGGAGAGGTATTACCTTGAAAAAGATATTTCAGAAATACAATACGTACGATATCTATACATACATGGATGCTGATTTGGCGACAGACATCAAGGATTTCTCGTTTATTATTTCTAAAGTCGATGAGGGGTATGACTTTGTAACTGGATCACGGTATCTTCCACATTCTGATGTTGTGAGGACGTGGAAGAGAAGAGTGCTTTCTCGAACGTATAATTATATTATTCAGTTTGTCTTGGGTGCTCGTTTCCACGATGCTCAGTGTGGATTTAAAGCATTTAGTAAAAAGCTTGTGACTGAACTTGTCCCAGAAACAGAGGATCATGGTTGGTTTTGGGACACAGAACTTATGATTCTCGCATCACGAAGGGGATATAGAGTGCTTGAAGTTCCAGTATCGTGGAGAGAAGTCAGAGACGAATTACGAGTCAGTACAGTATCGGTGTACTCAGAAGTTGTGAAAAATTTGAAAAATATCTACGCTATGTACATACGTCTCTCATCACACAAACATGAATAATGGATTGCATAAAAAATATCAGGAAGTATTTGAAAATCATTGGTGGTTTCTTGTGCGTGAGGGGATACTTGCAGATATATTAAAAAAATATGTTGGCACGGGTGCTCGTATTCTTGATTTCGGATGTAACTACGGTCATACCGTATCAGTGCTCAAATCACACGGGTATGACGCTTTCGGTGCGGATGTGTCACGAGAAGCTATTGAGTACGGTATATCACAAGGTATTTCTAACCTCTGTGTGATTGGTGATAGACAATACGTAGAGAAATGTACTTCAGAGTCTTTTGATGTCGTCCTTGCGCTTGATGTTGTTGAACACATCGAAGACGATGCGGGAGCGATTGCACAGATGCGCACACTGCTCAAACCCGGAGGTATTTTGATTGTTATGGTTCCTGCATATATGTTTCTGTGGGGGATTCAGGATGAAGTTGCAGAACATTATCGACGATATACGATGGGCAACTTCATTCCTATGATTAATATGAGTGCGCAGAAACACAACACGCAACCATTTACAATACTTCGTAAAACATATTTCAATACAATCCTGTTTATCCCTATTGCGTGCATTCGTTTGATGAGTCGAATATTCGGTTCCGGTGGTCGTCAGTCAGATTTTGATATTCATGGACGACTTATGAACAAGGTACTTTTCTGGGTGTTTAATCTAGAGCGCAAACTTCTCCGAAGCTTAAATTTCCCATTTGGCGTATCAATTTTGATGGTATTAAAGAAATAAAAATTAAATTGTTAATTTTGGTATATTTTGTTACTATTCCTGCATGGTTCAGAAAATATCTCAGTGGTTTCGGACACATGAATACGCATCAATTTTTATTCTCTGTCTCTTGTTTGTTCTCATTCGTCTACCGGGAACGAATCTCCCACTCCATCAGGACGAGTACAAATGGCCACTCATTGTAAATCCTGCTCATGTAAGTGAGACAGAAATTCCTCATCCACCGCTCTCTCAGTTTATCTACCGTGTGGCAGGAAGTATTGTTGGGTTTAATGTTCATTTCAGATTTGTCCCGTTGTTTTTTGGTACACTTAATCTACTCCTGCTCTATTATTTCATGAGATGTGCGTATGGTCGCAAAGAGGCAGTGATATCCGCACTCATCTGGACACTCTCTTACTTTTCAGTACTCGCATCACTTATGGTAGATACTGATGGGGAAATTATGCCGTTCTTCTTTCTCATTGTTTTGATTGGGTTTTATAAATTACAAGAGGCCTATAGGGTTGGTAGCAGTGGAGATAGGGTAAAGTGGTGGGCAGTTTTTATTGTAGGACTTATCGGTGGGTTTTTTATAAAAGTAAGTTTTCTACTTGTTCTCTGTGCTGTGGTCGCAGAGTTTCTGTGGATACGTCGGAGTAGAATACATGCTCGTGAAGTTTTTCGATACGCAGTCTTTGCATGTGTAGGTGCTGGTGTTCTCGGGTTACTTTTGTTCTTTGCTCACTATATTTTCCCATTTTTTGATTTACAGAAAGCACTCGTGTACTGGGAACATTTCTGGGTTTCAGATAGAAATTGGTTTCAGACGGCGATTCAGTGTGTGAAGGCTATTTTCTACACATCACCATTTCTTTTCCTCATTCCGTTTTTGGCAACACGAGAGACTATTTCTAAAACTCGAGTATTCTTTTTCTTTCTCTTTGGCGCTCTGTTTTTC
Organism: uncultured Candidatus Saccharibacteria bacterium; assembly: GCA_964452635.1. Lineage (GTDB taxonomy): Bacteria > Patescibacteriota > Minisyncoccia > Phycocordibacterales > DATDWN01 > CAYVMP01. The sequence goes on along the minus strand of CAYVMP010000020.1, from coordinate 4,773 downwards.
TACGTTATTTTGTTTGATTTCTCTCTCGGAGCACTCGACCGATATATGCAGTTCCTCATTCTCCCGCTCTCTGTTATTGGTGGTGTGACGATTGCTACCACACTCAAACACACAGGAAGACGATATATGGAGTTTGTATTACTTGGTGTTGCTGTTGGGCTCGGACTCTTGCTTTTACAGTTTCTTCCTCACTACGTTCCACCACTTCATCCGAAGTCAGAATGGATTGATCGAGTTGTTCATTTGAAATGGAACTTCCTATATCCTTTTTCTGGAGGATCAGGTCCACTTGGTTTTTATGTTTCTTTCCTCTATATCGTGGGCTCATGGATTGTTTCTGTGATCTCTCTCATATATTTCCTTACTCGAACATATAACGCGCGAGCATATGCACTTGCATTTCTTATAACACTTGGTGTGCTGTATAACGTAACATTCATTTACGAATATGTGTTGGGGGGTATGAATGGATCGGCTCCAAAACTTCTTATGCACACCATTGAATACATTGCCAACAACCCTGATATACAAAAAGTAACAACGTATAATGATAATGGTGGTAATGAGTTGCAGGAAATAGGGAAGTATAGAAAGCGTCTGTATGTTGATCCTAAATTCGATATAAACGATAAAATAAAAACACTCAATACATACAAAGAACATTATTTCGTGCTCAATATTCCGCGACTTGATCCAAGGAGTATATATCAAAAATATTTTAATTCGTGTAGGATTATATATACCCAAACAGATCATGCAATATCGGCAACTGTGTATGATTGCAGGGCGATACCTGATATACATCTATAAGACAATATGACAACTGAGCTTCACACAGAAACACTCATTATAGGTGCAGGACCTGCTGGTTTGGCATGTGCAATGGAGCTGTCTAATGCACAGAAAGATTTTATCGTTATTGAAAAAAGTGCTAGTGCCGGTGGACTATCAAAGACGTATTCATTTGCTGAGTCTGATGGGAGTGTATTTTATACAGACAATGGTCCGCATCGTTTTTTCTCAAAAAATAAGTACCTCTATGAGTTCATAGAGGATTTGGTACAAGAAGAATGGATACAGGTCAAACGGCACACTCGTCAGTATATTGACGGTGTGTTCTACGACTATCCTGTAAATGTTTTACAGGCATTAAAAAATATTGGTTTCGTCGGATCATTTCGTATGGGCATTGACTACTGTGTTGCCAAAATACAATATGCAGTATTCAAAAAGCCAATACAAACATTTAAAGATTATGCATATGCAAATTTTGGTAAATCGCTCGCTGAATTTAATATTGTAAATTATACTGAGAAAATATGGGGGATACCTTCCGATACAATACATCCGGAATGGGCACTTCAGAGAATCAAAGGATTAAATCTTTTCTCTCTGGTATTTACTGCGTTTAAAAAAATATTTTTTAAGAAAGTTTCTGGTCCGAAGAGTCTTGTTGATGAGTTCTACTATCCATCAAAGGGAACAGGATTGATTTACGATGCTATTGTTGCTCGAATTCAGAAAAAAGGATACACGGTGTATTTCAACACAGAACCTATTGCTGTTGAATTTTTACATGAGGGTAAGGTAAAAGTTCTTGTTCAGAATCAAAATGGCGAAAAAACTATCATACACTGTAGCTATTTAGTTGAGTCGGTTCCAATAACTCAATTTGTCCCTCTCATACAACCACCTGCACCATCTGGAGTTATGAAATCTGTTCGTGCTCTGAGACATCGAAGTCAGGTGTATTTGTTCATTACGCTTAATCGGGAGTCTGTCACCATTGATCAATGGATTTACTTCCCATCAAAGAAAACTCCGGTTGCTCGTGTCAGTGAGATGAGAAATTTCTCACATGAGATGTCGCCTAAAGGAAAAACATCTTTGTTTATTGAGTTTTTCTGTTTTGAAAACGATGATACATGGAATATGTCAAAAGAGGATTTGTTGGCTGAGGTTATGAAAGTAATGAATGAAAGTTTTTTCAAGAAATCAGAAATACGAGAAACATACATCATGCGACAGAAAAATGTGTATCCGATTTATGATCTCGAGTATATGACACATCTGAATGCGATCAAGGAGTACCTCAATCAGTACAAAAATCTTTTCTACATTGGTCGTCCCGGACGATTTCGATACAACAACCAAGATCATTCACTCGAGATGGGTATGCTTGCCGCCAAAAGTATCATTGATGGAAAAGTATACGATATTGAATCAGTTGGTTTAGAAAAAGAATTTTATGAAACTGTTTCTGAACCTAAAAAATAATTTGATTTTTGTATTTCTGCTCATTTTCCTCTATGTGCCAGTTTGGTTTGGAACTATACACATCGCACGAGTGCAAAGAGTGTCCGGTGTAGTAGTGACTCTTCCCGTGTATGGAAGTGATTCTTTACAGTACAAAACACTGGCAGACAATCTATTGCAGAAAAAATGTTTTATACTCACTGATTGCTCTAATCCAGATATATTTAGAGTTCCGGGGTACCCGTTATTTATTCTATTCTTCTCATTTTTTGGTGGGTTGTTTGCTGTAACATTTGTGCAGATAGTGCTCACTGTGTTCACTGGATTTTTGGTATACAAAATCGCATCACTGTATATAAAAGAGAAGTGGGCGCTGTGGGTTGGAATTATTTTCCTACTTGAACCGTCCGTTATAGTACATAGTCTAGTTCTACTCTCCGATATGCCGTATGTATTTCTGATAGTATGTGCTACGTATTTACTCCTTCGTTCTACACCATCAATTCGTACAATGAGCGTTATAAGTGGATTACTTGCTGTGTCCGTTTATTTTCGTCCTATTTCGTTGTACATTCTGCCTGTGTATGTGATCGCATATATTTTCCTATACGAACCTGTGAGTCGAGAATCAATGAGAAGTATCGGCAAGCGAGTGTGTATCACGATGTGTGTATTTCTCGTCTGTGTTGTGCCGTGGATGATGCGTAACTATGTTCAGACCAGTGTGTTTACTATGTCATCTGTTGCTTCGTATAATCTATTTTACTATAACGTACCAATGTTTCTTTCTCACGATACTGGCCGAAGCGAAGAAGAAGTACGCACACAGATTATGGAAGAAAACCATCTAACTTTTGGTGATCTTTCAAAACCTGAAAATCTTTCCAAAATATCTACAATCGCAACAGGAGTGATTTTGCATAATCCTGTTCGATATGCGTATTTTCATATATATAAAACAACATCATTTTTCTTTGGTTCAGGTATCAAAACCACTTTGCTTTCTCTAAATACTTTGTTTCCGTCTGATACAGTTGATAATGTTGACGTACAATCCGAGTCTATTTCTAAAAATGTAGTATTATTTGAAAGATTGTTTTGGTTTCTGCTTTGTGTACTCTCGCTGTGTGCACTCATGAGTAGGGAATACAGAAAGCAGGTCATTGTTCTACTCGTATTCATTTCCTATTTTGCCATCCTCACTGGACCAGTCTCGTACTCTCGGTATCGTCTACCTGCCGAACCATTTTTATTTTTGAGTGCTGGAATCGGTGTGTGGACTTTGGTGTGTAAATATACTGGAATTGCAAAATACTTTAGCAACACTAAATCTAATTAAGTAAATCTTTGGTATAAAAGTCAATAGAGAAAAATATATCTCAATGTGGTATTATAGACACCATGGAACAGAAATCTAAAATTCTTATTACTGGTGGGGCTGGGTATGTGGGTTATAGTGCAGTAAAATCACTGGCCAGAAAGTATCCAACTTCAAAAATAATAATCCATGACAATCTTTCTAAAAGTAAATTAGAGAATGTCACACCTCTTTTAAATTTATTTCCAAACGTGGCAATGGTGCCTTGGGAAAATGCTGACATAAGGGACTATGACAAATTTGAAAAGGTGCTCTTGGAATATAAACCTGAAGTTGTGGTACACCTCGCTGCAATAGTCGATGCTTTTTCTACAAACAGGGAAGGTAAAGATACTGAATGTACCATCGTAAACCAACACGCTGCGATAAAGATTGCAGAACTTTGTAGGACGCATGGAGTAAAAACTTTTATCTACCAATCTACTGTAAGTATGTATAGCAGAGGGGAAGATTTGAAAGAAGATTCGCCAAAAGAACCACTTTCGACTTATGGCGTATCAAAGTACGAAGCTGAAAAAGAAATTTTAAAAATGAACAGTGAGAACTTTAAGACTACTGCTCTACGATCGGCAACTCTAGTAGGCTACAACCCAGCTTTTCGATACGAAACTATTATAAACATGCTCTGCATTCGGTCTGTGTACGGTATGACAACGACACTTTTTGAAAGTGCCCTAACAAATCCAAAAACATATCTTGCTTTAAATGACGAAGCAGCAGCTATTGTTTTTGCCATAGAAAATATAAATAAGATGAAAGGCGAGCCTTTTAATCTCACTTCTTTTAATACTGATTTAGAACATGTGGTGAGTGCTATAGAGCGCAATGGAGTAAAACCGAAAGTAAAAATAAACAAAGAAAAAACAATCAATCAGCAGGTCTATACTATAAATAGCGACAAAATAAAAGCCATAGGATTTTCTCCAAAAGTTACTTTGGAAGACGTGATAAGTGGTGCCCTAAAAGGTTTGCAAGAAAGAAAAAAAGAAAATGATGCTCATTTTTATCCAGAGGGTAAGTGGATGAGTCGGATATTCAGGTACTTGCATTTTAAACTGTAGTATGGTATAATCCAGTATAGGAGAAATGTTTAATGTCGAGGGCAAATTACAAGCTTTTGCTTTTAGACCCTTCCTTTG
>CAYVMP010000019.1:0-11292 GCA_964452635.1 uncultured Candidatus Saccharibacteria bacterium | reverse complement strand
GAGCAGATCCCTCTTAAGGATAAGGTCCCAGGTTCGATCCCTGGTGGGCGCACAAAATATCTACTCTGGTGCCCGGAGTGGGAATCGAACCCACACGATCTCACGATCCAGGGATTTTAAGTCCCTTACGGCTACCAATTACGTCATCCGGGCTTTGGAGACCTAGGGCGGAATCGAACCGCCGTATAAAGCTTTTGCAGAGCTTCGCCTTACCACTTGGCCACTAGGTCACTCTGTATATATTACTCCCCACTTAGCAATTCATCAATGCGTTGGCGGTTTTTCTCTCCGAGATCAATAGCAAAGTCGAGTTGGGGGATGATACCGAGTTTCGAGTGTTCGCGTACATACTGCTTGAAATCACTTCGTTTTCGCTTTGCAAATTCAAGGGCTGTTTTCTCGAACTCGGTAGGAAATACAGTGAAGAAAATAGTTGCGTACTTTCCATTTGGTGAGAGCGCAACGTGAGTTACGGTGAGGAGTGATGATCCATTACCATTTTCAAGTAGAAACCGCGCACTCAGGTTGTGCAAAATCTCCTCTATTCGGTGTGTTCGGATATCTGACATATTATTTTTCTATGATTATGAAACTCTCGATTCTGTCTCCCACGGCAATCTCAACCTTTGCTTCGATGAGTGTTCCGAATTCCTTACCCTCAGAGACCTCGTCTGTTCTATTTTTCTGTTCCTGAAGTTCCTTAACTTTACCTTGACCTATTTCCGTATCTCGACGGATGATACGAACCTGACTTCCAAGTGTGATTGTACCTTTCTCCACCTTTCCTCCGAGGATTTGTTTATCTTTTACTTTGCTAAATGTTTTGAGAACTTTTGCAAGACCAGTTGATTCCTCGACTTTGATTTTGGGTGTCGCGTGAGTTAGCTTTTCCGCGAGCCACTCTGTTATTTTATAAATAATCGTAAATGATTTGATCTCGATCTCACTTCTTTCTGCGAGATTTCGTGCAGGGGAGTCTGCGTCAACATTGAATCCAATAATGACTGCTTTTGATTTGCCAAGTGCTCGACGAACATCATTTTCTGAAATCGCGCCAATACCCGTTGAGAGTATTTGAATACATACACGATCATTTTTTAATTTCCCAATCTCGTACTCCACTGCTTCGAGACTTCCTCCGGTGTCCGCTTTGATGATTACTGGAAGTATTACCATGCCATCGGCAATCTGAGTATGACTGCTTCCGTGCGCATGTTCGTGAGTAGTTGCGTATGTTTCCACCATATCCCGTGCGTCCTCACGAGTGACTGCACTGTGGAATGTCTCTCCTACGGTAGGAAGTGTGTCCCATCCGACGATACTCACTGGACTAGAAAATGTTGCGTGTTCCAATGCCTTGCCCTCAAATGAATAGATACTTCGAACTGGGGCAGTGCTTTCGCCTGATACCACGAACATGCCTTTTGAGAGTGTTCCTTCGGTGATGATGCACGTCGCTGAGATACCCTTGTGTTCATCGCGGTTACTTTCGATGACTATGCCCTGAGCTGGTTTCGTGTGGTCACCGCGAAGATCTGACATTTCTGATACGAGCACAATCATATCGAGCAAGTCAGGTACACCCTCACCAGTTTTTGCAGAGAGTGGAACAAAAGGGATATCTCCACCGTATCCTTCGATGTATATTTCGTGTTCGGTCAAACTCATCTTTGTGCGTTCAATATCGGCACTTGGTTTGTCGATTTTATTGATTGCGATGATACATGGTGTGTCGGAAGATGTGATTGCTTTATATGCCTCGATGGTTTGTGGCTTTACACCGTCTTCAGCTGAGACCACGAGTATGGCGACATCTGCAACACGAGCACCTCGTGAACGAATCCCTGAAAATGCTTCGTGTCCCGGTGTATCGATGAATGTAATCGGATGAGCGACACCATCCGCTCCAGTGTGCACAACTTCGTATGCGGATACGTGCTGGGTGATACCACCGGCCTCATTGAGAGGTTTGAGGCTTTTGCGAATGAAGCTCAAAAGAGTTGATTTGCCATGGTCAATATGCCCCATGATGGCAATAATCGGTGGTCTCTCTGTGGTGTTGGTGTGTTCGGACATGGTGCGTGTATCACCTCGATTATTGTTATCGAGATGTGTGTTAAGAGAATAAATTATTTTTGAATGTTTTTCCGTCCTGCTTCAAGAACGTCGTTTTCTTCGGTTGCAAGTTCAAATTCACTTGAAAATGTGCGAAGTGGTTTTGAAAAAATACTCACTCTGTCTCGTGAATAGAGGCCGGTGATGATGACACCATTACCTTCTTCTGTAATGAGTGCTGTTGAAAAACTATTGTTTCCACCATCACCTGTTCCTTTGAAGGGGTTGAAACGTACCGTCTCAACAGACTGTACACTTCTTCGTAGTCTCTTTTCGATATCAGTAAAGTATGCGAGTGAATCCTTTCGGAACTCTGAAAGCATATCGAGTTTTTTGTGAACAGAGACAATGGTGTCCTCGAGTGATTGTGCGTTTTTGCCAGCGAGAAGACGTCTGACTTTTATTTCAAGGTGAATGACTAAACCACTCAAAATTACGGTTACACCAATCAGTGCATATGTAATATACAGTGGGTTTATATTCATGCGCACATTGTACATTAAATTCCGCATTTTGCAAAATTATGGTATCGTTTTGGTATGGTAAAAAACCAAGGAGAACAGAAAAAGAGAATATTTCTTGATTATGCATCAAGCACCCCAGTATCACCAAAAGTCATGGATGCAATCCGACCATGGATGGAAAGTGGTGATCAGGGGATGCATAACTGGGCAAATCCCTCTGCACTCTACACAGAGGCGCTCTCTGCCAAGGAGGCAGTCTCATTTGCACGCGGGCAGGTCGCTGACTTTTTGAGTGCACAGAAAAAGGAAATCGTTTTTACATCTGGTGGGACAGAATCCAACAACCTCGCACTTCTCGGCGTGGTGGAGACTGCTCGAATGTCTGCACTCCATCGGGGAGATACGTCATTTATTCCTCACATCATCACTACGGTGATTGAACACCCTTCAATACTCGAAGTGTGCAGAGATATAGAGCGAAATGGTGGTGAAGTTACGTACATACCTGTTTCGGAGGAGGGGATCGTGTCTCCAAAGGATATTCGAGATGCACTTCGAGAAAATACAGTACTCGTGACGGTGATGTATGCAAATAATGAAATTGGTACAGTACAACCGATTCATGATATTGGTCGGGTTATTAAGGAGTGGAGACATACACAGAAAACCGAATATCCGTATTTTCATACAGATGCGAGTCAGGCGGGTCTGTATGTAGAGTTGCATGTGCTCAAACAGAGTGTCGACCTCCTCACGCTCGATGGTATTAAAATGTACGGCCCACGAGGTATCGGTGTACTCTATGTGCGAGACGGTACCATCCTCAAACCGATTGCTCACGGTGGAGGGCAGGAGGGAAGAGTTCGAAGTGGCACAGAAAATGTACCCGCAATCGTTGGTATGGGTGTCGCGTGTGTACAGGCGAGCTCACTCCGAGAGAGTGAGGGAGAGAGACTTCGAGATCTGAGAGATTATGGTATTTCAAAAATTCTTGAAACATTTTCTGGATCAACTCTCAATGGTTCCCACACTGATCGACTTCCGAATAATATAAACATTTGTTTCCCCAATCTTGATGCTGAGTTTGCTGTCATATCGCTCGATGTTCTCGGCTTCGCTGTGTCATATTCGTCATCATGCCTCACTCTCAAGGAGGACTCGTCGTCTTATGTCATTGAATCTCTCGGGAGACGAAACTGTGCCGAGTCGAGTCTTCGATTCACTCTCGGTCGTGAATCCACACGTGAAGATATCGATGCTCTTGTCGAAGCACTAAAGAAGGTAGTAAAATAGAATTTTCTAAATAATAAAAACCGCCGAGGAACACACGTCCCACCGGCGGTCATCACTCCTTTTTCAGCTCTTTTCGAGCTTCTTCGAGAGTGACTTCTTTTTTCAGTACTCGTCTGACAAGATTTCGAAAAATTATCAGACGGGCATTGAGAAATTCTTCAACTTTTCCTCCAGTGGTTTTTTCGCCACTGGATGTTATTTTTTTCAACATACTTATTATATTATACAATTAAATAAAAATATTTGCAAGTACTGATTTGTTTCTAATTATATTTTACGAGTCGGTCTTGTTTTCGATCACCTGTAGCTTCTCCTCCAAATATCCGCTCCTGATGTATGATTTTCCCTCCAATCGCGATGATTGAATAGACATTTTTGATTGGCATTGTGTGCTCAGGTATATTTATTTTTGCTCTGTATCGAGATTCAAGCATTTTAATCCTTTGGATGATGGCATCTGCTTGTTCTTCTGAAATGATTCCTTCGCTAACACATGCAGTAATCTCGTCTTGGAGTACAGATGCATGTTTGCGAAGTAACCATGCTTTTTGTTTATTTGTCAGATCGTCAAGATGTAATCCCGAAATAAACTCATCAACCACTGATTCACTCGCTTTCTCTGGGTCAGTGAGAAGTTCGAGTAATATAAGTTGAACATCTTCAAAATTTTTTGTGAGTCTTTCGATTGTAGTATTTTCAGGGAGGTCAGTTTCAAATTCTGCCGTCAAATCACTTGAACTCATCATTTTTCTCTCCACCCAGTCACGATGCCTCTCTACTATTTTTCTTTTCTCTTCTGCATCCGGCTCACTTGATTTAATCTGGATAAGATTCATCGTCTCAATTTGTGCACCTTCTACTGTTTCTTCGAATAAACATTCAATGAGGTCTATTTTGTATTGAGCATCAAGAGCACTTTCTGAGTACAGTTCATAATGTTGAGATGGTTCTGCACCGAGGAGTTGTTTGCGAGAACGTATGAAACCAATTACATTTTTTATACTATTTGGGTGGATGTTCCCAGCAACTTCTCGAGTTGCAAAATGTTTTTTTAAATCATTTTCAAAAATTTTACGTCTCAAATCATCAGTAACTTTATATTTATTTCCGTGTTCTGAGACAAATCGTTTGAAACCTATATTAAATTGTCGTATCACCGAATCAATATCTGTATCAGGGAGGTCTTGGAGTGTTGTAATAAATAAATTTTCAACATCAACAAAGCCACCTGAATTTCTAGTGGTATCGATTTTAGTAATCGCCTTTAAAAATTGTTCGTACACTTCGTCAGTGAGTAACTCTTGCTGTGCTCGTTTTAGATTCTCATTTCTATCTGACTCGTGTGTTTTTGGAAATGTATCTAATTTTCTTTCTGTATGACCTGTATTTTTTTTCGGATCATCTGGGTGTTCGAGTGTATATAGTTTTGGTGATTCCATATCGTCAATTCTACACCCATTTGTGTTTTTTGTGTAGGTAAGAATATATGATAGAATATTTTATATGGAAGATCTCAATAAAAACCAATTCGTTCTCCTGACGCTTCTTGTGAGCTTTGTGACGTCCATTGCCACAGGCATTATGACCTTCTCACTTCTCCAGTCCGCACCGATTGAGGTGACGCGAACCATCAATCAGGTTGTGGAGAAAACAATCCAGCAGGTGACACCGACGAGCATCCTCTCATCTCCACGTGAAAAGGAAGTGACGACAGTAGTGGTCAAGGAAGAGGATTTGGTGATGGATTCAATAAACAAAAATCTCAAAAGCATCGTTCGTATCAAGGAGAGGGATGCATTCACACAGGCATCTTCTTTCTACGGCATGGGATTGATTGCAACCAAGGACGGAAGTGTAGTTGCAGAGCGACACACTATCACTGCTGGAAATACATATGTCGGAACATTTTCTGATGGTACTGATATAGAGCTCAACCCAATTGGTGTTGATAAAAAAACAAATTTCATTATTTTTAAAATTTTGAAACCTGCATTGGTCAAATCATTTACATTTGTACCCGCGACATTTGCAGATGTTGAACCTCGGCTCGGACAGAGTGTCGTTGCTCTCGGTGGGGAAGATCAGAATGCAGTCGGAGTTGGTCGTGTTACATCCTTTAGTATGAAAGAAATAAACACAGCTACGTCTAGTGTAAAGTACGTATCTGGCATTGATACCGATGTAGTTACTAGGGATACTGTAAGTGGTAGTCCATTGTTTAACCTTTCGGGGGATATTGTGGGTATCAAACTCTCGGAAAATATATCAAAATCATTCACCCCGTCAGTTATTCTGAAAAAAGAATTAAATCAACTCATTGAGCCATAAAATATCATTGACTTGTGCCAAAAATAGAGTATAATTAGTGGTTCCTATAATAAAATATATGCCACCATTTAATCATTTTACAACTAAAGCAAAGGAGGCGATTCGCAAGGCACATGAGCTTGCTATTGAACGTGGACAGAACCATGTTAATCCACTCCATCTCCTCACTGCTCTCATTTTGCAAGAGGAGAGTATTGTGCCGTCTATTTTGGACAAAATGGATATCGATACTATTCTTCTCACTGATTCTGTTCTCGATGCAATAGAGGGAAGTGAGGCGGGACAGACACTCTCTGCATCATATCAGATATATCTCACACCAGAACTTGCGAGTGTTATCGAGTCATCAGGGAAAATCGCATCAGAGTTGAAAGACGAGTTCGTGTCAACAGAACATTTGTTTCTCGCATCTATTACCGTACCATCTCCAGCGCGAGATTTGCTCTCAAAGTTTAAGATTGATCGTGAGTCTGTTATCACCGTGCTTGAGGAGTTACGAAGTACGAAAACAAGCGAATCTTCTGCTCCGAAAAAATTTAAAGCACTTTCTAAATATACTCGATCACTGACTAAACTCGCATTACAGAACAAACTTGATCCGGTGATTGGGCGAGACACAGAGATTTCTCGTATCATTCAGATTCTCTCTCGTCGTACAAAAAACAATCCAATTCTCATTGGTGAGGCTGGTGTGGGTAAAACCGCTATTGTCGAAGGACTTGCAATACGCATGTCACTTGGTGATGTGCCAGAATCTTTGAAGGACAAAGAACTCGTATCTCTCGACCTCGGTCTCCTTGTCGCAGGTACTAAATACCGTGGAGAGTTCGAGGAGCGACTAAAAAATATTCTTAAGGAAGTAGAGAAGTCTGATGGGAAAGTTATTCTTTTCGTGGATGAAATACACACTATCGTCGGTGCTGGTGCTGCAGAGGGGTCACTCGATGCGTCAAACATGCTCAAACCTGCGCTCGCTCGTGGAGAGTTGCGAGCAATCGGTGCAACAACACTCAAGGAATATCAGAAACACATCGAAAAGGATCCCGCTCTTACACGTCGATTCCAACCTGTGTATGTCAATGAACCGTCAGTCGATGATGCGATTACAATCCTCCGTGGGTTGAAAGAGAAATACGAACTGTATCATGGTGTGCGCATTACCGATGAGGCGATCGTCGCGGCTGTGCATCTCTCGTCTCGGTATATTACTGATAGATTTTTGCCTGATAAGGCAGTCGATTTGATTGATGAGGCCGCATCGTATCTTAAAATCGCGCTTGAAAATATGCCACCTGTGTTGCAGGAGGCACATTCTAAGATTGTTAAATTGGAAATAGAGCGTGAGGCCCTTAAGAAAGAAACAGATCAGAAATCAAAAGCTCGTGTCAAAGTTATTGACGAGTCAATCGCAGATTTGAAAGAAAAGACAGGTGAGATAGAGCTCAAATGGAATAATGAAAAAGAGACTGTAGCGGATATCAAGGCCATCAAGAAACAACTCGAAGAACTTCGAAGAGAAGCTGAGAAGGCAGAAGCCACTGCTGATTTGTCGCGTGCTGCCGAGATTCGATATGGCATGATTCCGGGACTCGAAAAGGATTTAGAAGTAAAGAGTAAACGACTCAAGAAACTTCAGAGTTCTCGACAGATTTTGAATGAACAGATTACTGAAAATGATATCGCGATGATTGTATCAAAATGGACCGGTATTCCAGTTACTCGTATGCTCGAGGAGGAAGCAGAGAAACTCAATCGTATGAATATTGTGCTCAAAAACCGCATTGTCGGCCAAACAGAGGCAGTACAGAAGATTGCAGACACAATCAAACGCTCACGTGCAGGTATTGCAGACCCAAACCGTCCGATTGGTTCATTCCTATTTCTCGGACCAACAGGTGTTGGTAAAACTGAACTGACCAAGGCACTCGCAGAATTTCTTTTTGATGATGATAAGGCGCTCATTCGTGTTGATATGTCAGAGTTCATGGAGAAACACAGTGTATCGAAACTCATCGGTGCTCCAGCTGGGTATGTTGGATACGAGGAGGGTGGAAATCTCACTGAACAGGTACGACATCGACCATACTCAGTGATTCTTTTCGATGAGATTGAAAAGGCACATCCAGAAGTGTTTAATATTCTCCTGCAAGTGCTCGACAATGGAAAACTTACTGATGCAAAGGGTCGCAGTGTGAATTTCCGAAACACAGTGATCATCCTCACATCAAACATCGGTGCACGATATATCGACAAAATGGAGAAAATCGGCTTCGCGTCGGATACAAGTGATAAGGCAAACTATGCTGAGGCGAAAACTAAAGTTCTCGACGCACTCAAAGAGCATTTCCGTCCAGAATTCCTCAATCGTCTCGATGAGATTATTGTGTTTGATATTTTGAGCAAGGAAGCAATCGCTGAAATCGTGAAGTTGCAAGTCGCAATCGTCGTAGAGCGTTTGGCACAGAAGGAAATCACACTCACCGTGACACCTGCTGTCTATGAGCATCTTGGACGTGAAGGATACAGTCCACAGTACGGAGCACGACCACTTAAGCGTCTCATTCAGAATAAAATACTGACACCAATCGCAACGCTCATGGTAGGGAAGGGACTCATGAAAGGAGGTTCGATCACTGTTGATATGAAAAATGGTGAGTATCTCTTCGACGTGAAGAAGGGTCGTCGCAATGGATCATTCGTGTCATCTAGCCTCACATCAGAGAGTATGGTAGGATAACCCAATTGCAAAAGACGTTGGTATTATTATATAATTGGTTTATGTCACCTAAACCAAAAATTTCTCAGGATAAGTTGCCAATTATCGAAAAATTATATTTGAATGAAAAACTAAGCATTAAGGATGTTTCTAAAAAAATGGGAGTCTCATTGGATGCTATAGAATCATTTATAAAGCGAAATTCAATACCAAAAAGATCCCGCAAAGATGCTCAGAAAGCAAAATTTTTCAATAAACCGCTTTCTTTCAAAAAACAAGAACTAAAAACACAATATCTAAAAGAACTGGCATCAATCGGCACAATGTTGTATTGGGCAGAGGGTTACAAAGGACAAGATTCAAATTCTACTGTTGATTTTGCGAATAGTGATCCATCAATGATTAAGTTGTTTTTAATTTTTGTTAGGTCAGTTTTTAAACCACAAGAAAGTAAATTTAGAGTCTATTTATATTGTTACTCAGATCAAAATATAGATACACTTATAAGTTTTTGGAGCAAAATAACAAAAATTCCAAAAGAACAATTTTCAAAACCATATGTACGTTCTGATTTCAAAATAGAAGGAAGAAAAATGGAATACGGAATGATTCATGTGAGATATCATGATAAAAAGCTTTTACTAGAGATCAAAAGTATGATACAGTCGTATATATCCAAATATGCGTCGGTCGTATAGTGGCAATTACATCGCGCTGTAAACGCGACGGCTTCGGCCTCCGGGGGTTCGAGTCCCTCCCGACGCACAACAACTATGCATCCCTATGTGCTTGACAAATAACATGATTAGGTGTATAATCTGTTCCAGAATGATAAAATTATCTTCGTCCGGGGGAATACCCCTTTTAGAACTGATCCCATCACATGATGGGGTCGGTGACTGACAAGGTCATAAGGGTGTAGCTATCCTAAATAGCTAAAGTCGAAGAGGACTCAATATCAGAGTTCTCACATGAGCAAGACTTTTCTGTCACGAGATTATATTTTTCTGTGACAGAGAAACGGCTTCGGCAAAGGTGCTATGCCACTAGAAAAAAATGCACCGACACCCGATGAGTAAAGCGCAGATGGTAGAGTCCATGAGCCTAATATTACAAGGCGGGCACCATCACCAAGAAGTTAGTCGAGAGAAAATCGGGCAAGGCCACTTAGCAATGAGTGGCCTTTCATATACTAATCAATTCCATTTAGATATCGTCCCAAACAGCGCACCAAAAAACAAACCACGAGGTATACTCGTGGTTTTGTTTCAAATTCAAATAGGGAACATGTTTTTTTGAAATGGATGGTCGTATTCCATTTCTTTTTCTCTGGGATGAACCTCCATTTCTTTACTTTATCTACTATTTCAACCTCGAACACAGGGTGAAGTCTTTTCTTGAAGGTGATTTTGGTCACCTTACCTTTGTGAACTTCGATCTTAACCTGTGCATCGAGGACGAATCGTCCTTGTCGTCCCGAGAAGGGACACCCAATGTCAACCCATTGAATCCTTTTTTTCATCGCCTCAGTTTCGGGAATTTTTCTCGAAAACAACAGGGTTGTAAACCCCAAAAAAACAACTAAAAGCTTCATGGAAACCTCCGTTCTATATGGTATAGTCTCTGTGCAATAAAGACAAATCATATATTGGCAATTTGCCTTTTTTCTGCTTTCTGGTAGACTGTGAAGACTAAATATAAACATATGTCACAAGACCGATTGATACAAATCAAAAACAAGGAGACTGGAGAAGTCTATTGGACAAAGAAAAACAAGAAAAAAGTCGAGCGAAAAATCGAGCTCAAAAAGTATAGTAAAAAACTCCGCAAACGAGTGGCTTTTAAGGAAGCAAAGAAATAGTACATTCTATACAAAACATCACCAGTATCGGTGATGTTTTGACTTATGTGTGGTTTTAGAATAGTCTGTGCTCTAGGAGGTGTATATTATCATGAGGCTAGGGGTACGACGTATTAGATTAAGGAGTAGGGCTGGGGTAATATCAAGAGTAAATGAGTGGAAAATGAAGAAAGAGGAAGAGGAAAAAAGGGAAAAGGAAAGGGAAGCTGAACAGAAAAGTAGGGATTGGTTAATCAGCCAAATAAAAGAGGATTGTTTTGTTCGAGGTATGAATCCCGAAGGAGTTCGACGCAGTCTTTCTCTCAAAGTAAAAACCTTTTATGATTTATTCGTTATTGCACAGGAGCAAGACAAGAATGAAGGTCCGTAACAACAGCAATCCTGAGTAATTTTTTGAAGACTCGGCACAAGTCGAGTCTTTTGCTTAATATCCAAAAATTATGTAGTATTTGATGATATTGGGAGATTAGTTAAGTGGTATAACAGCGCTCTCCAAAAGCACTGTCGGGGGTTCG
>CAYVMP010000018.1:0-12491 GCA_964452635.1 uncultured Candidatus Saccharibacteria bacterium | reverse complement strand
GATTCCTGCCAATGACACAGAGATATTGTTTTCTATTTATTTTTGGTATACTATACCCATGACACCAGAGGAAAAGGAATTGTTGCAACGATCAGTTGCATTATCAGAGGAAAATAATGAGATATTGCGTGGAATACAGCGTTCAATGCGTTTCGGACGCTTTATGAGCATTTTGTACTGGGTATTTATTATCGGAAGTGCAGTTGGAGCGTACTATATTATTCAGCCGTACATAGATGCGATTAGTGGTGCGTACGGTGGCGCAAAGACTAGTTTCTCAAGTCAAGTAGAGAGTGCATTGAAAAATTTTCAGGATGTACAGCAATAGGTCTGTATATCCATATGCCGAGATAGCTCAGTTGGTAGAGCGCTTCCCTGAAGAGGAATAGGTCCCCAGTTCGACCCTGGGTCTCGGCACATTTGTTTGAGTTTTAAATTCTAAAAATTTGTAAACAAAAGAAAAGGCGGGGACTCTGTCCTGCGCCTTTTCTTTTGTCCTTCCTAATTACCCTTTTACTTTGAGACGGGTTTGTTTGTGTTTATCGATTTTTGGCATGCGGATGACGAGGAGGCCGTGTTTTTCAACTGCTTCTGACTCCTCCACTTCTATTTCTGCAGGAAGCATGATGGTGCGAGAAAATGTACCCCAATAGAGTTCTTGGTGAAAATAATCCTCATCTTTGACTGTCCGCTCAGTTTCTCGTTTGCCCTTGATTACAACCATGTCTCGGGTGATGGAGATGTCGAGATCTTCTGGGCGTACTCCCGCAACCATTGTTTTGACGATGATATCTGTCGGTGTCTGGTAGACATCAACAGTGAGCTGACCTTCCTCAACTTCTTCTTCCATCCAATCAGTGTCGGATGATGGTGTAGGTTGAGTATATGATAGAGTCTTGCGACTCGGCGGAGTAGGCAGAGTTTCCTCTGTATCGTCGATGTCGTCCATTTTGACAACACCTGTTAATTTTTCAAAAAAAGAGCGATTATCTTTCATATAGATGTAATATAAATATCAGTTATAACTATTTTTTATCTTTTCGAACAACAAAAGAATGATAATAATACCTACCCACACGCTACCGAAAATAAATATTATGTTCTTGTCTGGTTCACTCATTATAAATAAATTAAACGCAGTGTGCAATGCTATAGCAAGGATAACTCCGACTGCGGTGTATGCCCATCGATGGACTCTGTTTTTATAGAAAGAAATAGCCATGAATATACCTATGGTTGCCGATGAGATGATGTGTACGAGGGATGCCCCAATGAACCGCAAGTTACCAGTGACAATGCTTTCGGTGATATTGCCACTTCGTATTGGATCAATTACAAACAATGTGTTTTCGAGAGAGACGAATCCAAGTGCACAGACTATCATGTAAATAATACTATCCTCAGGTTCGTCGTTTGCACGGGTTCGGAGAGCAATAAGATACACTGCTAGAAATTTCAAAATCTCTTCAATTCCTGCCCAGAGCATGAAGGCAAGTGTGTCATTGTGCTGAACGTATACATACACAATTTTCTGTAGAGGTAATACTCCAAACACAGCAATCATTCCTCCTAGAAAAGAAAGGGTAATCATGCGATGTGGCTCGGGGTGAATATCTTCCTTGAGCCAAAACCATAACCAAACGAGAGCAGGCAACACTCCGATGAGTGGGGCGAGTACTAATGGATATGTGTGAATGAACGAGAGCATGTGTGATTAATTTTACGTACTATTATATCTGCTATACCTGCGGACGTGGCCAGTCTGTGACCATAAGAAGGGCTTTGTCTTCATGCGGGATATGTGACCATATTTCCTCTGTAATAAATGGCATGAATGGGTGAAGGAGTACAAGGACTGTTTTAAGAATATGATTGAGTGTGTATTGTGCCGACTGTCGTATACTTGCGTCCTCGTGAGATAGGCGTGCTTTAGATTCTTCTATTATTTTGTCTGCAAAGGTGTGCCATGTGTATTGGTACAACTTTTCTCCAGCAAGATAGAAACGATATGTTTCCATATCTGATGTTATATCTTGCACAAGAGTTTCGAGTTCCTGTATGTGTGCATTATCCTCAGGGTGTAGAGCTTCTGGTGTGAGGTTTTGTATTGATGTGTTGCTGTCAGTATTTGAGAGTACGAAACGTGTGATATTCCAGAGTTTGTTTGCAAAGAGTTTGTATGCTTTAAATTTATCATCAGATATTTTACTGTCATTTCCCGGTCCGACAGCAACTATGAGCGCCATGCGAATAGCATCACCTCCAAATTTATCTACCACATCTACGGGGTCAATGTTGTTTCCAAGTGATTTACTTATTTTATTACCTTGTGCATCACGTACAAGACCATGCAAATACACGGTACGGAATGGAATCTGTCCCACAAGATACGTACTCATGAGTATCATGCGAGCTACCCAGAAAAATAATATATCGTAACCGGTTTCGAGTATTGTGGTCGGGTGGTATGTATCAAAATTTTTTGTTTTCTCTGGCCATCCAAGAGTTGAAAATGTCCATAGGCCAGATGAAAACCATGTATCGAGTGTATCAGAATCCTGTTCCCATCCATCACCCGATGGAGCATCTATCCCACAGTATACTTCTTCCCCGCGGTACCAGACAGGTATTCTGTGTCCGTACCAGATTTGTCGACTAATACACCAATCTCGAAGGTTTTCTATCCAATGCGTATAGACTTTTTCAAATCGATCAGGGAGTATAGCAATGTCACTGTTCTCAACTACGGAGAGCATGAGCTTTTTGAGCGTTATCATTTCTCCTTGTTTTACGTGAGGCATTTCTGTGTGTGGATATGGGAATTCCTTGGTTACATCTATGAACCATTGAAGTTTTGGAAGTGGTTCTATGATCCCCCCTGTTCTTTCCGCAGTCGAAACGTTCTGGTCAATTTCCTTTTCCTCGAGCATGAGTGAGTTGTCTCGTAACCACTCTGCTACAATTTCTCTTGCCTCTGTTACTTTTTTACCAGAAAGAAGAGGGGATTCAACTGTCATTTTTGCATACTCATTAATCACCTGTTTTATAGGTAGTTCATTTCGGTCTGCTATGTCCCAGTCAATACTGCTATGAGCGGGGGTAACTCCAAGTGCACCCGTTCCAAACTCCGGATCAACTGCCGTATCCCCGACTATTTTGATAGACAGTTTTTCACCGACAAAGTTTTCTATTTCAAATGTTTGTCCAATGTAGTGACTATATCGAGTATCATCTGGATGTACAGCGACAGCACTATCACCGACCTTTGTTTCTAGACGTGTTGTTGAAATAGCGATGGGGAAGTCGTGTGAGTATTTAAATGTATATAACATTGCCTTACGTTCCTCGTATACAATCTCATCATCGGAAATAGTTGTTTGACCCTTTGGGTCCCAGTTAACGATTCTTTGACCTCTGTATATGATACCGTCGTCATACATTTTCTTGAACGCAGTTTTCACAGCGTGATTTCTCTGCGTATCCAGTGTAAAGGCTTCGCGAGACCAGTCTATCGAAGCCCCCATTTTTTTTATTTGGGATACAATCGTGTCGTGACTCTCTTGTGCAAATTTCTCTACTCTCCCTAGAAATACTTCTCGTCCTAAATCGTGACGATTTTTCCCTTCCTCTTTTTGAATTATTTTCTCAACTTTTGATTGTGTTGCTATTGCGGCATGATCTGTACCGGGAATCCAGAGAGTTTTTTTCTTTTGCATTCGGTTGTATCGAACCATGATATCTTCGAGTGCAATCATGTACGCACTTCCCATATGTAATGTTCCCGTTACATTCGGTGGGGGGAGTACGATTGAGAAATAAGGGGCATCTGGTTTTGTAATGCCGTGCTCAATACACACGTCTGGATTGAAGAAACCACTGTCCTGCCAGAGTTTGTAAATCCGATCTTCGGTCGATTGAGCATTATATGGTTGTAAGAAAATCTCGTTCATATATATAGAATACCACACAGCACATTTTTTCGGTAATTTTTCTCCCTAAGCGTTTGTTTAAAGGACAGTCCTTGATAATAAATATGTCCTTTAAATATTAAAATTTAAAAAAGACATACTAACACGCATATTAAATTTATATAAAAGACACACTTTTTTATATAAAAGACATAAAATATAAAATGGCTAGAAATATAGGTATTTTTTGTGTTGTGATATTATGATTCTATTGACACAAATAAGAATTAAGTGTAATATATTGGCACATTTAGAAATTATTTTATTTATCACCCAAAATTATTATGACCAAAAATATACGAACATTTGGAATCCTCATTGCGTCACTGTTTGTGCTGTTTTCAGCACAGAATGTCTCTGCAGAATCAGTGAATTCATGTCCTGCAACTGTGACTACATACGTGAGTGATACGACAGTGCACGTCGTGGGTGGTGGCGATGCTGTTGTTACATATTCTGGTCATCAAGATTGGACAGCACAGATCCCAGGTGCAACATGGATTTGGTCTTCGTATTACGTTGCAGATCCACTCTCTGTGAAAACAGAAGTATTCGTAAAAGATTTTACACTCTCTTCTACTGCACAGGTTTCTGACGCAACTCTTACACTCGCAACTGACAACACTCATGTTGTGTTGGTAAACGGTGTTCAGGTTGGAAGTGATTCAAATGGAAATACATACAAAGATGAAAATAAAAAAACATATTCAATTGGACAGTATCTACATGCTGGATCAAACACACTTTCGATTGCAGTAACAAACCTTACACACCCACTTGCAACGACTGTCTACACAAACCCAGCAGGTGTGCTTTTTAAACTCGCTATAACTTCGACTGATCCAGCAACATGTAACCCAACTCCAACTCCTGTAAACCACCCTCCAGTCATCACACTCGTAGGTATGAATCCAGCATCTACAACTATTGGAACACTCTACATTGACCCCGGTGCAACAGCACAAGATCAAGAAGATGGAAACATCACTGCTAACATCGTTCGTACTGGTACAGTATCTACAACAACACCCGGTACATACACACTCACATACACTGTGACAGACTCAGGAGGTTTGAGTGCATCTACAACACGACAGGTTGTGGTGAATCCTTTGCCAACTCCAGCACCTATTCAGTGTGCATTTGATATTGTCAGTGATACAACAAACCAAGTACTGAGTGGGGGTAATGCTGTCGCTACATACTCTGGACATCCTCTATGGACATCATACATTCCAGGTGCAACATGGATTTGGAAGACATATTTCGTAACAAACTCTCTTGTTGATCAGACTGAAACCTTTACAAAAACATTCACTATTGCAACAACATCACGTATTGAGAGTGGTATTTTGTTCCTCGCGGCTGACAATAGCTATACTGCCTCAGTAAACGGAGTGCTTGTGTCGAGTGATTCAAGTGAATTTAACTATCTTGAAGCAAATAGACACACTATTGATGTATCACCACTCCTTCACTCAGGGACAAACACTTTGTCCTTTACAGTTAAGAACTGGGGAGTCGCAAGTTCAACAGCAGAGAGTAATCCAGCTGGACTTCTATACAAACTATCTCTTATTACAGATGGGACAGGTGTTGATTGTGGAATTACACCAGTTATTCCTCCAGTAGTTACTCCAACAAACCACCCTCCAGTCATCACACTCGTAGGTATGAATCCAGCATCTACAACTATTGGAACACTCTACATTGACCCCGGTGCAACAGCACAAGATCAAGAAGATGGAAACATCACTGCTAACATCGTTCGTACTGGTACAGTATCTACAACAACACCCGGTACATACACACTCACATACACTGTGACAGACTCAGGAGGTTTGAGTGCATCTACAACACGACAGGTTGTGGTGAATCCTGCTCCGGTTGTACCTCCGACAACAAATCAATACTGTGCAAATAATGTTTCTATGACAGTTGAGGAATTTTTGAATGCATATAGTAAATATGCCATTACATCACATATCAGTCTTAGTACCACAACAGGATATGCTACCCTTCATGTTGACAATCAAACAGGTTGTACATTTCCCCTCAGTCTTTCTGTGTACAAAATGTTTGATCAAGTGCTTTCTCACCAAGAATTTTTCTCAGGTACAGAAGTAATACAAGCTGGAGCATCAACAACAATTGAATCAAGTATTCCTGGTTGTATGGCACAAATAGATGCATGGTATGGAAATGCTCCTCGTGTGCTTCTCGATAGTAACCTGTATGGACATCCACCAGCACCTGTTGTTTTTAATTGGCTATTCTATTTAAATAATGGCACAGGTTTTATCGATGCCTCAGGTCAGTTTTGTACACATGGTGGAGTGGTCAATCATCCTCCAGTTATTACACTTGTAGGAGCTAATCCAGCACAAGTAAATACAGGCGATATCTTCATCGACCCCGGTGCAACAGCACAAGATCAAGAAGATGGAAACATCACTGCTAACATCGTTCGTACTGGTACAGTATCTACAACAACACCCGGTACATACACACTCACATACACTGTGACAGACTCAGGAGGTTTGAGTGCATCTACAACACGACAGGTTGTGGTAACGACACCCGGAGGTGGTGGCCCAACTACAGGATCAATCAAATTCTGTACAGTATTTGCAGATGCAAACAATACAATCGCAACTACATCAGATGGTTTGCCATTTGGAATGTTTAAATTCAGACTTGCATCAACAACATCTATTACTGATTCAACGATTACATCAAAAACATTTGTTACAACATCATTTGTACCAAATGCAAAAATAATTCTTGGAGTAAATGATGTTCAGTGTCAGACTGTCGACAATCTTCCATTCGGTACATATTATTACAATGGTGTCGCAGAAGCTGCATCACTCCGATGGAATACATCAAAATTTAACGAAGGTGTAACTCAGCCTATCAACAACGTATTCGACTTCTTCCCATACAGTCCTGAATTGTTCAATGCAACAACATCAGATGATTCATCTCGAAACGTAAACTCAGACGGACAGATTATTCTTGATGCAAGTAACCGAGATAGAATGGTTGTGATGTATACAACATATAATCCTGCACCACAGTGTGTACTTCCACAGATTTCATCTCCACTTACATTGACTGTGACAGAAGGACAATCATTTAGTTATGTGTTGAGTGCAACAAGTTCTCCAGCAACAACAACTCCGTTTGTATTCTCAGTATCGACATCTACACTACCTGCAGGAGTAACATTTTCAACAACCACAAACACAGTGAGTGGTGTGATAGCACACGCTGGTGTATACACAATTGGTCTTATTGCACAGAATTCATGTGGTAATGATACTCGAAATTTGACCATTACTGTTCAGACTGGTGGTGGAGGAGGTACTCCAGCTAAACAAGCTAATCTTAAAATAACTAAAACTGTAGATAAAAGTACTGCAAATGTTGGTGATACAGTGACATACACAATCACAGTCGTAAACAATGGTCCAGATACTGCTGAATCTGTATCTGCTCAGGATGTATTGCCATCTACACTGACACTTGTTTCAGCAACATCAACACTTGGTACATATAGTACAACAACAGGTGCGTGGACTATTGGAAGTATGGCAAACGGTTCATCTACAGTTCTTACACTTGTAGCAACTATCAAATCTGGTACTGAGGGACAGAAAATTACAAACACAGCGACTACGTCGTCTACTACAAACGATCCAACACCAACAGACAATACAACTACAGTTGATGTAACAGTTAATACTCCTGTTGTAACAGGTTGTACTTCAAACTGTGGTGGCGGAGGTGGAGGTGGGGGCGGTGGTGGCGGAGGCGGAGGCAATGGCCCTATCAATCCAAGTCTCACTATATTTAATGAACAAGTAACACAAACAGTTTCTGGTATCGCAATGGTTACATGGAATACAAATGTGCTTGCAAATCGACGTGTTGTGTACGGTCTTGTATCACAGCCAACACTTGGCACAGATACTAACTATGGATATACACAGAGTACGGATACAGTTTCAAGTCCACTTCTTACTGCACACGGCATGGCAATACTCATACAGTCAGGTAAAACATACTACTTCCGACCAATCTCATCTGATGGTGTACGGACAGTTGTAGGTAAGGAACTTGTTATTAATCCAACAACAGGTGGGGGCAATGGCGGTGGTTCAACTGGCGGATCATGTTACTACCTCTATGATTATCTTCGACGTGATTTCAACAACAATCCAATTGAAGTTAAGAAACTACAGATTTTCTTGAGAGATTTGGAAGGATTCACAAATCAACAGATCACTGGTATCTACGACGAGCAGACAATAGCAAACACGAATGCATTTCAGATTCGATATGCGAGTGATGTGCTCACACCGTGGGGATACAATGGATATGTTGGAACAGATTACACATATATTTTGACAAAGAAGAAAGTAAACGAAATATATTGTAAGATGGCTTTCCCTGTAAATACACAACAGCAAGCTGAAATAGATGCAACCCGAGCATTCTTCCAGAGCCTTCGTGACGCAGGTATCGATGTGAACACACAGACAGGTGGTGCTCATGGAGAGGGAACTGGTAACGGTGGTTCAGTTGAAATACAGAACAATGTTGTCGGTTTGAGTACAAGTACGCTAACCGGTGGAATTGCAGGTGCTGTAGATTCTACTCGTGGCCTTGCATCACGGTTGAGTGCAACTGTGTTCAATGCAGGAAAACGTGTACGTGATCTTGCGTTCGGTATGCTTGCATGGCCAACAGGACTGTCGTTTGGATTTACAAACGCATGTACAACACTCGGATCAAATCTTATCTTCTGGTTTATTCTTGTACTCATCCTTGCATTCATTGCTGTACTCTACATGTGGTATCGTGAACGAAAAAATAACAAATCAATCGAGGAATTGAATAAAGAGATTGATTTAATGAAGTAAAAAATAATACTCATAAGAAAAAACACTCAGCACTGAGTGTTTTTTCTTACGTTGCTTCGGGTTTCTACCCAAGTGTTAAATTTCCTCGAGCAATAATCTGGGGTTGAGGGTTTGTTAGAAACTCTGGGTGAAGGATTGTTTGAATGTATCCTGCGCATGCAATCATGAGTGCATTATCCGTTGCAAGATTGTGGAGGGGGATTTTCACTGTTAAGTCGGCGTATTCCGATTCAAGCGTTTGGAATACTTCTCTGATTTTGGTGTTTGCAATAACACCGCCAGCAATGATGAGTGTCCGCGCACTTGTCGTATCGAGTGCGGACTGTGTTTTGGTGAGTAGGACATCAACGACAGCATCCTCGAACTCTCGTGCGATGTCGAGTCGGTCTATTTCAGTAAGCGTCTCCCCTCCATTAAAATGATCTCTCAAGTAGTAGAGTACTGATGTTTTAAGTCCAGAAAATGAAAAATCAAAATCGTTCGATGTAATCATTGGTCGAGGAAACACTGCGACATGTGGAATGTGTTCATCACGTGCGCGCTGTGCGAGCTTTGAGATCTGTGGTCCACCGGGGTATGGGAGCCCGAGGAGACGAGCAACTTTATCAAACGCCTCTCCCACAGCATCATCTCGTGTTTGACCGATGACTGTGTATGAGCCCCATGTCTCTATGGTCACGATCTCTGTGTGTCCACCAGAAATGAGTAGGGCAAGGGCAGGGAATACAACTGATTCTGATTCAGTTTTGTCTTTTTGCATGAGAATAGAGGCGATATGCCCTTCCATGTGGTTGATTGGGATAACAGGAATTCCCCACAGTGTCCCGATTGCCAGAGCGCATGAGATGCCGACCCAGAGTGCAGGTTCAAGCCCTGGTCCTGCAGTAACGACAATACAGTCTATATTGGGTTTGGTGATGTGTTCGAGGGCTGGTTTGAGTAGTTCGTAGACACCATCTTCTTTCGAGAGTATTGCCTCTACTTTAGTCCATGTTTCTGTTGGGTAGTCTGTGGTAGTGTCGATTGTGTTCATCCCTGCTTCCGCGAGAGTTTGGAGGAGAAGTGGTGTGAAATTTTTGCCATGCTCACGCTTGGCGAGCATAGGGAATACACCACCGAATTCTTTGTGTAATTCGATTTGAGAATAGAGTGAATTACCAAGTACAGTAAAGGAAGGGGTCTGTATGCCACCCTGTGCCTCTACGATACTAATCGCTGTCTCATCACAGCTCGTTTCGATACTGAGAATTTTCATTGGTGCGCAGTACAGGATTCGAACCTGTCGCCTAGTCAACGTCAATGACTCGCTCTACCAAATGAGCTAACCGCGCATATTTTGTATAGTTTTTTCACAAAACTTTCTTCCAATGTACACCAATTTTCTTTGGATGGCAATGATTGAGGAGGAATTAACTACTCATAATTTTCATCCACAGCTTGTATGCAGTCATGGCACCATTGAGAGCTGTGTGTGGTTCGGGTTTATTCCATTTTTCTGGAGTATGGTCATTAAGAGGGGTTATAGCTACTTTTCTTTTTGAACAAACTTAAAATTTGGAATTTTTGTTATATCAATTTGTTTAATTTCATCTACCAAGATGTTTTTTGGAGCAATTTGAAATTCTACAAATGATTCAATTCCGGGATCATTGTAAGGTATGTCTTTCTCATCACTATGCCATGTACCTGAGGCTTCAATGTGGTGTGGCAAATATTTTCCATATCGTATATTCCGAAATTCCTCAATTTTTATAGGAATCAAATAAAGTTTTTGTTCAGATGCTTCTCTTTGTGCCCAATTGTCTTTGAGTTGTACAAATGCTGCATATTGTGCCATCTCTGGAAAATCACTTGTACTTATAAGCATTGAATCTTTAGTAGTTGCAAATCCACCAGCGTGAACATTCACTCTCCCGATAAGATTTGTAAGGTTATATTCAATACTTTCGTATCCATCTTCGTTTAGCAAAATATCTTCTTTATTTCTATTACGATAATAATTTGCAATAAATCCATTTGCTCTTACATTTTCTAACTCTTGTTTCGTAAGTGATGCAACCCTGTAGACTTTTTTATATCCAAGGGATTCCTTAAATTGTCTCCGTAAATCCATTGGTGTTGAAAATTTTCGCTCTTGAGTATCTAGTTGTGCAAATGCAATTAATTCATCTACTCTTGTGCCGATTGATGGATCAATCAATAATCGAACATAATCATCACCAAGTGTCTCACAGACCTTGGCTATCATTTGTTCTCCAATTTCACTCGTGTAATCTTCTTTAATTTTTGGCACTATTTCTTCTTCTGGTAGTTGTTGAATTAAAGTTTCGTATACAGTATCTTGATCAAGGTGTTTTCCTTCTATAACAAGCTGGCGCATTACTTTTTCGATTGGCCAGTTGGCAACCGCCTTTCCTTCACCGATTTCTTGTTCAGCTTCTTTTTTAAGATTTTCTTCATATTGAGATGATTCAAAATTATTCATATTTCTCAATTTTTTAATAAATTTTTTTATAAGAGTTTACTTATTCTTGCATAAATTTTGTTAAATGTCTCAATTTTATGAGAAGAGGAGGGATTTGGTCAGGAATAGTTTTGTTTTCGTCAAAACAAAACTTTCACGACCCTACCTCGAGAGGGATTTGAAACTTACAGTTTCAGTACCCCAATTGGATATTTTATTTCGTAAACTCATAAAATATCTCAATCGGGCTTCAAATCCCCACGTACACTCTCCCAGAGTGTACTCTCTTCCGCAATCCTACGGATTGGCGGAAGAGGAGGGATTTGGTCAGGAATAGTTTTTTCGTCGTCACTCAAAAACTTTCACGACCCTACCTCGGCGGCGATTGCTGGTGCAATCGGCTTCGCGCCTCCGGTTTTCAAATCCCTCCTCTTCTCGCACAAACATAGTCACAAAACACTTCGTATTTTGTTCCTTGTTTTGCGGAAGAGGAGGGATTTGAACCCTCGAGACCCTTTCGGGCCTGCACGATTTCGAGTCGTGTGCTTTCGACCACTCAGCCACTCTTCCGTGATTTATGTATATGTAGCTATCCTAGCATTTTTTGCCTTTTATACAAAAAATGCTATAATACTCGTGCATTTATCGGCCCTATCGTCTATCGGTTAGGACACGGCCTTTTCAAGGCTGTAAGCGCGGTTCGACTCCGCGTAGGGTCATGCCAGCAAATCCGCTCGAAAGAGCGGTTTTGCTTTGGACATGACCCTACGAGAAATTGTGTGGGACACAATTTCGTCGGAGTCGAACCAACGGAGCGATTCCTGCTTTAGTAAAAGCAGGACGCGAGTTGGTGCCCAGACCAAATTTTTTGACGAAAAAATTTGAGTCGAGGGGCGAATCTCCGCGTAGGGTCACATTGGAAATTTGCGTCCGGAGTCGAACGACGGAGCGAGGGCTCCCATCACCAGATGGGACCGCGAGTCGGTGCCTAACCCGAATGGAGCGACGGCGACATGAGAGGTGAAGGAGACATTCCGCGTAGGGTCATGCTAATCACTTGCGACGGCAAGTGATTTTTCGGAGGGCGACTCCGCGTAGGGTCACAAATTTAAAACGGTACCTGACACCGAT
>CAYVMP010000017.1:0-12773 GCA_964452635.1 uncultured Candidatus Saccharibacteria bacterium | reverse complement strand
AAGAAAAAGGTTAAAACTGATGGAACCACAACTTTTATTACGTCGATCATCATAACAATTACATATAATGTTACAAAAATCCCTTTCTCGACACATACTTTTTTGGAAACAGATAAGGGAACGAAGTGAACACTTACTTCACTCTCCTGCTATACCGGTGCCCAATGAGTACATTGTGCATAAGTGTTCGCCAGGCTCCCTTACGCGATGTTCCAAAAAAGTATGTGTACTCGAAAAGATTTTTGTAACTTAACTCTTTTTTATAAACACATCATACCACAAAGCAAGCATGAGGAGTAGGTATATTTTTCGACTATTATCCACCTTTTTTGTTATATGATCGTCTATCATCCCTCTAATGTACTCTGTGTTCATGTGTGTTGTGATGTATTCGTTCGTGAGAATTAGGGTGTATTCATGTTGACGCTCTGCGGTAAGCCAATCTCTAATTGGTGTCGGGAATCCAAGCTTTTTGCGATTTCGAGTAGTCTCTGGAATGATCGATTTAAAAGCCTCTCGAAGCATATACTTGGTCACACCATTTCGCCATTTAAAACTATCCGGCAATGTGCGCGCGAGTTTCGCCACTTTGATATCGAGAAATGGCACACGAAGTTCGAGCGAATTCATCATGGTCATTTTATCCGCCTTTGCGAGAATATCTCCAACAAGCCATGTATTGATATCAACGTATTGCATTTTTGTTGAGTCACTCACTCCTGTCACCTGTTTATATAGTGGTGAGAGAGAATACTTTTCCTGACGACTTCCCTTCCAGAGCGCTTTGACCTCATGTTCTTTGAAAACAGATGCATTTCCTATGTACCAATTTTCGATACTATCATGTGCTCGGCGGATGTAGTTTTTGCCCCAAAACTCAAATGATATTTGAGTTACTAGTTTCAATAAAAATTTGGGAATGAGAGCAACTTTGCGATATGCATATGGTGCAAGATAAATATTATATCCACCAAAAAGCTCGTCTGCACCCTCACCTGAGAGCACCACCGTCACATGCTTTCTCGCCTCACGAGCTACGAAATACAGGCCAATCGCAGAAGGATCTGCCACTGGTTCATCAAAATGCCATACAGCTTTCGGTAGAGTATCAAAATACTCCTCTGGATGTATTCGTATTTCAGTGTGATCTGTGCCAAGAGCATCTGATGTTTGCTTTGCCTCCACTCCTTCAGTCAGAGTATCCCACCCAATAGTAAATGTTTTGATTTTCTGGTGTGAATTTCCTGTACTTCGAATCTTTTGCATGAGAGCGGCAATAATAGACGAATCCACTCCTCCCGAGAGAAACGATCCGACAGGCACATCGGCAATCATATGATGTTCAACAGAATCAAGAATTGTATTGTAAATATCCTCTTTTGTTTTATTTTCCTGTACCCCTGTCTCTGGAAGCATGCTCGTGGGATCAAATTCAAATGACCAATATTTTTCGATATGCGCTCTACCGGTATTACCATCAATCTCCATGTAGTGCGCTGGTGGAAGTTTATATACACCCTTGAAAAAAGTTTCTTCACATGGGTTGTACTGGAATGAAAGATAGTTGTATACCGCAGAATCATTAACTTCCGGTATAAACTCGGGAAGAGTAAGGAAACTTTTTATTTCAGAACCGAATGCCCAGACAGAGTCATTCTTTTTTATATAATAGAGAGGTTTGATACCAAAAAAATCTCGTGCCAGAAAAATCTTTTTTGTCTGTGTATTGTAAATAGAAAACGTAAACATTCCTCGAAGTCGAGTGAGCATCTGCGAACCATATGCTTCATACATATGGAGAATCACCTCGGTATCACTATGAGTTTTGAACGCATATCCTTTTGCCACAAGCTCCTCATGCAACTCTTTGTAGTTATAAATCTCACCATTGAAAAATATAAGGAGCGTACCGTCTGCATTAGTAATTGGTTGTTTGCCCGTAGAAAGATCGATGATTGATAGTCGTCGCATTCCCAGACCAACCGACTCATCAACGAAAAAGCCATCCTCATCGGGACCACGATGAACAATGCACGCGACCATGTCGTGTATCATCTGTTCGGTACTTTTTGCACGAGTACCTTTTTGTATATCTATCACTCCAGCTATACCACACATAGATTTTAGTATAGCTTATTTTTACCTACTCTCCAATATACGCAAGACTTGCCTTCACGAGAGTCTGCACATCACTAAACCGACCATCCTGTGTCGATCCAAGCACGACGATAATAATAGGTCGCTGTAATCCAGCGTCAAACGCTACAGCGAGATTACCCCCAGCAAGAGTTGTGTATCCTGTTTTTGAAGCAAGTAACCCCGGAATCTGTCCGATGAGCGTATTCGTATTTCGAGCCTTGTGCGACTCACTTTGAGAAGAGATAGTTGCCGTTGAGTATTTCGTTGCCTCGAGAAGACTCGGATCCTTTTCGAGCATGAACTTTAGAAGCTCTGCAAAATCCTGTGCAGATCCATATCCACCACTCACTGATCCCTGATCCAGTCCCGTTTCATTTACAAAATAAGTTTGAGTAAGTCCAAGGGACTGTGCACGTGCATTCATTTTCCCTACAAAATCCTTGCGTGCACTATCAAAATCACTCGTGTTAAATATTTTTGCACCAATCACAGATGCTACAGAACGAGCACCGTCGTTCGATGACACGATGAGAGAATAGTCGAGCAAATCCTTTAGCTTCCAAGACTCATTTGGACGTAGTCCACTATCCCCTTCTTCATTGAGAAATTCTGTTCGAATCGTCACTCGAGTATCATCTGGTAACACCTCTCGAGCCACAAGTGCCATCATAAGTTTGGTCAGTGATGCAAGAGGAAGTTGGTTTGTTTCATTTTTCTTATACAAAACCTCATTATGAGCAACATCGTAGATATACACTGCCTTTGCCTGTACCTGCACACCATCAAATGCATGTTTGGTTGGTTGCGGAGTATTCTGTGCAGTAGCTTGGGAGCGAGGTTTAATCAAAGACTGTAAAAGGAAAATCATTCCAATAACGAGAAAAACAAGGCAGATATTGAGTATCAGTAATCCTTTTGATATTGGTTTTTGTGATGTATCTCCGTTTTCCATTCAAATATAATAAACTATTATTATTCGCTGTCCTCGTTTTTTATTTCTGTATCTACCACAGCAAGTTCCGTGCGTACCTGTGTGTATTCTGGTAAATCCTCGATGCGACTGAGTCCGAGATGTAGAAGTGCATCTGCTGTTATAGTATACACTGTACTCCGGCCATCTGTCTCATTTTGTGACTGTTCGACGAGTCCTCGAAGTAGCAGACTTCGTAATGCATAGTCAGAGTTTACTCCTCGTATGAACTCGATTTCTTTTTTACTCACTGGACCTTTGTACGCAATAATAGACAATGTCTCAATTCCAGCTCGTCCGAGATCTCGTTGACGTTCCTCTTTTATCATTGTGTCTATCAACTCACTATATTCAGGTGCTGTTGAGAGGAGGACATCACCGTCATGTCGCACGAGTCTCACCCCCCGATTTTTTAGTTCACTCTCCAGAGTTGTTATACCATTTTCAATCTCTTCCTCAGAAGTTGCCAGAATTTTTGCTAATTCTCGAATAGAAACTGCTTCTGCTGTATAGAACAATATCGCCTCGATTTTCTGTGAAAGTGACTCAATTTGCATTATATTATAGTAACAAATATACAACAAAATCCAAAATATCCCCAAAACTACACGTGTTGAAAAAGAGATTTCTTGATATTTATGACAATCTACAACAAAGAAAGTTGTTGTTTTAACATAATAATTTCTATAACATTATTTTCATACAAAATATCATTCTTTGATTTACTTTTTGAAGGATTGAGGTTTCTAATAATTCTTACTTCGGCATTATTTAGTTTCAGAGCCTTCACTGTTGCACCCATTCCAATTCCATCCCCTCCTTTTCCTAATTTTTTTGCGAAATGACCAGAAAAACCTTCATTATATATACTTTCAACTTCATCGTCATTGATTTTACAACTAACCATATCAAATTTTATCACCAGATTTTTATCAGTATCTTCATCAAAAATAATACTGAATTCAGAACCACTTAAACAATATTTAGTAGCGTTATCTAATATAAAAAATAGTGCTGTTTGAAAAGAGTCGTAATCAATAGCAACTTCTTTGTCTGTATTTTGTACAGTTACTTTTATATGCTTGTCTCTAAATAAATGGTAAACAATGGATAGAGTATTACCAATAACCTTACTTAATTGATGTTTAGAAATTTGTACTATAGGTGTGTCTTCATATAATTTTTTGAATATAGAAAACTGCATTTTCATCAAGTTGTTATTTTGCACTGCTTTCAAAAAAGTTACAGCTACTCTCTTGGGATTTTTTAGTATAATATCTTTTACAGTATTTACTTGATCTCCAATATTTTTTCTCAAGACATCATCTGGAACCAAATAATAAGTATTTTGCAGATTGTAAGTATTTATTGCGGTTATATTGTGTATGAAACGTTTGGTGTTATCGTTTATTTCTTTTGTTATTTCTGTTCTAATTTTTAATAAATCCGGAATTAAATTATGATAAACAATCATTTGTTCTCTAAAAAATCTTGGTCTATCAACTATATGTTTATCTGCTGTTAATAGATATACAGTACGGCCATCTTTTTCTATTTTTCCGTGTCTTTTCTTTAATTTATCTATATCACAAATAAAAGTTACACTTGAGATGTTACATTTTGTAAAATAGTCCAAATAAATAATGGGCAAGGTAGAGTATAGTGGCTTCCCATTTCTGCCTACAACATGACAATAAATCATATTACACCTTACTTAAATTATCTATAACATGCATAAATTCATATGGTGCAGCATCTTTTTTTAGTACATGATCTACTTCATTAAAGACCGGTTGCAAGGGTTGGTTTTCAGCAGAGTATATTACTACCTTTTTATCTTTATATTTTTCTTTCAGTGCTTTGGCGAGACCAAGTCCTTGATCAGGAAATCTTAATTTTACCCCGACACCATTTATATCGACAAAAAATATATCTGCGTCTCGAATTTGTTGATCATCTAGATTAGATACATCCGTTATCATTTTTGTATTTTTCCAACCAGCATTTTTTATAATTTTTACAATGTTAAAACCAGAATCATCGTCTATAAAAAGTATTTTGGTTAAAATTTTAATATCTTCTGGCTTTACAAATTTACTTTGTTCAGACTTACTCTCAATATCTTTCATATAGTTGTTTACGGTCACATTTTGACTTTGGTTGTTACCCTGCTGTTGTGAATGTGATATATCTTTATTTTTTATAAAAAACTTAGCAATTCCAGTGATGATTGTAATACCTATTCCTCCAAATATCCACTCCTTGTTTGCAATTAACCATTGAATAGTAGAGTTTTTCATACCAAATTTTTTAATATTATATAACCCATATATTAATCTTTTTACAGATTAAGTCCAATAACTTCTATTTTAAATAAATTTTAATACCTCGGCACTCCCACCGTGTCTGTTTCGATTTCAATATCATGGAAATCCTTGTCCTGACGGACGTGAATGATTCCCTGTTTGACGAGCTCAAGCATTGCAAGGAAACTCACGATGACTGTAACCTTCTCTTCCTTACCCACACCTGCAAAATCCTTGAAACTCATTTTAAAACTTTTCTGTATACGCACCGTGAGATTTTCAATCATTTCTTCGAGACTAATGACCTTTTGCACTACCGCATGAGGCACGAGCTCCTTTTTCGGTAGAGATGCGATGAGTGAGCGGATTGTATTCTCGATTCGTGTAACTGTTGTATTTTTATCCGGTGCAAACACTATTTTTCGTGTTTTCGAAGGTAGGCGCATGTATGCCACATGAATCCCAAACCGTTCTCGAAGATGCACACTGAGTGCTTTATATTTCTGGTACTCAACGAGACGCGCTTCCAAATCATCAATACTCGACTGCTCCTCCTGTGACAGCTCAAGTGATGGAAGAAGTGATTTCGATTTAATGAGTACAAGTGTCGACGCAATGAGAATGAAGTGAGCGGAATCTGCTATGGGAAAGTCATTGAGACTTTTGATATATGTAATATAGTCATCTGCAACCTGTGCAAGAGAAATATCACTGATATGTAGTTTGCGTTTTTCGATGAGAGACAGAAGTGTATCAAGTGGACCCTCAAAGATGTGAGTTTTAACACTATACGCGTTTTCGTTCATGATGTAAGTATATCAAATTTATCCACGCAGATATATTTGCTTATTCAATCTCATGTTGATAGAATGATTAGGCAGTCTAATCTGCATAGATTGCCTCCTTAACGGTGAGTCTTTGCGACTCACAACCTCCCCGAGCAAGCACAGTGGTGCCTCTGCTCGGTTTTTTTAATACCCATCACCACTCAATTTCTCATCAATTCTATTCATATCACGTGGAAACATTGATGCTTCTCGCACATTTTTTAATTCCAATAGTTGCATTGTTATACGTTCTGCTCCAAAGGCAAATCCTCCTTCGGGAGGGACACCGTACTTGAATGCATCAAGAAACATTTTGATTTTACTTGGATCCATTCCCCATTCTGTAACATGCTTCATGAGTTGGTTGTATTCATTAATTCTTCTTCCTCCCGAAAGCCATTCTACTCCACGACAAATCAAATCCATGCCTTCATTAAACTCAGGATTTTCTGCATTTGGATATACGTAGAAAGGTTTCTTGCGAGTTGGGTACCCATAAATGAAGACAAAATCTGAATCTGTTTCTTGTTTTATAATTTCACATATTTCCCTCTCATCTTGAGGACTTGTGTCTTTTTCACCACGAACATCTCTACCAGATTTAGCAAATATTTTCTCTTGAACTTCTGTGAGAGAAAGAGTTGGCGTTTTATCTATCATCACTGGAAGTTTTGCACCGAGTATTTTTAAATGCTCAGCATTTTTTGTCTTAACTTGTTCCAAAATATACCGTACTGTTCCTTCTGCCATATCACGAACATCTGTCCATGAATCAATAAAGCTCATTTCTGCATCCAGAGATACAATCTCAGTTAAATGTCGTGTTGTAGATGATGGTTCTGCACGAAAAACTTTATTTACGGAAAAACATCGCTCAAATGCAGACATAACTATTTGCTTGTATAGTTGTGGAGATTGAGTTAAATATGCTTTTTTATCAAAATAATTTACTTGAAAAACCTCTGCACCACCTTCTGCAGTAGCTGGAGTTATAGCAGGAGCTTGAAATTCAAAAAATTTATTTTTCTTCATAAACTCTCTGAAAGAATCAATAACTGTTTCCTGAACTTTAAAAACTGATTGAATTTTTGGGTGTCTTAAAACCAAAGCTCTGTTATCAAGCTCTGTTGTTAAATCAAGATTATATCCATCAAGAGACATGTCAAACGGCAGGGGTGCGGCCTGAGCCAAGATTTGTACATCCGTAATCTCTAGCTCAATATCACCATTCATCACACCAGCCTTTACATTTTTCTCTGGACGTTTGTTCACGATTCCACGTACTGCAAGTACCCACTCAGTACGCACTTCCTTGACCTGTTCCATCGCCTCCGTGTGGTTCGGTAGAACGACAGTCTGTACTCGCCCAGACATATCCCGTAAGTCCATAAAGACCAATTTACCCTGATCTCGACGAACATCCACCCATCCTTTGATAAGTACTTCCTTGCCCACATGTGACGCTACGTCAGCAATATATATTCGGTTCATAGTACTCAAATAGTAGCACAAAAGGTATCCAATGGCGAGAAAATTATAACCAGATTTTGTAAATATTGACAAAAATATCTTATCGTGATATACAATACTCCAGCTGTTCTTCAGAACAGAATACTACTACTGCTACTGAAAGGAGTCCACAATATGGACATCAAATTGAACGCTATCCTCTCTGAGGATGCAAAATCAAAAATCACCGAAGTCAACCAACAGGTCTTCCATGGCGCGAAGTTCGTGAAAACCGAGATTGAGTTGTACATCGGCAGGACACGAGTCACCGTCAGGCAGGGCGTCGTTCACAGCGAACTGCCGATGGATGGTCCAATCTCGGAAGAGACCAGTGAACTCATCGTCGGTGTTCGTCTCGATGTGAGGATCGACACCAACGTTGTTAGTGTCATTCGAGCTAAGGGTAAATATACTCTGCAGGATGATGACAAGACAACCGGAACAGTTGAAGCGGACCAAGGAGCCCACATCAAGATCAGTTGCTACGGGCCCACGAGGGAGAAAGTCCTTGAGCTCTATGAACTGATCAGGGGCGGAAAAATCCGTCCGAGTGATGAGTACGATCAGCAACAAATTGCTGGCGGACCCGATTTGCTCGAGGAGACAAGGGGTCTCTTGCGAGCGTCGAATGCCGACAAGGCGAGCTTGAAAAAAGAACTCCAGAATCTTCAGAGGACACTGGATTCCTCGCTCAACAACGAGAAAATACTTCTCGAAGAACTCAAGGAGACTCGACAGGGGTTGAGTTTTGCAGGGGAAATGGTGGATAGACAGAGAGATGAACTCCAGAAAGTTCGTAAAAAACTCGCCAAAATTGCGGGCTTGTGTAGAAAACTCGGAGAGTCGAGGTGGAGGGTGACCCTCTGCTCGACGGTGGCGAACGCAATCGCCGGCATCCTGACGGATGATATGGGAAGCTAAGCTCCCCCACACCCCGTACCAAACTGGCCCCGTGCCTGTCCGGTACGGGGTTTTGTTTTGCAAAAATTTTTAAAATACAAATCCTACTCGTACCTCAGTGCTTCAATCGGATCCATTTTCGCAGCGGAGCGAGCAGGGAGAACACCGAATGAAATACCGATGGCAGCGGATACTCCAAACGCAATGAATATCGAGTATAGTGGCACTGCAAATGTCCACGCGAGATGTGCAGACTGAGCGATGAGTGATACAACGAACCCAAGGAGTGATCCGAGTCCAATACCAACAATCCCACCGAGCACAGTCACAAGTATTGCTTCGATGAGAAACTCACGCAAAATATCTGACTCGCGCGCACCGAGTGCTTTTTTCAAACCTATCTCTGCTGTTCGTTCTGTGACAACCACATACATAATATTCATAATCCCCACACCTCCCACTATGAGAGAGATTGCAGCAATAGCAATAAGGAGGAGGGTAATACCATTGAAAATCGTGTTGAATGTACCGAGTGCTTCAGACTGTGACTGAACAGTGAAGTCCTCCTTGATAGGATCAGTGATGTTGTGGTTTCGACGGAGCACTGCTTTTATATTTTCTGATGTGCTTTCTACTGCAGTAATATCCGATATCTCAACCACACCAATCGAAATATAATCGATACCGAGCATTTTCTTCTGAGCAGTGGTCAGTGGCATGTATACCAAATCATCATCACCAGAGAGTGCACCCTGTGGTTCATACACACCAATCACCTGAAAGTTAAGTGTGCCGAGTCGAAGCAACTTCCCTATCGGATCATCCTGCCCAAACAAATCCTTGGCAACAGTGGCTCCAAGAAGCACCACCTGAGCACCGCCTGTATCCTCCGCAGGAGTATAGAACCGACCTGTTGTCAGTTTGTGTTGATCGATATTGAACCGCTCAGCAGATGCACCATAGTAGATAACACTTTTTTTATTACCTCGGTAACTTGCCGGTGCTTGACCCGTCACAATGCCATACGTATCCACGACATTTCCCACTTTTTTAATATCATCGAGATCACGCTGTTTGAAACTCGTAATGACCACTCCGGTAAATGCTGACCCCGGACCCCCTTGTGCAGAGGCACGAGCTTTTGTCGTTGGAGGAACCCGAGTTTGAATAAATAGTGTGTTAGTTCCGAGTGCTGCCACCTGAGAATCAATGAGGCTTCGAAATCCTGCGCCCGCAGAGAGCACAAGAATCACTGTACCGATACCGATAATAATCCCGAGCATAGTAAGTGCTGTTCTCCCCGGATTAGCCTTAAGTGCCTTAATGGATTGTTTGAGTGCTGTTATCATGCAAGTGTATTATAGCATTTTTGAGAATATATTACGACGTATGGTATTATATATTCACCATGGAAAATATAACACCAGAGACAATAGAACAGCCGAAAAAATATGAACTTATCGAAGCACTTAAAGAAAAACCGGTAATGCTTCTTGCAGAAAAAAGCGAGTACACATTTGAAGAATTAGAAGCAATACAAAAAGAACATGGAGCAGAAATTCTCTTTGCATGTGATTTTCTTATAAAAGGTGTCGAGGAATACGAAAAAGAGGGGTATTTCCAAAATGGAAAAATAATAAACCTTGACCACCATAGCGATGCACTATCCCTGATTGGTAAAAAGATTTCAAGTGCGAATATGGTTATTGAATATCTTAAAACCCATCCTGAGGATTTCGGAAAGAAAATGATTCTCGTATCAACACATCACACAGACTGCGATAGTACACTCTCGACCCTGATTTTAAACGGAATTCTACCACCAGAAGACAGATTTGGTGAAGCTGCCATCTGTGCAGATCACACAGGAAAACCAAACGAGATTGCCGATCTCATGCAAGCCCTCAAACACGGTCCAACTGGAATTGCTGGTGACAATGCAACAGCAGAGCAAAATGCAAAAAAATATAATTTCCTTGTGAGAAATCTACAACTTTTTCTTAACAATGAACCAATTGAACCTGAAGCACAAAAGCTTCTCGAACGACACATTACTCAACGATCAGAACTCACTGAGATACGAGAACGTAGTGAATACAAAAGTCACGGTGACAATGGCGAAATTGTATACATCGAAACAGACCCAAATTCAAAATTCGATGCAACCATGCTTGTAGATATCTTTCCAGATGCAAAAATAATTTTTACGTATTTTAAAAAAGAGACAAAAAACAAAGAAACTGGAGAAATCACTTCTGGGTATGTGGTCAATGCACGTGCAGGGCAAAGTGTGGAACATGGATTTGACTTGCGTGAAATAATGACTGATGCAGGAGAACCCTTTGGAGGAAGATGGGGTGGCGGAGCAAATAAAAGAAAAACTAACGGGCAAGGCACAACAACCGAACCAGATGCTCTAGCAGAAAAACTCTATATAGCAATTAAAAAGTAAACATACGAAAAGGCGGGAAGGGTCGAAACCCTGCCCGCCTTGAAAGCTTATATTTCTTCAGTGCAACCGAGGTGGTCGCACTTTGCGTCGAGGCCTACGGCCTGCTGGACGCTAATCTGCTTCGCACCTTCCGGTGCGTGAGCAGAACAATAAACTTCGTACTTTTTTCCATCGTCACCGACGGAAAGTACGAAGAAATTACTTAGGTTATTCATTTCGTCCTCCGTCACCAATTATACACCTATTTAGTATTTATGTCAATACCCTCCTACTCATACCTCAGTGCCTCAATTGGGTCGAGTTTTGATGCTTTCCATGATGGGTACAGACCAAAAATGACGCCTGTGAGAATCGACACACCGACTGCAAGAACTACGGAAGTAATAGAGATGACGAAATCCCAATCAAAACCGAGCTTTTGCATGAGTAATGCAAGTAAATATGCCACGAGAACACCGATGATGATTCCGATGAGACCACCAATGGATGTCAGTGTCCCCGCCTCAAGGAGGAACTGCTTCATGATAGCGCTGTTCGTTGCTCCAACCGCTTTACGCAAACCGATTTCTCGAGTACGTTCTGCTACTGTTGCGAGCATAATATTTAAAATTCCGATACCACCCACGATGAGTGCGATGGCTGCCATGGATGTAAGAAAGAGACTGAGTGCATCTGTAATCGTCGTCAATAGACTAACAGCAGTTGCTTGGTTGCGCACTGTGAAATCAATGTCGTTGTCGTCTTGAATGCGATGACGCTGTTTGAGTGTACGAGTAACATCTTCGATTGTTTGATCGACATTTTCTGGAACATCAACTTTTACACTAATCGCCTGCAAATGACGAATACCGAGTAGCTGTCCCTGACCAATATCAATCGGCAGAAACACTTGATCATCTTGGTTTTGAAAAAATGCACTTCCCCGCTCTGCAATCACACCAATCACTCGAAGCGGAACGCCACCCGCAGTTGCCTGCGATGCACTTCGGACTTTTATAATCTGACCCACTGGATCAACACCCGTACCCGCAAAGAGAGAGTCACTCACTGTTTTGCCGAGCACCACTACATTTGACGCACCTTGGTTCTCTTCCTTGCTCATGAACTGTCCTTGTTCCATTTTAAAATTGACCACATCCTGATATCCGTAGTCAGTACCGACGAAGTTTGTATCAACTGTTTTATTCTGCCATGTCACCGAACCACTTCCGCGCACGATTGCATTCACTGCCTGCGCATGTGGCACGAGAGTTTTGAGTCGAAGTGCGTCTGCATCTGCATTGATGAGTGTCGTGATAATCACACCAAACGCCTGTGCTGGTGGACCGTTTTTGCTGCTACTTCCGGGCTGAACACTGAGTAGGTTTGTCCCGAGTTTATTCACCTGACCAAGAACGAGACTCTGTGCACCTGCTCCGAGAGAAATGATGACAATCACTCCCGCTACACCTATCACAATCCCAAGCATCGTCAAAAATGATCTGCCTTTGCGTGAGAGCAGACTACGAATAGTCATGCTGATAGTTTGAGTAAAATTCATATACTACAAATTATTTAACGAGTTCCTTGCCAGCTTCTGCGATTGAGCGATTCTTTACCAGCTCATCACCAACAATCTTGCCGTCTTTGACACGGATGATCCGCTTTGCATGGTTTGCAGTATCCATTTC
>CAYVMP010000016.1:0-13696 GCA_964452635.1 uncultured Candidatus Saccharibacteria bacterium | reverse complement strand
GATCACTTTTCGGAGAGAAAGCACGAGATGTAAAGGATACATCAAAGAGAATGGAGGGTGGTAAACGAGGACGAGTTATCAAAGTTCAGATATTCTCTCGTGAAAAGGGCGACAAACTCGAAAGTGGAATCATTAAACGAATTCACATTGAAGTTGCACAACTTCGAAATGTATCAGTGGGAGACAAACTCGCGGGACGACACGGAAACAAAGGTGTTATTTCTCGAATTCTTCCAGAAGAAGACATGCCATACATGGCAGATGGAACTCCAATCGATGTGATTCTTACACCGCTTGGTGTGCCATCACGTATGAACTTGGGACAGATTTTGGAATTGCACTTGGGTCTCGCAGCACACACACTTGGCTATCAGGCTATTGTCCCAGCGTTTGCAGGTGCAACTGGCGACGAAATCAAATCAGAACTCAAGCAGGCAGGATTTTCTGAAACAGGAAAAATGAAACTTTTTGATGGACGTACAGGTGAGGCATTCGAAAAGGATATTGCCGTTGGATACATGTATATTTTGAAACTTCACCACATGGTAGAGGACAAAATCCACATGCGAAGTATTGGTCCATACTCTCTCATCACTCAGCAACCACTTGGAGGAAAGGCCCAGAACGGAGGTCAGCGATTTGGAGAAATGGAAGTGTGGGCACTGTTGGGTCACGGAGCGGCGCACACATTGCAGGAAATTTTGACCATTAAATCAGATGACATCACTGGTCGATCAGCTGCATTCGATGCAATCGTTAAGGGATTGCCGATTACAGAGTTGAACACACCTGCATCGTTCAACGTACTCCTCAATAACCTTCGAGGACTTGCGCTTGATGTTCAAATCAAGAAAAATGCTCCCATGGGCGACAGATTATCAGACGGATTGAATCAGTAATCATAATTCATTTATTTTAAAACCATGAAAACAAAAACAAAAAACATACATGATTTTGAGACAATCTCTCTGACACTTGCGTCTCCAGATCGTATCAAGGAGTGGTCATTTGGTGAGGTTACAAAACCAGAAACAATCAACTATCGTACACAGAGAAGTGAGAAGTCAGGTCTCTTTGACGAGAAAATTTTCGGTCCAGACAAGGACTACGAGTGTTACTGTGGAAAGTACCGAGGTATTCGATACAAGGGTATTGTGTGTGAAAAATGTGGAGTTGAAATCACTCGCTCAATCGTTCGTCGAGAGAGAATGGGTCACATTGAACTCGCATCTCCTGTCTCACACATCTGGTTTTTGAAATCAATGCCATCACGTATCAGTCAGGTACTCGGTATTCCAACAGCTGATTTGGAAAAGGTAATTTAC
This sequence comes from uncultured Candidatus Saccharibacteria bacterium, assembly GCA_964452635.1. Classification (GTDB taxonomy): domain Bacteria; phylum Patescibacteriota; class Minisyncoccia; order Phycocordibacterales; family DATDWN01; genus CAYVMP01. The sequence goes on along the minus strand of CAYVMP010000016.1, from coordinate 12,371 downwards.
TTTGCAGGGTACATTGTTACAAAGGTTTCTGAGGAAGACAGAACACGATATCTTAAAGATTTGGATTCTGAATACAAAGCAAAAATCAAATCATTGCAGGATGAAAAAACCAAGGAAGCTGTTAAAGAAATGCTTCTCAATGCAAAACGAGAAATTGAATCAATACAGGAAGGTGTTGTGCTTGATGAAGTCCTGTACCACAACTACGGTATGAAATACGGCACAATGTTCGAAGCAGGAATTGGTGCTGAAGCAATTTATTCTATTTTCAAAAAAATCGACGTTGCAAAACTCCTTGGACAGCTTGAAGCAGAGCTTGCAAAGGCAACATCAATCGAAGCAGGACGTATTAGTAAAAGAATCGCCACTCTGTCTGCAATGTTGCACTCAGGTACTCGACCAGAATGGATGTTTCTTACTGATATTCCGGTTATTCCACCAGCACTTCGTCCAATGGTTCCACTCGACGGTGGACGATATGCAACATCCGATGTAAACGATTTGTATCGACGGGTTATCAACCGAAACAATCGTCTCAAAAAGCTCAAGGAAATTCACGCTCCTGATGTTATTTTGCGTAACGAAAAAAGAATTCTTCAGGAAGCAGTCGATGCACTCATCGATAACTCGATTCGACACGGCAATGCAGGTAGTGCAGTGAACCCAAGTCAGCGACGACCACTTAAGTCAATCGCTGACAATCTCAAGGGAAAGCGTGGTATTTTCCGACAAAACTTGCTCGGTAAACGTGTTGACTACTCAGGACGTTCTGTAATCGTTGTGGGTCCAGATTTGAGTTTGAGTCAGTGTGGACTTCCAAAACACATGGCACTTGAATTGTTTAAACCCTTTGTTATTGCACAGCTTCTCCAGAAAGAGTTGTCTTACAATATCCGCGGTGCGTCAAAACTAATCGAAGACGGAATCCCAGAAGTGTGGGCGATTCTTGAAGATGTAATTAAAAATAAATACGTGTTGCTTAACCGAGCACCAACATTGCACCGACTTGGTATTCAGGCATTCCAGCCGATACTTATTGAAGGTAATGCAATCCAGCTTCACCCACTCGTGTGTTCAGCGTTCAACGCAGACTTCGACGGTGACCAAATGGCGGTACACGTTCCACTTTCAGACGAGGCACAACTCGAAGCTCGTGAGATTATGGCGTCAGATAAAAACATTTTGAAACCGGGTTCTGGTGATCCTACTGTCTCTGCAAAAATGCTCGATATTGTACTTGGATGTTACTGGATGACCAAGGATGTTGCAGGAGATACAGGTGAAGGAAAAGTCTTCCAGACACCAAATGCTGCTATCACTGCGTATGGGTTCGGTGCGGTATCATTCCGTGCGAAGATCAAAGTACTTCCTACAGACTCTGTGAAGTATGCTCAGTTCGGAGGCACTCTTTTTGAGACTACTGTCGGACGACTTCTCTTTAACTCAGTTTTGCCACAGGACTATCCGTTTATTAACAATGAAGTTGATTTGAAAAAAATCGCTCTTCTTGTTGATGATTTGATTGAGAAATATGGTATTGAAAATGTTCCTCCAATCATTGATAAAATCAAAAACTTCGGATTCAGATATGCAACTAAGTCGGGTGTTACATGGGGTCTTGATGACGTGATGATTCCAGAAGGCAAAAAAGGAGTTATTGAACAGGCCAAAGGAAAGGCTGAGTCAGTTATCGAGCACTTCAATGCGGGGCTTATTTCAAAGGAAGAGCGAATGCGACAGACAACCGAGATTTGGCACGGTGCAAAGGCAGACGTTGAAAAATTGATGCCGGCAACACTTCCAAAGAATGGATCAGTAGCAGATATGGTACTCTCACGAGCGCGAGGTTCGATGAGTAACATTACACAGATGGCAGGTATGAAAGGTCTCATTACAAACACAGCAGGTGAGACTATTGAATTCCCAATTCTTTCATGTTCAAAGGAAGGATTGACTCCACTCGAATACTTCATTACTACACACGGTTCTCGAAAAGGTTTGACTGATACAGCGCTCAACACAGCAAAAGCGGGATATTTGACTCGAAAATTGTTCGTTGTGGCGCAGGACACAATCATTACAGAAGAGGATTGTGGTACTAAGGAGGGAATCATCATTGATAAAAAATCTGCATCAGATATGGAAATATCAATTGCAAAACATATCAAGGGACGATTCTTGTCTGCTGATGTTGTTGCTCCAGACGGTACAGTACTCTTCAAGAAGGATCATTTTCTTACTAAGAAAGAGGCACAGTCAATCGAATCTGCTGGTGTGATTTCTGTTTCTGTTCGTTCACCACTTGCATGTAAAACACTCAATGGTATTTGTGTAAAATGTTACGGTGCGGATCTTGGAAAAAATAAAATTGTTGAGCTTGGTGAAGCAGTTGGAACAGTTGCAGGACAGGCAATCGGTGAACCGGGAACACAGTTGACGATGCGTACATTCCACGCGGGAGGTACTGCGTCAGTTGGTGGAGACATCACTCAAGGTCTTCCTCGTGTTGAAGAATTGTTTGAGAAACGAAAACCAAAGAGTCCTGCAGTGGTGTCATCTGTTTCTGGTACAGTAACTGATATCAAAATTAGTGATAAGGAAAAACTCATCACAATCACTCCTGTCATCGAAGATCGATCAAAAACTAAAGACACAATCGAGTATTCTGTGTCGTTTAACCGAGTGATCCTTGTTCGTGTTGGAGATGAGGTCAAGAAGGGTCAGATTATTACTGATGGTTCTGCAGATATTGATGAACTCTTTATGTATGCAGGTCGTGAGAAAACAATCGAATACATCATTCGAGAAATCAATAAACCATACGAACTTCAAGGAGAGACAGTGTCTCGTAAACACATCGAAACTATCGTGCGACAAATGTTTGCTCGAAAGAAAATCAAGAGTGCTGGCGATACTGTATTCTCAGCTGGTGATGTTGTAGAAACAGCTTTCCTCGTTGAGGAAAATAATCGAGTGCGTGAAATGGGCAAGGAGGAAGCAAAGGCAGAGGGTGTGGTGATGGGTATCACAGATGTATCACTCTCACGTAAGAGTTTCCTTGCATCAGCATCATTCCAACACACAACTCGAATGCTCATCTCATCTGCGATTCGTGGTAACAACGATGAACTTTCAGGATTGATGGAAAATGTTATTCTCGGACGACTTATTCCTGCAGGTACTGGATTTAAGGGAAGTCAAAAAGCAAAAATGATTGAAAATTTGAGACAGACACGTGTTGTTGAGTATCCAGAGGAACGATAAGGGTTCAAAAAAATCTCGTCGAGTACACATGCTCTTTTGGAACATCGCGCAGGGACTTAGAAAACAACAGTTTTCGAGTGATGGAACACGAGAAAATGCTTTGTTTTCTTGAGTTCCGAGCGCGAAGTAAGTGTTCACTTTTTCCAAAAGAGTATGTGTCGAGAAAGAGATTTCTGGGTATGCTGTTGGGTAACTCTTTCACACTATGAGCTCATCAGTCGATCAAATCAAATCAAAAATAGACATTGTTACGCTCGTATCCTCATACATTCAGCTTGAGCGAGCAGGTACAAACTTTAAAGGCAGGTGTCCATTTCATAATGAACGGACGCCTTCCTTTTTCGTATCACCAGATCGAAATTCATATTACTGTTTCGGCTGTCATGCTAAGGGTGATATTTTTACTTTCGTTCAGGAGTTTGAGGGGGTGGACTTTATTGGTGCGCTCAAAATGCTTGCTCTGCGGGCTGGTATAGAACTCGATACATTCGACCGAAAGGATAAAACAGAAACAGAGATACAGTACGGTGTGTTGGAACAGGCTAATTTTTTCTACCAGAAAAAATTTACTGAAACTCCAGAAGCACAAAAGTATATGGAACATCGTGGGGTGACACCCGATACACTTCGTGATTTTAAAGTCGGGTATGCACCACACGAATGGAGATCACTCTATGATTTTCTCCTCTCAAAAGGTGTCACACCAGCACAGATGTACGCAGTTGGTCTCATAAAACGTAAAGAGGGAACAACTGACACATATTACGATACATTTCGCGGACGTATCATGTTTCCTATTGCAGATTCGACGGGGCGTGTCGTCGGTTTTTCTGGACGCATTTTGGTGGCAGACGATAAGTCTCCAAAGTATTTGAATAGTCCAGAAACTGAACTCTTTAATAAATCAGAAATACTGTTCGGCTTGGATTTGGCGAAAAAGGATATTAGAATAAAAAACTACTCGGTACTTGTTGAAGGACAGATGGATCTCGTCATGATGCATCAGGTGGGTATTTCAAACACTGTTGCATCTTCTGGCACAGCACTCACGTCGGATCATTTGGTAAAACTTCGTCGTCTCTCAAACCGAATCATCATGGCGTTTGATGGAGATAGTGCGGGTTTTGCTGCGTCAGACAGGAGTGCTCGGCTTGCATTGTCACTTGGAATGGAGCTCAAGGTGGTGACTCTCCCTACTGGAAAAGATCCTGCTGACCTTGCTTTGGAAAACCCACATGATTTGAAAGAGAGACTCGCTCACGCAAAACACATTATTGATTTCTACACGGATTCGCTCATAGAGCAGGGTCATGACTCACGTGAGCTTGGCAATGAGGTGCGAATACATGTGCTTCCATATGTTGCACTCCTCACGAGTTCAATTGAGCGAGCACATTTCATAAAAAGTATTGCCCAGAAGTTATTTATAAAAGAGGAGGCACTCTGGGAAGATTTGAAACATGTGAGTGCAAGTACACCATCTCCAGTTTCGCAGAAACAATCTTCTGTTGAGAAAACAAACAGAATAGATTCCATTGAGAAAAAGGTAATCGGGATTATTATGTGGCAAAAAGAAAGCAGTCCGCCAGCTTTTAATGTGGTGGATTATGAAAAACGTGCACGAGATATTTTAAAAGATAGGTATGAGACATTGGTTACAGTATTTGAAAAGGGAAAAGAGGCATTGCTATTTGAGATAGAAAGTTACTATAATAACACTACACATTTACTCCACGAGGCGGAGGAACTCATGAATGGATTAGAGGAAGAATATTTGAAACGAGAATTGAATGAAATGATGGTGCAGTTACAGAAAGCAGAACAACAGCGTGACAGTGCTCTCGTTTTGAAATATTTAGAGGAATGTCAGCGAATCTCACAGAAGATTAATATCATCAAACAAATAAAAAACGAATATGAAAAAAAATAAAAAAACAGTTAAAAAGACAACTCACACAAAAAAGAAACCGAAACCTGCTACTCGCAAACCTGCAAAAGCAAAGAAAATCGTTGTACCCAAACCTCGTACAAAAAAGAAAAACAAATCATCTCTCGCAATGAATGCGCAGAAAGCTGTGCCTGTGAAAGTACTCAAGAAATCAGATCGTCAGGATCAGGGAATGGATAAACTTTTGCACAAAGGCAAGGATCGTGGATATGTCACATACGATGAGATTTTGAAGGAATTTCCAACAGTTGAGGAAGATATTACGTTTCTCGATGAGTTGTATGAGAAGTTGGCAGTTGCGGGAGTTGATATTTTGGAAGGGGGAGGACTTCTCGAGACAAACCCTGCTGATGAATTGATGAATAAAAAGTACACATATGGTAAAAGTGATGCTTCGTACGATTCAATTCAAATGTATCTTAAAGAGATTGGTCAGTATCCTCTCATCTCTGGTGGTATGGAAAAAGAGCTTGCAAAGAGAATTGAGGCCGGTGATATAGAAGCAAAGAATCTCCTCGCGCGTGCTAACTTGCGATTGGTTGTTTCTATTGCTAAGAAATACGTGGGGCGAAGTGCAGATCTTACGCTTCTCGACTTGATTCAAGAGGGTAATCTCGGTTTGTTCAAGGCAGTTGATAAATTCGACTGGACAAAGGGGTATAAATTTTCAACATATGCAACATGGTGGATTCGTCAGGCAATCACACGAGCACTTGCGGATCAGTCACGCACAATTCGTGTCCCTGTGCACATGGTAGAAACGATTGCGAAATACAAACAAGTTGTTCGTCGACTCTCACAGGATCTCGGACGTGACCCACTTCCTGAGGAAATTGCCACCGAAATGAATCTTACTGTCGATAAGGTGTATACGATTGAGAAAATCGACCAGTCTACAGTATCTCTTGAGTCGCCAATCGGTGATGATGGTGACGATAGTAAAAGTAAACTCGGAGACTTTCTTGCGGATGATAAAATACTCTCTCCAGATCAAGAATCGTCTCGACGTATTATTTCAGATCAAGTAAAGGAAATTCTCAATGATTTGCCAGAGAAAGAACGTCGGATTTTAGAAATGAGACATGGTCTCGTGGATGGTGTCACTCACACACTCGAAGAAGTTGGCAAGGAATTCGGTGTGACCCGAGAACGTATTCGACAGATTGAAGCCAAGGCACATGAGAAGATTCGCCAACACGATAAAATTAATCGGTTGAGAAACTACTATTAGAGTCGATTTGGAATCTGTACTGATTCTAAATATGGTATCCTATACACATGTCTAATCATGTTTTTGACCAGAGGTACTCAAAACTCAATACAGAGCAGAAACTCGCTGTAGACTCGATTGAGGGGCCTGTAATGGTCGTTGCAGGGCCTGGAACGGGCAAAACGACCATTCTTACACTGAGAATAGCCAATATTCTACTTAAAACAGACACTCCTCCGTCTGGTATTTTGGCGCTAACATTTACAGATGTTGGTGTGAAAGCCATGCGTGCTAAACTTCGAGAAATCATAGGGAGCCGAGCAGATGAAGTTGGTATTTTTACATTTCACAGCTTTGCATCGTCTGTCATTGCTGAATTCGGTGAATATTTTCCCACAATCCATCGTGCCACACAGATTACGCCTGTACTCGCAGAGTCGTACATTCGAGATATTTTGAAAGACAAGAAATTTACTAAACTTCGACCGCTCGGTGACCCAGATTTCTATGTCGGCAAGATTCTCGGCAGTGTGAGTGATTCTAAAAAAGAAGCATGGACTCCGGAGATGGTACGTACACATACACAGGAGGAGATACAAAGAATCAAAGGTGATGAATCATCTATCTCAACACGAGGCGCAACAAAGGGACAACTCAAAGCAGACGCTCTTGATCATATTAAAAAATGCGAACGAACAATCCTCTTTGCAGATGTGTATTCACTATACGAGGAGAAGAAACGGGAACACAATACAATCGACTTTGATGATCTACTCTTCGAACTTCTCCGTGCTTTACAAGAAAATGAATTACTTTTGAGATTATTGCAGGAAAAGTTTCTGTACATTCTCGTTGATGAACATCAAGATACAAACGATTCTCAAAACATGATTGTTTCTTTGCTCGCCAACTTTTTTGAGTCACCAAATGTCTTTGTGGTTGGTGATGAAAAGCAAGCAATCTATCGATTTCAAGGAGCGTCCGTGGAAAATTTCCTTCGGTTTCAGCATACATGGAGTGATATGAAAGTTATTTCTCTCAAAAGTAACTACCGGTCACACCAGCGTATTCTCGATGCAACACACGCACTCATTGAGAGAAATTATGCAGAGGGTGAACACACAAACCTTCGTGTTCGTCTCGATGCACACTCAAAACACAATCAAAAACCAATCGAGTACATTACTGCTCCGAATACAGATTCAGCAGACGCAGTGTTCGTTGAGCACATTCAACAGATTATCCGCAACCATCCAGAGAGTACGACCGCAGTGATTGTGAGAAGAAACCGTGATGTTGAGCAGGTGCTCGCTCTCTGTCGTGCTCATGGCATTGATGCTTCTGCTGAACGTGGAGTTGATATTTTCGCTCATCCTATTGGTCGTTTGTATTTCAATATACTTGAATATATTGCAGACCCAACGCACAGAGAGGCACTTTTGGAAACATGCATTGCTGGTCTGTGGGGTATGACATGGCAGACGAGTATCGAGTGTGTGCAAAAAATAAAAAGTTCTCAGTCGTACTCAATCGAGCAGGATATTCCATCGCTTGCGCTGTTTCGCGATATACAGACACGTATGGGTCCTATTGAGTATGTGATTGAACTTGCTCGTGTTTCGGGTCTCACTGAGCTCATATCTCGTGATCCGGTATCGGTTGAGGTGTGGAGGGGTATTGTGGCACTTGCTACCGATCTAGCACATCGGTCGTCCATACATGATCCACGCGTCCTCATTACAGAGTTGCTCGCATATCGAACTTCTGCAGAGACCAAAAGTATTAAAATCGGTTTGGGTATTGTGGACGCTCCAGTACACATTATGACCGCACATGGCTCTAAGGGTCTCGAATATGATTTCGTATTTCTACCATACGCACTTGAGGAATCGTGGATGCGAAGACACGTTTCGCCTCCGTTTATTCTCCCTCGTGAGAAGGACGAAGACGATGATGTTCGAGATATTCGACGGCTTTTCTATGTAGCGCTGACTCGTGCACGTCAACACGTTGTGATCATTTCTCCGAAGGCTGACAGTATGGGCAGGGAACTTTTGCCACTCAGGTTCATCGATGAACTCGACCAGAGTCATGTAATCCACGAAGAAGCTCCACTCGTCGAACGTGAATATGTGAAAGAATCCACAGAAGACATTAAACATCGTTTACAGAGTGAACAATATAAAACTATACACGAATATACCAAACGCAGACTCGTGAACAATGGCCTCTCTGTGACAGCCCTCAATCATTTCTGTGTCTGTCCAAGTCAGTTTCTCTACAAAAGTATTTTTAGACTCCCAGAACCTCCATCAGGGACTTCTGAAAAGGGAATCGCGATGCACGGAGCACTGTCTCGTGTCTGGAAAGAAGAGAAGCGAGATGTCTCCACAATACAGAAGACGATCACTACTGCAGTGCAGGAGTATTTCAATGCGTCACTTCTGCCCTATTTTGAAAAAGAGATTATTCTCGAAGAGTTGCTAGAACAGAGTGGGGTTGTAGCGAGTGAGCTCGTGGATTATTTCGCACAGGATGGTCGTGTGTTGACGGAGAGCTGGGTTGAAAGCGAATACAGTGGAATGTACGCTGGAAAACCAGTAGCACTCAAACTTCATGGTCAACTCGATGCGCTTATCGAAACAGATACAGATGTTTCTGTGTACGACTACAAAACACGTGAGGCAATGAGTGTAAACGCAATCAAAGGTGATACACAGGATTCAGACGGGAATTATTTCAGACAGTTGGTGTTCTACTACATGCTTCTTCGGAGTCAAAATCGATACGCGAAAAAGCCAATACACCCATCTCTCATATTTGTAAAACCCACGAGCAAAGGACGATGTCCAACGATTACACTACCTATTGAGGAGGGCGATATCTCTCGAGTCGAAGGAGAAATAGGAAAACTTATTGAGAGTGTATGGTCAGGATCATTTCTTACGGATACATGCGAAGATCCAGAGTGCGAGTGGTGCAAACGGAAAAGATTGTTTTTGGTGAATTAAAAAATTCGTCGAAAACAGGTGAATGTTTTCGACGAATTTTAAATAAATTGTAGTTGACTAACTCGCGAGGAGTGCATCAAGTGTTCTCTTCACATTTTCGTATGAATCGGCACCATTGATTGGAGTTTTAGTACCATCCTTTGAGATGAGAATACTGTATGGTGTTCCACGTCCACCTGCTTTGATTGCGTCATCGTAATCTGCCTGAACTTTCGTTGCGTATTTGCCACTACTTAAACATGTATTGAATTTGGCAACATCAAGTCCGACATCCTTTGCAATACGTGGAAGTTCTGCTGGATCGAGACTGTTGTTTGACTGTGTTCTCTCGTAGACTTGGCCAATGTATTCCCAGAATTTAATAGAACCACCAAGCTCGTTTGCACACTCAGTTGCCTCTGCCTCTTTGCGTGCCTTTGAGTGGAGTTGGTCAATAGGAAAATGTCGGTATACCCATGCCACTTTGCCACTTTTGCCATACTCATCCATGATTCGTTTGAGTGTTGGATGGAACATTTTGCAGAATGGACATTCAGTATCTGAATATTCGAGTATGATGACATCTGCATTTGGGTTTCCAAGCATGTGATCGTCTGCAGAGATTGGTCGGATATCACCGACGCCGTCTGTTGGTGTAGGTTGAGCGCTCTTTGCCTGAGTTTTGGCAAGTTGCTCTGATGCTTTGATGTTTGAAAAATAAAAAGCTCCAGCAATGAGTGCTCCTGCGATAATGATAGCAAATGGTACGGCGAGTTTTTCAGTGTTCATGTGTTAAATGGATAGCGAATAAAATATATACATGTGATACCATTGTATAGTATGACTCATCTGAGTGCAATAATCCTCGGTTTCGTAGAGGGGGCAACGGAATTTATTCCTGTGTCTTCGTCGGGGCACCTCATCCTTGTGCGGGAATTCCTCGGTGTGGGGGAGAGTGGTGCACTGGCCTTCGATGCTATCCTTCAACTCGCTACATCGTGTGCACTGCTCGTGTACTTTCTTCCTGATGTGTGGAAGTTGACTGTAACTGCATGGAACATGCTCACTCGACGTGTGGTTGCAGAGTCGGACAGGTCTCTTCTCTTTGCGGTTATCCTTGGAACTATTCCTGCTATTGTTTTCGGGCTTTTTCTTGAGAAATATATGGAAACGGTATTTCGTAATGCACATTTGGTCGCGGTGACACTCGTACTTGGAAGCCTTCTCATGTGGAGTGCACAGTGGTGGCGAGATCGGAAGATTCGCGCGGGTAATGTTTTGAGCGAGCCCGTAACTATCTGGAAGGGAATCGTCGTTGGCCTGTTCCAATGTCTCGCTTTGGTTCCGGGAATTTCCCGTTCAGGTGCCACTATTTCAGGAGGGCTTTTCTCCGGACTCTCACAGGAGGAGGCAACACGCTTTAGCTTCGTACTCTCACTGCCAATTCTCTTTGGTGCAGGATTGAAAAAGCTTTTTGATGTTCGACATGATCTCTTTGCAGACTCGGTACTCGGGTCAACTCAGGTCGGTGGAGCGCATTTCGGTAGCTCACTTCTCCTTGGATCCATCGTTGCATTCAGTGTTGGACTCATCTCTATACATTTTCTTATTCGATATCTCAAAACTCACAACCTAACACTTTTTGTCTGGTATCGCATTCTCCTCGCACTACTCATTTTCATCGTGATCTAAAAATACCATTATTTAGAGCCATATTTTTGCAATCCAAAAAAGTATTTTGATTTTTACATCAAAAATTAGTTGACAATACTTGTGAGTGTGCTATACTTATCCCTGTAAGTTCATTGAATTGGTTCAAGGGAAAGAAAGGAGGTGGCCTATGCCACCGAACACACTCACGTTGAAGGCAGTTGGTCATAAGTTATCGACCTTGTCCATCGTCCGCTGATCTCCGGCGCCGCGGGTGATCCTGGTGTCGTCAGCTCCCAGAGCTGACGGGTAGCGATCACTCGCATGCCGTTGTTTGTCTGGTCGCCATTTTCTCGTCGTTTGCTTAAGAGGCAAACAGGAAAATGGCGCCCATGCCTTGTTCCATCGTATTTCAGTTCCCGCCGGTCCGAACATTCGGATCGACGGGAACTGATCGTCCGCAACAGATTGTCTGCGGAAAACCCCCCGAATCCACACAAGTGGTTCAGGGGTTTTCTATTACAAAAATTTCCATTAAAACTACGCAGTAGTTCTTGGATTGTATTCGCACTGAGCCAATCACACAGAACATAACTTATTTTTGGAACATCCCGGAATCTGTGAAAAGATGAGGGCGAAGAAAAATCCCAGCAGGGATTTATTCTGTTTCCAAAAATAAGTTATGTTCTGTGTGATTGGTGGATAAGGAATCAAAACAAACTCTGCGTCTTCACTTCCTCCACAGGCTCCCAATGTTTCGTATCAAGTTTTATTTCTTTGACGAACGGTCCCTCTTTGAACATGAGTCGTTTGTGTTTCAGGGCGTACTCATACACATCTTTGGTTATTTTCACATCATCAAGACAATATTTTCGTATTTTATCTATTTCTCCATTGCGCCACCACACGATGGCTTCCAAACCGTTGCCACTTTTATGAATCCCAAGCGTACCCTCGGCAACCTGATCGAGTTTCATTCGTCTACCGTATGAGTTTTTGATTTCTTTGAGAAGATCGAGCGATTTGAATTTTGATAGGTCTCCACGCTCTGCTTTTTTATAATATTTATTGAGGAGGGGAATGTCGAAATGATCGCCATTGTACGTGATGAGCTGGTCTGCCTTTTCAAGGATTGGCCAGAGTCGCGGGAGGTCTTCCTGAAGGAAACTATCGTACGTATTGGTCTCATAGTCGTACGTACAGACGATAGAAATATCGAGATCAACTGGGTCAGAGGAGCCAACATCCTGAAAAATATTCCGTGTCTCGATATCGAATACAATTTTTCTCATGAGGGTAGTATATCTTA
>CAYVMP010000015.1:829-13819 GCA_964452635.1 uncultured Candidatus Saccharibacteria bacterium | reverse complement strand
CGATGAATTAAAAGTAAAAAAACTTACTGTACTGACGTGGGATGAAAAAAGGGAAGTGGAGAGAGATGGATTAACTGTACACTTTGTTCCTCTATGGAAATGGTTACTTGAAAAAACTCAAGATTAAAATTTATGCCAGAGAAAATTGTCACTAAAACCAAAAAGTAGACTTATTACAAATGTACCCATTATCCTCCCTCTTTAGAGTAGGTTGTGGCTATGCCTTAAGTTCTAGACAGTTGTGAGTATAAAAAACGAAAGCACCGGACATCTGTCGGGTGCTGTGGAGTTACTAAATGCCAACATTCTATCTTTCGTTTGATTTATCCAAAATCTCTTTTTCAACCCGTTTAAAGGTTTCCGTTTCTTTTATACGGAATTGATGTTTGCGAAGTGGTGCTTTACATTTTTTACATTCACCTAGATTGTCTAGAATGAAAAGTCGATAACTTTCTCGTGCCGAATTTGAAACTCTGTTTCTGTGTCCACAGTGACAGGGGAATACTATTATTGTTACTCCTGCGTTTTTCAAACCCATTTTTTCTCCTTGCTAAAATCTATTTTTTAGAATAACATTAAATTTTATGAAAAGTCAAGGAAACAATAAGGGCACAAAGGTCTTCGTAGGGGTGTCAGGAGGGGTGGATAGCTCTGTGGCTTTGGCGTTACTTCAGGAGCAGGGATACGATGTGACGGGGGTGTTTCTCAAGGTTTGGAATCCGGACTGGATGGAGTGTAACTGGAGGGAGGAGCGACGAAGTGCGATGCGAGTGTGCGCAACGCTTGGTGTGCCATTTATGACTCTCGATTGTGAAGCGGAATACAAAAAGGAAGTGGTTGACTACATGATTCGGGAATACTCTCTTGGTCGGGTACCAAACCCTGATATTTTCTGCAACAAATATGTAAAATTCGGTGTCTTCCTCACCAAGGCTCTTGCATTGGGAGCGGACTTTGTCGCAACAGGGCATTATGCACAAACTTCTTCAGATTTTGCGAGTAAAAAATCTGGAGAAGTCTTTACGTTGTGTGAATCAGTCGACAAAAACAAAGACCAGTCGTATTTTCTCTACACACTCAACCAACACCAACTCTCCCATACACTATTCCCAGTTGGTGGTATGACCAAACCAGACGTGCGAAAACTGGCAGAGAAGTTCGGCCTACCAACTGCTACAAAGAAAGACAGTCAAGGACTCTGTTTCATTGGAAAGGTTGATATGAAGGAGTTTCTCTCGCACTACATTGAAACATCACATGGTGATGTGCTCGATACACTAGGAAATGTGATTGGATATCACGATGGAGCACTGCTGTATGCAATCGGCGAAAGACACGGATTTACAATCACACGCAAATCTCCACATGATTCTCGAATGTTTGTTGTTTCAAAAGATATGGAGAAAAACACAATCACTGTGGCAGATATTTCTTTGGTCCAGTCGGGTGAATATTCTGTACGAGGAATCACAATTCAAAATTTTCATTTTATTTCAGGTACGGAACCATCAATGCCGTATGAATGTACTGTCCGTATTCGATATCGGCAAGAAAAACAGAAATGCACACTATCTAAACAGCCAGATGGATACCATGTCGTCTTTGATACTCCTCAGTCGGGAGTTTCTCTCGGTCAGTCTGCTGTGTTCTATGATGGAGATGTGTGTATCGGAGGGGGTAGTATAGACAGTGTTTTTTAGTTTCTTGATTATATATTCTATTCTGTGAGATAATCACCACATGAATTCAGAAATATATGTTGTAAAGGCGGATGGGAAGAAAGAACTATTTAATGTTGAGAAACTTGAATCGTCACTCAAACGAGCGGGAGCGAATAGTACAGTGGTGTCAAACATCATTTCTCGTGTAGCGGGATCTTTGAAAGACGGCATGACAACGCATGATATTTATCATGATGCTTTTTCACTTCTTCATCAGGAGGAAAAGCCGATCGCACTTCGCTACTCTCTCAAACGAGCAATTATGGAACTTGGACCATCAGGCTTTCCGTTCGAGGACTTTGTGGCTGAGATTTTTCGACAGAAAGGGTTTGAGGCGCTGACAGGACAGTTGGTAAAGGGATTCTGTGTTGAACACGAAGTTGATGTTGTCGCATGGAATGCTGACAAACTGATCATGGTGGAAGCAAAATTTCACAATACACTCGGTATCAGATCAGATCTCAAAGTCGCTCTCTATGTTAAGGCTCGCTTTGATGATTTGCGACAAATGAAATTTCTCTACGGTGGACGCGAACGCGATCTAACTGAGGGGTGGTTGGTTACGAACACCAAATTTACATCGACTGCGATTGAATACGGTTCCTGTCAGGGTGGACTTACGATGATTGGATGGAACTACCCACCACATGGCAACTTACACGACATGGTGCTTGAATCGAAACTTCACCCACTCACATGTCTCATCTCTCTTAATGGTCGGGAGAAAAAAGCACTGCTCGATACTGGGGTCGTACTCTGTAAAACACTTCACGATACTCCGTCACTTCTCGAGAAAATAGGTCTCTCTGCAGATCAGATCGCAGAAGTACTAAGAGAGATTGATGAGTTATAAAACACAGAGCATATGAAGAAAAATCCTAAAAAAAATAAAAAATCCACAGAATACAAGGATGTCGCTAACTTTCTATTTGAAGTTGGGATTCTGTCGAAAACTCCTCGAAGTGGTTTTCATTTTCTCGGTACCGGAAGTCAGTCTGTGGCGGAACATATAAACAGAACAACATTTATTGGATACGCATTGGCTATGCTCGACAATACAGTCGACGTATCGCGTGTGCTTAAAATGTGTTTACTTCATGATATTTCCGAAACACGTATTTCAGATCTGAACCATATTCACCAGAAATATGTTGAACGCAAAGAGCACAGTGCCGTCACTGATATTACCAACTCCGTACCATTCGGAGCAGATATGATGCATTGTTTGCATGAGTATGAGGAGCGCAAAAGTCCCGAAGCTATCCTCGCCAAAGATGCAGACAACCTTGAGTGGATTATTTCGCTAAAGGAAGAAGTTGATACCGGAAACACTCGAGCGCTTGATTGGATAACACGAGCCACTAAGAGACTCAAAACTGTACATGCAATCGCCATCGCTCGTGCTATCATGGGTACTGACTCTACTGACTGGTGGTTCGATAAAAGCTCGCTTGAGATTAAAAAACACTAAGATTCTATCATGTCACTTACACTCGAAGAAAAATTCGATAAACTTAAACAAATCAGAGATGAAATTCTCATGTTTAAACAGTCACCGCTGTATCAATACAGAATCGACAATAAATATTTCCCTGTAGTTGGAGAGGGAAGTCACACTGCGCATATTATGTTTATTGGTGAAGCCCCGGGAAAAAATGAAGCAGAAACAGCTCGACCATTCTGCGGTAAGTCCGGTAAATTTTTAGATGAAATGATCGAATCGATTCATCTCAATCGAAGTGATGTTTTTATTACAAATATCGTAAAGGACCGTCCACCAGAAAACCGTGATCCATCTGCTGAGGAGATAGCACTCTACGCTCCGTTTCTTGATAGACAGATTGAGATTATTCAACCAAAAGTGATTGCAACACTTGGCAGGTTTTCAATGTCATATATCATGAGTAAATTTGAATTAACAAACGAAATGAAGCGGATTGGAGAAATACACGGCAAGGAGTTTGTTGCAAAGGCGAGCTATGGTGCGGTTGTTATCATTCCGCTCTATCATCCTGCGGCAGCGCTCTACGACGCAACTCATCGAGAGAAGTTGCTCGCTGATTTTCAAGTGCTTAAAAAATATATATAGTCGTTCTGTTCCAAGGACTTTAAAATTATATTGAAATATGTCATGATACCGATATGCCTGCTTCTGAAATACGTGCAAAATATTTAGAATTTTTTAAACAGCGTGGGCACGCCATCGTCCCTTCTGCCTCCCTCGTGCCTGAAAACGATCCAACAACACTCTTTACTGGATCGGGTATGCAGCCGATGGTTCCATATCTACTCGGCGAGACACATCCTCAAGGAACACGTATTGCAGATTCACAAAAAGCTTTTCGCTCGGTTGATATTGATGAGGTTGGTGATAACAGACACACTACCTTTTTTGAGATGCTCGGAAACTGGTCTCTTGGAGATTATTTTAAACAGGAGCAATTGCCGTGGATGTTTGAGTTTTTAACTGAGGTGATTGGTATTGATCCGCAGAGACTCTATGTCACTGCGTTTATTGGTGATGAGAAAAATAATATTCCAAAGGATACTGAATCTGCACAGATATGGAAGGATCTTTTTGCACGAGTGGGTATTGATGCGAAAATCGTTGATATTGGAAGCGAAGCAGATGGATATGTGCACGGTATGCGTGGGGGGAGGATTTTCTACTATGATGTAAAGAAAAATTGGTGGAGCCGTGCTGGTGTTCCAGATGCGATGCCAAGTGGTGAGCCGGGAGGACCAGATTCAGAGATGTTCTATGAATTTACACACATTGAGCACGATAAAAAGTTTGGAGAATTCTGTCACCCGAACTGTGATTGTGGTCGGTTTCTTGAAATTGGCAACAATGTGTTCATGGAGTACAAGAAAAACAGTGACGGAACATTTTCAAAACTACCTCAGCGAAATGTAGATTTCGGTGGAGGACTTGAACGTCTCGTTATGGCAGTCGATAATTCGGCAGATATTATCAAATCGAATCACACACACATACTTTCATATATCGAGAAAATGTCTGGTAAAACATACGGACAGAATGAATCAGAAACTAAAGCGTTTCGTGTGATTGCCGATCACATGAAGGCGTCCGTATTTCTCATAGCAGATGGAGTTGTTCCGAGTAATACCGATCAAGGATATTTCGTTCGACGATTGTTGAGACGCAGTGTTCGGTTTGCAGACTCACTCGGCATCACTGAGAGTATTCTCTCAGGTATCGTGCACGCTGTTGCGGAGATGTATCTCGATTCGTATCCAGAGATTTCTCAAAAAATATCACACATCGAAAAAATAATCATAGATGAAGAAAAACGTTTTCGAGAAACTCTCTCAAAGGGATTGAAAGAATTTGAGAGAGGAGTTGATCCATTTATTCTATTTACAACATATGGATTCCCATTTGAACTTACACAGGAGTTGGCACGAGAACGAGGAATCGTCGTTGACGAACAGGCATTTAAAAACCAACTCGAAGCACATCAGGCACTGTCTCGTGCTGGAAGTGAGCATAAATTCAAAGGAGGATTGGGCGGTACAGGCGAAATGGAAGTGAAATATCACACCGCAACACACCTTCTTCATCAGGCACTTCGAGATGTCCTCGGAGAGCACGTTGAACAGAAGGGAAGTAACATAACCGCCGAGCGATTGCGTTTTGATTTCTCTCATCCTACCAAAATGACTGATGATGAGAAAAAGAATGTAGAAAAAATTATCAATGAAAAGATACAGCAGGCGCTTCCTGTGCAGACTGTTGTTTTAAAAAAGGAAGATGCAGAGAAAACAGGAGCACTTCATTTTTTCGGTGATAAATATGGTGATGAAGTGAGAGTGTATTATATTGGTTCCTCGCTCGATACTGCATATTCCAAGGAGTTTTGTGGAGGCCCTCATGTTGAAAACACACGTGATATTGGTCAGTTTAAAATTGCAAAAGAAGAAGCTGTCTCTGCCGGTGTTCGTCGTATCAAAGCAGTCATCGAATAGGTGTGTTTGTTCTCGTATAACCTCGTGATACTATATATGTATGAATTTCTCTCTGTTTAGTCATTCTCGTGAAGAATATGCTGTTGTGGTTGTGATTGAATCTGGTATTGTCACCGCATCACGGGTATCGTTTCAAAAACAAATTCCACGAATCACTGCGATTGCCCGAACGCCCTTTACTATGACCAAAAAGCTTTCTGGTGATGAACTTTTGCAAAATGTAACATACGCGCTCGAACAGACATGTCAAAAAATATTTACATCGGGGATGAACGTGTCTCGTATTCATGTTGTCTTTTCTGATCCATGGGCACTCTCTCATACAAAAGAAATACACATCTCTCACGACAAAGTTTTTGTTATTACGCGAGATTTTATAAACAATATTCTCGATGTAGAAGAAGACGAGTTCAAGAAGGATATTCTTGATACATACACAGAACGTTTCGGTAGCGATGTTCGTGTACTGGAAAAAAATATTTTTCAAGCACGAGTAAATGGATATGTGATGGAGTCGTACGTAGGCAAAAAAACTCAAACATTTGATATTTCAACTCATATTTCCCTGTGTGCCGAGCGCATAGTCTCCACAATTACTGGATGTATAGAAAAACACGTTCACATTCCACTTTCGCATGTCTCATTCCACACATTTCCCCTTATCTCATGTGTTCTTCTTAACCACCTCTACCCAAACCAAGATTTTGTATACATGGATGTATCTCCTGAAGCAACGACTGTTTCGGTTGTTCGCAATAATATACTGTCGCAATCTGTATCCTTCCCATCGGGTACTCGGTTTGTGATTCGTCAGATTGAAAAAATGCTAGACGTATCATCTGAAATCGCAGTCTCAACATTGCATTTGGTAATGATGCAAAAAGCTCATGATGATCTCACTGAGCGTGTGCGTACTGCACTCATGACCGCCGAGAAGGAATGGGCAATATATTTCGAGGATGCACTCAAAACACTTCATACAGATATTGTCTTACCAACGAAGCTTTTTCTCGTGACATCAGACGATATGGATGCGGTGTATACAGAGTTCATTAAAACACCACAGACCGATGATACTGCGGTGTACAGAAAAGAAGTCCACGTCGTCACACTCGGAGAGACAGCACTCACAACTCAGTATGAACATTCAGCACATGATTTCTGTGATGGACACACTGCGCTTGCTGTTTCGTTCCTCAAGTAATTCTTTTCAACAGATTTTATTTTGCAAACGAGGGGCTATGATATACAATATATCTAGATATGCCAAAAGATAATCCAAAGAAAAATTTTCAAGACGTTGTCCCTCGACAACGCACAATCCGTAATATTGAGTTGCCTTCACGTCGAGCACGCACAGGCACGCCTGCTTCGGATGTAGTAGAGCGAGCTCCTTCGCGTGGTGAAGATAAAAACATCACACGTGATATTTTCAAGGAATCCAAAAAACCTCCACGAGAAGTCGAGATTAAAAAGGCACCCGTCGTAGACGAACCAGATACTCAGGAGGAAGAGTTTCCACATACACCACGTTCATACGCGTATACATATGACGATGAACCTCGTTCATCAAAAAAGGGTCTGTATGTTGCTATTGGTATTTTTGTGCTCGCATTTGCGTTTGGAGTTTCCGCTCTCTTTAAGAGCGCTACGATTACCATTACACCTCGAAACCAATCAAAACCAATATCTCAAAATCTTTCTGCCAAAAAGGATGCTGTTGGTAATGATTTAGGGTATCAGGTTGTCACTATTTCAAAGTCTGTTGAGCAGAAAGTTACTGCTCAAGGATCACAGAAAGTTACTCAAAAAGCACGAGGTACGATAGTAATATATAACAATGAAAGTTCCACACCTCAGAAACTCATCGCTACAACACGATTTCAATCTAGTGATGGTTTAGTATTCAGACTTGTTTCGCCGGTAACTGTGCCCGGTAAACAAGTAAAGTCAGGCAAAACAATTCCGGGTAGTGTAGAGGCTGTCGTCGAGGCAGACAGTGTTGGTGAGAAATACAACATCCCACTGTCTGACTTTACACTTCCTGCGTTTGCAAATGATCCAAAGTTTAAAACTATCTACGGACGTTCGAAGACACCAATGTCAGGAGGCTTTGATGGTGTTCAAAAAATAGTATCTCAAGATGAGATTACTCGAGCTGATACTGCACTCACGAGCCAACTCAAGGATGTCCTTGCGCAGGATATTTCATCACAGATTCCTGAAAATTTCGTATTTTTCCCAGTAAGTATCTCGTATGATTTGGAACCAGTATCTCAGAAAAACAGCTCAGACACAGAGGCGATTGTTGTGAAAAAGGGTACAGCTCGAGCAGTGATATTTGATAAAGCAACCCTTTCTCGTGTACTTTCAATGAAAACAATGCCTGAAGTTCAAGATGATGTTGTCTTTGTCTCAAATCTCACATCTCTTACGTTTGCATACGCAACATCCACAGATATTCGTGCCGGAGGAGATCTTTCCTTTGTCCTCAGTGGTGATGCTCAGTTTGTATGGTCAGTTGATATGAATAAACTCAAAACTGATTTACTCGGCCTATCGAAAAAACAAGCAGGAACATTTATTGCTGGACAGAAAACTATTCAAGAAGGATGGGTACAAACACGACCATTCTGGAACACAACGATTCCTCGGGATCCTGCTCATGTTACCCTCGTAAACACCCTCAATAAATAATCAGGTATACGTGAGTCTTTTCATGTAGTCTTCTATTTGATACACTGGGTATATGTTAGATATTAAATTCATACGAGACAATAAAGACCTCATATCTCTTGGGGCAAAGAAAAAGCACATTGATTTCAATGTTGATAATCTCATTACGCTTGATGATAAACGTCGAGAATTGACCCTTTCAATTGAAAAGAAACGAGCATCTCAAAATATTGTGAGCCAGCAGATTGTGTCTGTATCTGATGATACCCAAAGACAGAAAATGATTACTGAGATGAAGGCTCTCAAAGATGATTTGCAAAAAGAAGAAGAAGAATTAAAAACAGTAATGCATGAATGGCAGTTGGCGATGGTTGCTGTTCCAAACATTCCAGATATGTCAGTACCTGAGGGTGTGGATGATAGTCAAAATATTGAAGTAAAGCAGTGGGGTACTATTCCGACATTTGCCTTTGAACCGCAGGATCACATCGCACTCATGCAGAAACTAAACATGCTTGATTTGGATCGTGGGACTAAGGTTGCAGGATTTCGCGGATATTTTTTGAAAAATGATGGAGCACGTCTTCAGTTTGCACTGTGGAGATTTGTGGAAGATTTCTTTTTGAAAAAGGGAGGGTTCTCACCGATGATTGTGCCATCTCTCGTTCGACGTGAGCCGTTTATGGGTACTGGATATCTGCCACAGAGTGAAGAGGATTTGTATAAAACACAGGACGGTGAATACCTATCCGGTACAGCTGAGGTTGCCACGATGGGATATTTCATGGATGACGTACTCGATAAAAAAGATTTGCCTGTAAAGATTCTCGCTTTCTCTCCAGCATTTCGACGTGAGGCAGGTAGTCACGGTAGAGATACCCGAGGAATCATGCGTGTACACGAGTTCTATAAATTCGAGCAGGTGGTACTCTGTGAGGCAAGTCACACCGAATCAGTCAAATATCACGAAGAGCTTACTGCAAATGCCGAGGAAATCATGCAGGCACTCGGTTTGCCATATCATGTTGTCGTCAACTGTGGTGGTGATTTGGGTCTTGGACAGGTAAAGAAATATGATATCGAAGCGTGGATTCCGTCGGAGAAAACATATCGCGAAACACATTCATCATCATATTTTCATGATTTCCAAACTCGACGTCTCAATATTCGATATCGAGATGATGATGGCAAAATGAGGTTTGTTCACTCTCTCAATAACACCGCACTGTCTGGCCGACCACTCATTGCTCTCGTTGAAATATATCAGCAGGCAGATGGCTCAATAAAGATTCCTGACGTCCTTGTTCCATACATGGGTGGACAAACAGTCATTCAGAATAAATAGTAAATAGCATATAATTGACTCATGATCCCGACTCATTCTGCACGTCATGACGAACACGTCAGAAAAAAAAGACGCCAATTATATATACGGTTGGGTATTGTGTGCACGTGTCTCTGTGTACTCGTCGCTCTGCTCTCGTGGATTTCGCATCAATCTTTTGCCCGTATTACATCCATCGAGTTGCAGGGCGGAACTCTTGTTAGGCAAAGTGACATCGAACCGACAGTTCGTACACTTCTCGCTGGGTCGTATGTATGGTTGTTTCCAAGAGATACTATTCTTCTGTATCCACATGACGCACTGGAGAAAACACTCCTCGAAGATTTTCATCGCATTAAAACGATAGATACTCATGTCGCTAATACTGGCACACTGACTATTACTATTTCAGAACGTACTCCTGTTGCACAATGGTGCACCACCGAAAATGCTTCTGTGAGTACTACGTCTGATCCTGTAGTCACACACCTTCGTGCATCAACAGAATGCTACTTTGTTGACGATCAGGGCACAATCTTTGCCGAGGCACCGCTTTTTTCTGGTGATGCATATTTTAGATATTTTGGAGGCACTGCATCGAGTTCACCGGTCGGAAGTATGTTCATGTCTTCTATTTCGGAGTTTGAAACGATAAGTGGTTTCGTTCAGAGAGCACGCGAGGAGGGACTACACCCACAGTCACTCTATGTTGGTGATCGTGGTGAGTACTCACTCATCATTTCTGGTGGTGGTAGAATTATTTTCAATACACAGGAGTCGATTGATGATATCTATAAAAACCTAGAGGTCGTACTCCGAACACCAGTACTTTCACCGCAGAGTGGGGAAGATATTCCTGTGGAGTACATTGATTTGCGCTATGGTAACAAAGTATTTTATAAACTTAAATAATAGGAAGGAGGTGTCCCGCTATTCCACACATTCGTTTCGTATGCTATTACTTACTGACGTATGAATATTTGGCAGAAATTAAAAAAAGAAAAAGGGGATGAGCCGATATGTGTGCTCGCACCGATGGCGGATGTAACTGATCCGGCATTTCGACGTGTCATAGCAAAGTATGGCAGACCAGACGCACTGTGGACTGAATTCGTCTCTGCCGATGGGCTCTTTCTTGGTGGATTTGAACATCTCGTCAAAGATCTTGCATTCACAGAGGCAGAGCGACCAATCATCGCACAATTTTTCTCATCGAAACCAGATATGATGGAGAAGGCTGGGAAGCTTGCTCACGATATGGGGTTTGATGGGATTGATATAAACATGGGATGTCCCGATAAAAGCATAGAGAAGCAGGGAGCGGGTGCAGGACTCATACGGAACCCACAGCGTGCACAGGAAATCATTCGTGCAACACAGCGGGGTAGTGGAGGACTTCCTGTGTCAGTCAAAACACGCATCGGATACAATACAAACGAGCTTGAGACGTGGCTCCCTGCACTCCTCGAGTGTCATCCCGCAGTGGTAACGATTCACGCACGAACACGCAAGGAAATGTCTCTCGTGCCCGCACGATGGGAACATGTCGCTCGTGCTGTAGAGATTCGAGACGCATTTGTAGATAGTGAGGGGAAGAGCAGTGAGACTCTAATTTTCGGTAATGGCGATGTGCGGGATATAGCTCATGCGCGTACCCTCACACAGGAAACTCACTGTGACGGAGTGATGCTTGGCCGAGCAATTTTCGGTAACCCATGGCTTTTCAATGAATCACATCCACGCGAGAGTGTCGCTATTCCAGAAAGACTCCGAGTTCTCGTAGAACACACTCGACTCTTTGAGGAACTTCTGTCTCATAAAAGTTTTGCAATAATGAAAAAACACTACAAAGCATACGTACACGGGTGGGATGGTGCCAAGGAACTACGTCTCGAACTCATGGAGTGCCAGAATGCAGATGAGGTTGAAAAAGTCATTGAAACATACATCTCACATCATCCCTCGATATAAAGTGAATTCAGAAATAGTATTATTTATAGCCATTTTTTAACGAATCAAAAAAGTATTTTTATTTTTCCTATAAAAATGCTTGACTATTTCTGTGGTTGTGCTACGATATACCACAGATTCAAGTGTCTATACCGTATTAATTTTTTTTGCTTGGGAGTACGCAAAAGATAGTCGCCATGAGTTTAAAAACTCACGTGCGAGCTATGAAGCTACTCCGGCTACGGTATAGATGGTCGGTAGACCAGAAAGGAAAAAAATGAAAGGGGGTTACGCCCCGACATCAAAAGTCTGACCAAGGGTTACATCCCTTGGCGTCGCCGGCACGGTTAGACCGGTTTATAAAAAAATTTTTTTCAAATCCTCCTACTATGGAGGCCCCACGACCTGAGGGGAAGTTCACGGTCAAGAGAAGAAGCAGTTTATATTTTCGGGGCACCTCTGTGGCATTCCAAAGCAATCCGCGTCCACAGTCGCCAAGGGGTGCCCCCGCCCCAACCCACACTCAAAAGGTGTGGGTTTTTCATTTGCTTTTTTATCCACAGCTCTATTTGACTTCTATATTCTAAGTTGTATTATCTACCTTGGAATGAGCACAGCAGGTTTCTCCAATTCCCACTGTCGCTACATTTTCCTCCAAACTGGAATCTCAGGCGCATCCTCACAGGGTGCGCCTATTTGTATCCATTTTTCATATCACTCAATTCTGTTATACTGTCTGTATGTCCGAAGCACTCTATCGAAAATACCGTCCACACACCTTTGCAGATGTTATTGGTCAGGAACATATCGTCTCTGTGCTTGAGGCCGAAGTCACTTCCGGTGATATTTCCCACGCATATTTATTCTACGGCACACGAGGTACAGGGAAGACATCGATCGCTCGTATTTTTGCGAAATCAATCGGCACATCTCCAAACGATATTTATGAAATAGACGCAGCATCAAACACATCGGTGGATGATATTCGTGAACTCAATGAGTCTGTCTACACACTTCCATTTGAGTCAAAATACAAAGTATATATTCTCGATGAGGTGCACATGCTCTCGAAGTCTGCGTCGAACGCATTCCTCAAAACGCTCGAGGAGCCACCTGCACATGTTGTGTTCATCCTTGCAACGACAGAGTTGCATAAAATCCCAGAAACTATTCTCTCTCGATGTGAGTCGTATACGTTCAAGAAACCAAGTCAGGATGTGTTGAAGAAAGTAGTGCAGAATGTTGTGCGGAAGGAGGGAGGGGATATGGATGATGCGTCCGCAGAGCTTGTCGCGCTTCTCGGCGATGGATCATTTCGCGATACGCTCG
>CAYVMP010000015.1:0-819 GCA_964452635.1 uncultured Candidatus Saccharibacteria bacterium | reverse complement strand
TATTTCAATATTCTTACGTAGTTTTTTTTATTTATGTTCTAATAAGGCTTTGTGCTCGCGCGTTGCCTTGGGGCTAGTTTCAGAAGACTGGAATCCTACATAGAGGATTCTTGGCGATGGGTCATTTCGCGATACGCTTGGAATCGTGCAGAAAATTTTAGCATACACAGGTGCGAGTAAGAAAAAGAAAATCACTGAGGAGAGTGTTCGGCTCGTGACGGGTGCACCCGCTGTGGATATGGTGCATGATGTGATTCTCTGTATTGCCGAGCGTGATCTTCACCGTGGATTGACTGCGGTCAAACAGGCATCGTCACAGAATATAGACATGTCGGTATTTCAAAAACTCATTCTGCACTCTGCTCGTGCTGTCCTCCTCGTTCGGTTTGGTCTCGCACAGAGTGTCAAACAGGATGTATCCTCAACAGAGTTTGCGTTCATCGAACAGGTGGTCAAGAAAACAGCCGATACACCGGAACTTTTCTCATCTACTGTACTCATCGAACTTCTCTCTGCGTACGAGCAGACGCAGGGTGCATACATCTCCTCCCTCCCACTCGAACTCGCACTCATTCGGATCGTGGGGGAGGGTGATCAACAAGTAAAAAAAGTCTAATTGGGTTGTGGATAGAGGTGTGGTAATCGAACAATAATCGTGTATAATAATATTATACTAACATAGTTCGATTTTACTATGAAACTTGAACTCAAAAACAAAGCAATTGATTTAAGGAAGCAGGGTTTATCGCTCTCAGAGATTTTAACACAGATACCTGTTGCAAAATCAACCCTATCTCTCTGGTTTAAAGACGTTCATTT
>CAYVMP010000014.1:0-14830 GCA_964452635.1 uncultured Candidatus Saccharibacteria bacterium | reverse complement strand
AATTCGAATATTGTGATCAATTCTTACCTGAGCAAATCCCCATTTCTCGGGTTCTTCACTTTCTTTTCGGGCTTTGGAGTACTCATGGCTACGAGCTGTTCAATCTCATCTCGAAGTAGGGCTGCTGTTTCGAAATCAAGGACTTTCACCGCGCCTTCCATTTGCTTCTCTTTTTGTTTAATTAGCTTTTTTGGATCCTTTTCGAACATCTTTTTATCAAGTGCAATGAGCTCTGTCACTGTCTTTTGATGTTCAGATTGCAACTGATCGGTGATATCCTGAATTTTCTTGATGATTGTTTTCGGGGTAATACCATGCTTTGTATTGTATGCTACCTGTATCGCACGTCTTCGATTGGTTTCCGCAATAGCTCGCTCCATTGAACCCGTCATTGTATCTGCGTACAGAATCACCCGCCCGAGTACATTACGTGCTGCACGTCCGATAATCTGTATGAGCGATGTGTCACTTCGAAGAAACCCTTCCTTGTCAGCATCGAGAATCCCGATGAGTGTTACCTCCGGCAAATCCAATCCTTCTCGAAGGAGGTTCACTCCAACAAGCACGTCAAACTCTCCTCGACGGAGACTCGTGAGTATCTCGATGCGCTGAATCGTTTTAATATCACTGTGTAAATATTCCGCACGAATTCCCTTCTCTTTCAAATACTCACTCAAATCCTCTGCCATTTTCTTGGTGAGTGTTGTAGCAATCACTCGTCCACCCGCGCGGATTGCCTTTTCGGCTTCTGAAATGAAATCAAATATCTGACCTTTATACTTTCCGGATTCAACAATCGGTCGTACAGCCACCTCTGGATCGACGAGACCCGTTGGTCGAATCACCTGCTCGACAACCTGTTCACTGTGCTCCTTTTCGTACACACTCGGAGTTGCAGATGTATAAATAACCTGTCCAACCTGTGTCTCAAATTCAGAAAATGTCAGTGGACGGTTGTCCCGAGCCGACGGAAGTCTAAAACCGAAATCAATCAGTGCCTGTTTGCGTGACGCATCACCCGCATACATACCCCCGATCTGTGGTACAGCAACATGCGACTCATCTATGATAGTGAGGAAATCTGGAACCAAATTTCCTTGTGCATCTTTCTTATGTGGAAAATACGACAGGAGTGTGTCTGGCGCTTCACCCGGAAGTTTGCCGGAAAAATGTCTCGAGTAGTTTTCAATACCATTGCAATATCCCATTTCGCGTATGAGAGCAAGATCGTAACTCGTACGGCGTTTCAAGCGTTCCGCCTCAAGATTCTTACCTTCCTTTTGCAATTCTTTCAAACGCGCATCGAGTTCTGCTTTGATGGTTTTAAAAGCTCGTTTACTTTGATCTGAGTTCGAAATAAAATGCTTAGCAGGAAAAAGGAAGAAAACATCGACGGGTTCGATGATTCCACGAGTAATCGCATCAATTTTTAAAATTTCTTTTATTATATTATTTTCGATTTCGATTCTATAAATCACCTTTTCTGATACTGGCATGATTTCAATCATGTTTCCAATCGCTCGAAACATCCCCGGTGTGAGATCAGCGGCCGTTCGTTCAAAATGAACTCCAATGAGTTTGCGTATGAAATCCGCACGGGAAATATCTTCGCCCCGAGCAATTTTTATATTTACTTTTTCATATTCGACTGGAGAACCGAGACCATAGATACAGGAAACGGAAGCAACAATAATCACATCCTTTCGTGTGAGGAGCGCCTGAGTAGACGCATGTCGCAGGCGGTCAATCTCTTCGTTAATCATTGCTTCCTTTTCGATATATGTGTCAGTCACGGGCATGTACGCTTCCGGCTGATAGTAATCATAGTAGGAAACGAAATAGTGCACAGCATTCTCTGGAAAGAATTCCCGATACTCCTGTGCGAGCTGTGCCGCGAGTGTTTTATTGTGGGCAATCACGAGTGTTGGTTTTTGAATCTCTTGTATCACATTTGCACAGGTAAATGTTTTACCTGACCCAGTCACACCGAGAAGAGTTTGGTGTCGAAGTCCTTTTCGTACACCAGAAACAAGCCCACTAATCGCTTTGGGTTGATCACCTGCTGGTTCAAACTCTCTTTTAATCTTGAATTGCATATGGCTACTATACTAGAAACAGAGAGAAAAATACATATGAAAAACACCCTTTGTAAGGGGTGTTGGTTTGAGAAACGGAGGAGGATGGCGGTCAACGAAGGTTGCTGGAATATCCTCCTCCGTGTCTTTTTTCGCGTCCAGTCCGGATGGAACTACAGTATTGTGGATACTGTAGTCCATATGTGTGAGCAGTTATAAAAGTCCTCCACGCTTTTATTTTCAACTGTCACTGGCCGTGTTTTTTGTTATGCAACCGCAATTCTCGAGAAAGCTTCGAGGGGAACAGTCGCATGATCTACGAAAGAAGTCTGAAAATAGATTACTCTTTCCAAAATAAATGTCAATTTTTTATAAAATAAAAAACACCTTCACTTCCACAATGGAAGGAGGTGTTTGTAAAAAAAAACGAAATCTACACCCCATAATATTTTTTCATAAAATCTTTTTGGTACGAGAGAATATCTCCACTCTGCATACACTCACGCATTGTATCGACTAAATGAATAATGAAATGAAGATTGTGTATGGACGCGAGTGTTCCCGCAAGCATTTCCTTTGCACGAAAGAGATGTGCAACATACGCTCGGCTATAGTTCCGGCATGTGTAGCACCCACAGGTATTATCAATCGGCTGTGAATCATCTCGAAACTCTGCATTCATAAGAGACAGTCGTCCGAGAGATGTATACACAGTGCCATTACGCCCCATACGTGTTGGCGCCACACAGTCAAAGAGGTCACATCCATTGATCACCGCTCCAAACAAATCCGCAGGCTCACCAATACCTAACAGATGTCGAGGTTTTTCGCGAGGTAGGATTGCATTACACCACTCTACCGCAGTATTCATATCTTCCTTTTCAAATGATCCACCGATGCCGTATCCATCAAAATCCATTGCACCGATCACGCTCGCGCTTTCCTTGCGCAGTGTCTCATCTCGCCCACCCTGTACGATACCAAACAATGCCTGTTGTGTATGATGTGAACTCGCCTTGTGGTATTCGAGACTCCGCTTCGCCCACCGATGTGTCCTCTCGAGTGCTTCCTTTTGATAATGAAGTGGCTCATACGGCGATGTACACTCATCAAATGCGAATATGATATCTGCACCGAGATTGTGTTGTATGTCGATTGATTTCTCTGGTGTAAAGTAGTGTGCACTACCATCACTGTGTGACCGAAACATCACACCATTTGGATCAATCTGTGCAATCTTGGGTGTCTCATCCTTTTCGACAACTTCAGTGAGGAGCAACTCTTCGGAAGTTTTTTTACTGGAAATTTTACCAATACCCTTATTTCCATACGCAGCACCAAGAGAAAAAACTTGAAATCCTCCCGAGTCAGTCATCGTTGGTCCAGACCAATTCATCATTTTCTGTAATCCACCCATATCACGAACACGCCCATCTCCCGGCTCAAGATACAGATGATATGTGTTTGCAAGCACAACCTGTGCTCCACACTCACGTACTTGTTCTGGAGTCAGAGCTTTTACTGTACCCTTGGTTCCTACCGTAACGAAAGCAGGTGTCTGGATATCACCGTGTGGAGTATGTATCGTCCCGACACGCCCAAGCCCACTTCCCACCGTAAGTTCTGTATGAATATCGAATGTAAGTGGTTTTGTACCTTTTGTAGTAATCTGAGAATCCATGATGAGATGAGCATATCATGTTTGTAACTATTTCAAAAATATGTTTTGATTATGTGGGAGGAAATGTATGTCAACATTAACCAACATCACCACATTGCCCGGTAGTGGTGATGTATATCTTGTGGCGTTTTTTATCGTGATAGTGCTTCTTGGATTAGGATTTGGAGTCGAGCTTCTGCTTGCATTTACAAAAGCCGAGCCCCCCAAACCAAAAGGTCGGACATAAGTCCGACCTTTCATCTAAAACCACAAAGCAACTAAGCGAGTAGGTCATAATTATTTTTTTAGAACATCGCGCAGGAACTTAGAAAACAACAATGTTCGAGTGATGGGAACACGAGAACATGCTTTGTTTTCTTGAGTTCCGAGCGTGAAGAAAATTTTCACCAGAAAATTATTCTGTTTCCAAAAAAATAATTATGAACTACTTGCTTAGTTAATCCCTATTTATCAACCCTCAAAAGTTCAACATCGAAAATAAGTGTTGAGTTCCCCGGTATCGGACCATAATCCTTTGGACCATATCCCATCGTTGGTGGAATAGTGAGAGTTCGTTTGCCCCCAACTTTCATACCGACGATACCCTTGTCCCATCCCTCAATCACCTGTCCGCCACCGAGCACAAATTGGAACGGTTCACCACGAGTAACAGAACTGTCAAAAACTGTGCCATCCGCAAACCGACCAGTGTAGTGCACGGTCACTCGATTGCCGGCTTCGGCAGAGAGTCCAGTCCCGATTACTACATCATCAATACCGAGAGTATTCTGTGCATCTTGCATACGAATTGAATTATTTTGTGTAAAAAATGATAATACCGTCTGACCAAATACGAAGAAAAAACCAATCACCCCAACAGACACAACCACCGCAATCCACTCACGAGTTTTTAATTGTTTCATAATATTAATACGAATTATTTCACTACACATAGTATAGACGATTATGTTTCAATTGCAAAATGAATCACCACACATTACAATTAAGCCATGGCTCAATCTCACACACCCATTCCTCCTAAAAAACAAACGCAGACACGTCCACTCACTCGCCAAGAAATTCATGATGCTGCGAATGCTCGTGTCTCTCTCATTACAAAGGAGTTTACTGAAGGATTTAATTTCCTCAGACACTACCCAAAATCCGTCACTTTCTTTGGAAGTGCACGTTTTCCTGAATCCCATCCGTATTATATAAAAGCTCGAGAAATTGCAGGACGAATCGTCGATGAGTTACATTACTCTGTCTTTACCGGTGGAGGACCGGGAATCATGGAAGCAGCAAACCGTGGTGCATTCGAATCAGGTGGAGACTCACTCGGACTCACCATCGAGCTTCCTGAGCACCAAGTCACCAATAAATACCTGACCAAATACATCGACCTACACTACTTTTTCAGTCGTAAAGTCTGTCTTTCTTTTTCTGCTGAAGCATACATATTTTTCCCCGGAGGACTTGGAACTCTTGATGAATTCTTTGAAATACTCACCCTTGTTCAGACTAAAAAAATCGAATCCGTACCAATCATACTCGTTGGAAGTGATTTTTGGAAAGACATTGAGAAATTACTCAAACACGATATGCTTTCTCGTGAGACTATCGACACTCATGACCTCGCACTCTACACCATCACAGACAATGATGATGAGATAATCCGTATTATAAAAAACGCTCCCGTACGTAATGGCATTAAATTTACATACACAGAAAAAAAAGAATTCGAGGACGGACTCGCATCCAAACAATGCATTCCGTGTGAGAGCAATACTCCCCCTCTCGACCACTCTGAGAGCGCAGAGCTTATTTCAGAAATAAAAAACTGGACACTCACTGATAATAAACATATCGAGCGAAGGTTTGACTTTCCAAATTTTAAAGAAGCAGTTGCATTCGTAGATGATGTAGCGGAAATCGCAGAAAAGGAAGGCCACCACCCTGATATCTGTATCAGTGATTATAGATACGTGACTATCACCCTTTCAACACACTCAATCGGAGGACTCTCCGAAAACGATTTCATCCTCGCTGCAAAAATTGATGCGCTAGTGTAATTTAAAATTCAACCGAATTTTAAAATTACTTCTACTCCTCCATTTTCTTTTTAATCTCCTTGAAATCGTTTTCGATTTCTGTGAGACGTGAGCGTGAGCGCTTCACGAGTTCTGCACCCTCTTTTACATATTCCAATCCCTTTTCAACATCGAGTTCAGACTGCGACTCGAACCATGCGACAATCTCTCCAAGCTTTTTGAGTGTTGTGTTTAAATTTTCTGTTGTATCTGTTTTTTTGGTCATATTACTTTTGTTTCTATCGTACCATCTGATACCAAAATGTCGAGCGTGTCTCCTGCCCGAACATCTGTATGTTTTCTCACCACCTTTCCAGCATTTCTCACAATGCTATATCCGCGAGAAAGTTGGCGTGTTGGACTCGAAAACGTGATGATTTTTTCTGATTGGGTTAGGGAGAGTTCAGTGCGACTGACAAGACTCGTGAATCCACGATGCATATCCTGTACACGACGACTGATGAATTCACTTGTTCTACCAAACTCCCCCTCTATTCTTCCGAGAACACGAGACAGTGCAGATTCAGCTCGTCGAAACTCGTCGAAAATAGTACCGAAACGGTTTTCAATACTACGTTGTGCTCTTTCAATACTATTTTTATGTTCAGATACGATACGCTCGAACCGAGAAATTATTTTGGTGTGAGATAGCGTAACCGTACTCAATGCTTCTCGCCACGTACTATCCACGAGATGCGCCACAGCGGTTGGTGTTGATACATTTCTATCAGATACGAGTGACACGAGCGGAGCGTCTTTGTCATGACCAATACCCGTGATCACAGGCACAGGAAAATCTGCAAGTGCTCGCACCAATGTTTCATTATTAAATGCCGCAAACGACTCGAGTGATCCTCCACCGCGCATGAGAACCAACACATCAACATCCATACTTTTCAATGTATTAACCGCAGAAAGCAAGTCCTTAATTGCATCCTGCCCTTCCACTTTCGAATCAACAAATAGAATTTCAAAACCAAACTTTCCTATGTTTGAAAGAAAATCATGAATCACCGCACCACTTCGAGAGGTAATAACACCTATTCGTTCAGGATATTTTGGTAGCACTCGCTTGCGGGACTCACTGAAAAGCCCTTCCAACTCCAACTTCTTTTTCAACTCCTCATATGCTTTCTGTAATGCACCTTCACCCACCAACTCAATTAACCCAACCTGCAGAGATAATCCTCCATTTGGTTTGTACACTTGTGGAAAGGCAGTAAGTACAACTTCAATACCATCTCGCAGTTGGACACCGGAAATCGTGTAATCCTTTTTCCACATGAAGCACTTTATCTTTGATTGGTCTGCACTGTCTTTAATAGAAAAATACAAATACGATCGTCCTTCGTACATTTGTACCTCTGTAATCTCTCCGACTATCTTTGCTCTCTCACCCTTGAGTGTTCTGTTTACTCGATCAAGATACGCACTCACCGATAGTGGTGCACGTGAAGATGATTCGGTCTGACGTTCTTCATTGTATGAAAATAAATCCATATCCATAGTGTGTAAAAATGATAAGTATCGAAAACTATTCAACTCTTTTTTTCTTCAATTGATTATTTATATATTCAATAATCCCCGGCAAAATAGATACAAAGACAATACCAAGAATGATTGGTGTCAGATAGAGATGTGCATCCGGCATTATCTTCCCAAGGAAAAATCCAAGAAGTGTCACACCGATAGCCCACAGTGCACCACCGATAAACGTAAACAATACAAACTTCCGGTAATCCATTCCCACTGCACCTGCCACTGTCGCAGAAAATGTTCGTACGACAGGTACGAACCGCCCGAGCAAAATAGTTTTTGCACCATATTTCTCAAAGAATTCCCGTGCGTAGTTGAGACGTTTTTTATTAAACCAAAATGAATCTTCACGTGTAAATAATGTCTCACCTATCTTTTTACCGAGTCCATATCCAAACAAATATCCGAGAATCGCAGCGACAAAGAGAATCGGAATGAGTATAAAAATATTAAGATGTCCCTGAGACGCAAGAAACCCCGTCGTAAAGAGGAGACTATCTCCCGGAAGGAAGAAAGTAATCGGCACACCACACTCAAAGAAAATGACTAAAAATAAACCTATGTACCCGACTTTATCAAGTATATGTATGAGATCAGGCATGGAATCTAGTGTATCACGAGTTCAAATTTTATTTAAATTCTGGGGCAAGTAAATCGGAAACCTGAATCTTTGGTAATGGAAATTCCTGAATACCAATCACATACGGACCAACTTGATACTGTCCAAATACAAATGCAATACCGTCATGTGTCAGATACCATGTTCCGTAATTATCCGCGGTTGGCTCGGTACCTGAGTCGAGCATTTCCTGATTAGTATTATCACCGAGTTTATTACTCAAGTACGCACGAGCGAGTGTGGATATCTTTTCAAGATACGGTTTTGTAAATACCCTATCAAGCGTGACGAGTTTCCCCTGTGTATCATATGTAAACGTGTAGACTCCCGTGCCTCCATGCGCACCACCTGTATCAGTGTAGAGTTCAAGTATATATGACACTGTACGACTCGACGTTGCCACACGAGTCGTGAGAATGAAATCATATTGCTCACCACGTCGAGCAATTGAATCCTGCATTTCTTTCATTTCTGCATCAGTGAGAGTTGTACCATCTTCGCCAAAGGGAAATCCATCTCTCGCCTTCGTCACGAACTCATAGATTTCTTTGTATTCTGTTTTAGATGATTTCGGATACGACAAACTCATTACAGCGTATGTAGTCGTGCTATGCTCCTCAACCATCGGAAGTATTGTAGGGGTACCAATATCAGTAGATGACAATTTTTCCGTCACACCTTTCAATGTGAAAGACTCCGTACCATGTATTCGAAGTGCAACATACAACCCCACAAAAATGAGTACAACAATACCAATGAGAAGTGTAACTTTCTTGCCTGTTGTCATGGTACTAAGTATACCATAGTAGAAGTAAGTGCAAGAAAAAGAAAAGGCCGACGATTGGCTACGTCGTACCTAAAAAATTATCAAGTCTACCTTTAAATACCAAGGATTTTACGTTCTTCTTTAGTTAATTTTCTTGCGGCACTCTCTCTTACTTCTGTACGAGTGCATTCTTCATCCATAATGTGAGCAACCTCTCCTACCAAGAAACCGACTTTACCGTCTGTAAGTAAAAAAACCTGAGCGGTTTTATGCCAAGCAGGATCAGGTTTGCCAGCGATAAACGCATTTGCGAGATCTTCATCCTTTAAATAACCAAACACATTACTTTTTACACCATCATCATTCACTCTATACACTTCCGTGTATATTTGAACGGTAAAACCGTCCAGACTCTTCCCCACCATGCCTTCTAGTGGGCTCACAATCTTGATTCTAACCCGACGCTGTGTATCTGCCATACGAACCTCCAAATCACAGGTTACATATATTTCATAAAACAAGCAAGTTATCTTTTTTAAAAAAGAACTGATCTGTAGACCAGTCCCCCCCCATATTTCATTTCTATAATTCTTCTTTATTTTTTTGCTCCTTCTCCACTGCTAAGGCATCCCAGTACCGTGCCTTAGCTTCGAAATACAAACCAATTGCCCTAAATGGACACCATACCGCATACGCAACAAACATAATACAACCAACCACCAGTATGTAGCCTAAAAAGTTCATTTGAACCTCCCGTGAGGATTATACACGCAAAAATAAAAACTACCAGATTCAATCTGGTAGTTTTTATTTTTGTATTACTCCACAAATGTCAGTGCTTTGCCAGTCTTGCCAGCTCGACCAGTTCGACCGATTCGGTGAACATAGTCGTCGTACGTCGCAGGAATATCGAAGTTAATCACATGTGTAACATTTGGAATGTCGAGACCACGTGCCGCAACATCCGTCGCAACAAGAATCTTTGAATGATTGTCTTTAAACTTCCCAAGTGCTCGCTGTCGTGCAGACTGATTTTTGTCACCATGAATTGACTCTGCGCTAAATCCTCTGTCAGTGAGCATTTTTGAAAGTTTCTCCACACCGTGTTTGGTGCGTCCAAAAATCACTACTTTTTCAAACTCTTTCTGGTTAAGAAGATCGTGCAAAATATCTACTTTGTTTGCACCACGATCGATACGGATGACATCCTGATCAACATTTTTTGATGTGTCAGCAGTCTTTACAGAAATCGATACGGGATCAGTGAGAAACTCCGAGATAAGCTTTTTAATCTCTGGAGACATAGTCGCAGAGAAGAAAAGTGTATGTCGAGGTTTTGGCATTGATGCCATGAGGAGTCGCATATCGTGGATGAACCCCATGTCGAGCATTCTGTCCGCCTCATCGAGTACAACTGTGTTGAAAAATGAAAGGTTAAGAACTTTGCGCTCAATCAAATCCTTGATACGTCCGGGTGTACCGATAACGAATTCATTACGATATCTGAGGGACGCAATCTGTCTGCCAATCGGTGCGCCTCCAACAACGCATGTCGAATAGAGTCGCATACCAACGATAAACTCATTGAGTTCATTTTGAATCTGCTGTGCAAGCTCGCGTGTTGGCACGACGATGAGCACGTTTTCCTTTGGTGCAGATATTACTTTATTGACCAATGGTATGAGAAATGCACCTGTTTTGCCGGTACCTGTGTTTGCAATACCCACAACATCAGACCCACGCAATACATGCGGAATCGCCTTGTCCTGAATCGGTGTCGGATGTTCATATCCCTTTGCAAGAATATTTGCAAGAAGTCGTGCGTCAATCGGGAAATCAGCGAACCGATGTTCTGGTGTGAAGCGTGCTGTTGCCTCTGTCGTGACAACTGCCTTTTGAATAAATCGAGACGGATCAATGTACTGACCCTTTGGGCCACCACTACGAACCGGTCGTCCACGTGAAATACCTCCCATACGCGGGCCTCGCTGTGAAAATGATGGTCGTCCAAATGTGGCACGACCTCCGTAGGTAGACTTACGTCCACCAGAATGCTGTGTGTTTCGTTCCATAATATAAATACTCGAGATGTTTAGTAAAAACCCTCCGAATAGACGGAAAATCTCTGTCTCGTAAGTTTCAAATAGTGACAAACAAAAGTAAGTGTCTCTACAGTTCCATCTAAATGTGCGGAACCGAAAACTAGTGAGAATGACTCAAGTAGAAGCAGTATATACTATCCCAGTTTAAATGTCAATGAGGCATATTGACATTTAAACCCAAAGGTGATATAATACGCACCAGAATTGTTCCGTGGGCTGGTAATCCACATGGTGGGTTAGGCGCTATGGAGCAATAGAAAGAACGTTCGTTGGAAAGAAGGTAAGATGAAAAGCACGAAAGTGTTGTTGTGGTTCGTTTTCCTTGTGTTGGTCGTGGGGAGCATTGCTCCCCTCTCGGCACAAGGTACATCAGGCACAGGTTATGTCCCCTATGGGTGTATCAAAGCCCGAAAGGGCGACGGATTCTGGAGAATCACCAAACGTGAGCTCTCCACAACAGAATGGATTGGGTTGTACAAACTCAACCCAAAAACGCAGGACGGAAAGAAGCGTAAATTCACGACCGACCCAGAAACAGGTTGGCCCTACGTCTACGTAGGGAACGGCGAACTCATCTGCGGATTCGACAAGCTCGGGTTCGTGCCAGAAATGGCGACATTCGAGGAACTCCAAGGGATGGGTCTCGTCAAAACAGTCACGGAACTTCCGGGCGGAAAGAACGCTTGGTTGTGGCTCCTGCTGTTTGCCATCTCGATGATTATGTTCTGGCATATATTGGGACAAATAACCAAGATGGTCGCTAATTTTTACCTCCGACGGGACCCGACGCGAGTTGGTTCCGGACGGGTGAACGAGGATGGGATTAAAACTCCCATGGAAGCAGTCGCTCATTTCGATAAGCAGTTCCGTCGGGAATACCCAGCAATACCGAACCTACCCATCATCCGCTTGGTGCGAGGGGTGGGATACGGCAGTGTTGCTGTCTCAGACAGCAACAGCACGTACCATAACAGGATTCTCGACGGTCAGGAAGTATGGCAGGTAACTGTCAGAATGCCCGATGGTCATGAAGAAGTGCGATATTCCCTTCTCGCTTGTGCGAACGACGTTCGCGCAGGTGGAGGATTCTTTGCTGGTGAAAATTTCCGCTTCGTCCCGTTGCAAGACGTGACGAACGAAATTCGTCCAGTCGCAACAGCACCTACACAGCCCGAACCGGCACCCGCCGTTCCAGTAGCACAGGCAGCTCAAACTGCCCCTGCTCCGGAACCGCTACCCGTTCCAACACCAGTAATCAGCGACAATGGAGAGTTCGTCCGCACCAAGGACGCTCCCGAGGTTGTAGAAGATGGGTGGGTCACATTCGAGTTTCGTCGTTCGACCAAAGACAAACCGAACATGATCCGACTCAACGGCATCGTCGCAGAGGAAATGACTTTCTCAACGCGAGGACGGGAAACCTTTCTCCGCTACACAGAAGTTGTGTCTGACGCTGAAACTGTCGGCGCAAGCAAGTAGTACACAGTTCGAGAGATCTCACACTCTCACCAAAACGACCGCCCTCAGAAAGGGCGGTCTTTTACTTACCCAAAATATAAAAGTTTTCACCCGTTTTGATTTGACATTTTGATTTAAATTTGATATAATATATAGGTGTAGTAGCCAGTGGCAAAAGCCTTAAATTTCAGAGCTGGCATCTATAACAACCCTATACTACGGTGTAGGGATCTCTAAGGAGAAAAAAATGCTCACTACGGTGGCAGTGTTGGTTGTTCTTTTTTTTGTCGGTCTGGTCTACCGGCAAATGGTATTGGTTCCGAGGTGGAAAGCCAAGGAAGCTCGTCTCAAAGACGAGAAAAACCTCAACGCGGAATTGGAGAGGATTAACCGTCTGAACAGAATCCACACCATCAGCCAATGGCTGATGCGTGTCCCGGAACACTTAGTGCCGACGAATGCTCCAAGGCGTTCGTATGGGACACGGTGGAACAGAGTG
The DNA here is from genome assembly GCA_964452635.1 of uncultured Candidatus Saccharibacteria bacterium. Classification (GTDB taxonomy): domain Bacteria; phylum Patescibacteriota; class Minisyncoccia; order Phycocordibacterales; family DATDWN01; genus CAYVMP01. Next base: position 2,025 of record CAYVMP010000014.1, on the reverse strand, counting down.
TTCATTGTAGACGAAATGGGTATTGGATGGGTTGGGCTTGCAACCCAAGAAATTGTTGGTTTATTTAGGGCAAGCGAGTATATACGACAAGATTATCACCTCCCCTTCCGTGGGGACGGAGAGAGAATCGATGGGCGGCCCGTCACTATTGACGGACTAGATATCGATACCTACCCAACATGGATGAAGGTAGGTGTTAACCCTCAGGACTGGGATCGTTGGGCAAAGATAGAAAAAAACTTTAAAGACCAGTCGGATAGAGGCTGGAACTGTCAAGATCGGTTATACGAACTCAAAATGTGGCGAGACGAATTCTTGGGAAAAAGGAAGAAGCTTGAGCTTCTCGAACACATAGTCGCCACAGGGCGACGGCAAGAAGGGTTGAATTAGCCAGTGCGCCACGGCCGTCCGCAAGGACGGCCATTTCTATATCAATTTGTAATATAAATATGCTACGCTACTAAGAGCCTGTTTAGAATCTAACCGCAAAATGATTTACAAAACATAGCTTTGACTAGACATTAGATTCTAAACAGGCTCTTATATGACTCCAAACTCCCACACACATCCAAAACCATACGATGTCATCGTTATTGGCGGTGGACCTGCTGGCATGATGTCTGCGGGTATCGCCTCGAAGAGAGGATTGCGTGTTCTCCTCCTTGAGAAAAATGAAATGCTTGGGAAGAAACTTCTCATCACAGGTGGAGGACGATGCAACATCACAAATGCAGAGTTCGACACACGAGCATTCCTCAGCCACCTCGGTTCGAGTGGTAAATTCCTCTTTTCTACATTTTCGCAGTTCAGCGTGCAGGATACATTTACATTTTTTGAAAGTCGCGGACTGACACTCAAGATAGAGGACCGGAAGCGTGTGTTCCCACAGGATGATAAATCAAGCTCAGTACTTAGAATCCTAGAGAAAGAACTTGGTGGAGTCGACATACGGACAGAAGTCACCACACTCGGTTTCGAAACTAATACTAAAAACAAAAAAATAACCGGTGTGAGACTTTCGAGTGGAGAGGTTTTGAGTGCAGAGCATTTCATACTCGCCACAGGTGGCACATCACATCCCGAGACAGGATCCACTGGAGATGGATATTCGTGGCTTCGGGAGATCGGTCACACAGTCGTCGTGCCAGAGCCATCACTCGTACCTATCGCTCTGAAAGACAGTTGGGTCAAAAAACTTTCTGGGATTTCTCTCGACAATGTCAAAATCACTGCACTACAAAACAATGAGAAACAATTCTCCCGTACAGGCAGACTTCTGTTCACACATTTTGGTGTCAGTGGTCCGATGATAATAAACATGAGCAAGGATGTCGGAGAGTCACTCAAATACGGTGATGTAGTACTCGCACTCGACCTATTCCCCAACCGTGATCACGGCATGATGAACACATTTCTCCAAGACACGTTCGAGCAACACAAAAATAAATTATTTAAAAATTGTTTGAGTGAGATAGTTCCGTCTGGTATGGTCGATGTGCTCATTTCCCTCTCACCTATCCACCCAGACACACCTGTACACAGCGTGACACGCGAGGAGAGAATGTCACTCATCACACTACTTAAACACATTCCGATGGAAGTCAATCACCTCCTCGGGCCAGATAAATCCATCGTTACGTCCGGTGGTGTCGACTGCACGGAAATAGATTTCAAAACAATGCACTCTCGTCTCTGGAACAACCTCTCATGCATCGGTGATGTTCTCAATATCGAACGTCCATCCGGTGGATACAGCCTCCAAATCTGCTGGAGCAGTGGCTTCGTCGCGGGGAATAACTGCTAGATAGAAACCATCGAAAATCTCGTCGAGCACATATCTCATTTTGGAACATTGCGCAGTTGTTTAGAAAACAACTGCGGGCGAGTGATTGGTGAGGTTGGGATGGGACCCAACCGCAAGACCTTGAGTATTCTGTACTCAGAATGCGAAAGGTGTACTGTTCCTGTAAGGAACACGAGATCCGCATATTGTTTTCTTGAACGACGAGCGTGAGGAAAATTTTC
>CAYVMP010000013.1:0-16396 GCA_964452635.1 uncultured Candidatus Saccharibacteria bacterium | reverse complement strand
ACTCCAAAAGTTCCGATGCGATATCCGGCATAGTAGAGCGAGCCGAATCCGGCGATCACAATACAGACAATAATAGAAACATGCTTTTTCATAGAAATCATAGTACATGAAAAATCGTAAATTACAAAATGGCTACTCTGAAGGGTGTTTTTTTGAGAATCACTATTTTGTGATAGTATGTACGCATGGGACTTTTCTCGAAAAAACTTGGTATTGATTTGGGTACTGCCAACACACTCGTGTTTGTACCGGGGAGAGGTATTGTACTCAACGAACCTTCAGTTGTTGCTGTGTCTGAGGAGGATAACCGCATTATGGCAATTGGTATTGAAGCCAAACAGATGATTGGTCGTACACCAGAAAATATAATCGCGTATCGACCAATGAAAGATGGGGTGATTGCGGACTACCGAGTGACAGAGGCGATGCTTCGCTACTACATGGACAAGGCGCTTGGTAAATGGAATTTTGTAAAACCAGAAGTGCTCGTGTCGGTGCCAGCAGGTGTGACATCGACCGAGCGTCGTGCAGTGATTGAGGCTGCTATTCGTGCTGGTGCAAAGAATGCGTACGTGGTCAAGGAGCCGATTCTCGCTGCGATTGGTGCAGGTATTCCAATTCACGAAGCAATGGGGCATATGATTGTTGATATTGGTGGAGGAACGACAGATGTTGCTGTCATCTCGCTTGGCGGTATCGTTGCATCAACGTCAGTTAAATGTGCAGGCAATAGAATCGACGGAGCGATTACGGATTATATTAAAAAAACATTTAATCTTGGTATAGGGGACAAAACTGCAGAAGATATCAAAATCAAAGTTGGTTCGGCGATTCCACTTGATGAGGAGTTGTCGATGATGATTCGTGGACGTGATTTCATTACAGGACTTCCTCGATCAGTAGAAATCAAAACAAATGAAATCGTAAAGGCAATCAGCAAGGACTTGCGAGAAATGATTGGCGCAATCAAGGATGTGTTGCAGGAAACTCCACCCGAACTTTCGTCGGATATTATTGATCGGGGAATCATCATGACGGGAGGTTCATCGCAATTACGAAATTTCCCTGAGCTCGTTTTCCGTCGCACCGGTGTGAAGGCAGTTCTTGCAAAGGATGCACTGTATTGCGTTGCAAAGGGTACAGGTATCGCACTCGAGCATCTCGATACGTACAAAAAGAGTATTATTTCAAAACGGTAGGAGTATTTTAAAAATAAAATTTTATTTTTAAAATGTTTACTTTGATATACTAATCCCATGGATAGACTCATTGAATCATTTCGAAAAACTGGAGCATTGCATCACGCCCATTTTATTATTGGTGGTGGGGAAGTTGTACCTCGTGTATTAGAATTTTTGACTCATGATGTTGGCCTCAGCACTCAGGGCAATCCGGATTTTCGACACATACAGGTTGATACAGTAACGATTGACCATGCGCGAGAGTTTGGGCATGCACAGGATGTTCGAGATTTTAGTGGTGGACGGAAAATATTTATTATTGAAACAGACGTAATCACTCAGGAAGCACAAAATGCTCTTCTCAAAGTGTTTGAAGAACCAACTGTCGGTACACATTTTTTCATTATTTCTCCACAGGATATGTTACTTCCAACACTTCGTTCTCGAATGTACGTTGTGCACACACAGATATCAGATGAATCAAAAATAAAAGAGGAAGCCAAATCGATTCTTAATCTCAATCCTGCCGAACGTCTGACTCTCGTCAAGGAAATCACAGACGGGATTACGGATGAAGAAAAAACCAAACAGGATGCGATTGGTTTCTTAAACGAGATTGAGCAGGAACTCTACGACGGTGGTGTGGAGAAAAACGAACAGGCACTTCGAGTCACACAGTCAGCTCGTGCATCACTCTATGATCGTGGTGCTCCAGTGAAAATGATACTTGAGCATGTTGTGCTTACTATTTGATTGATACAAAAAAGCCATCGCCGAGAGAAATCTCACCGCGATGGCTCCCACACCAACCTTTGGCGATGCTACGCTGGCACCGGACGGACGATCATATTTCTTGATCTGGTATGTTTCACCCCGGGATTGGGACATCTCTTCCATTCACCCGAAAGTGAAGGGAACAAATCTCCTTCCCGAATCTCTGAGTCAAGGGGAACGAACATTCCAAAAACTGGAACGTTAGTAATCGGGTGCAAAATAGTCATCACCTTCTCCTGTTGATGAGGTTTGAACGTCTAAATCTCATTGTAACCAAAATAGACAAAAAACGTCAAGACGGATATACTAGAGTTATCCACTTTTATATTTTATATGGCATACAACTTTACAGAATTTAAAACTAAATCAAAATCAATCGAAGAGTGGTTGCGAGGTGAAATGGCCACGATTCGTACAGGACGAGCATCACCAGCTATTCTCGATGGGGTCAAAGTCGAAGCATATGGAAGCATGATGCCTGTCAATCAGGTTGGAAATATTTCTATTGAAGATGCACGGATGATTCGCATTACTCCATGGGACACAAGTCTTTCAAAGGCAATCGAGAAGGCGCTCGTCTCATCTGACCTTGGACTGTCGATTGCAGTCGATGATAGAGGTGTTCGCGTTTCCTTTCCAGAACTTACGACTGACCGCCGTACAGCATTGGTCAAAATCGCAAAACAAAAACTCGAAGACGCCCGAGTGTCGCTTCGTAGTGAACGAGAAAAAGTACTTAAAGATGTTGAGGCACAAGAAAAAGATGGCACTATATCAGAAGATGAGAAATTTCGAGTAAAAACAGAACTTCAAAAAATGATTGATGATATGAACACTACACTCGATACACTGTTCGAAAAGAAAGAGAAGGAAATTTCAGAATAATCATGTCAGTTATTATATTTATCATATCCCTCGCGATTCTTATTCTCGTACATGAGTTCGGGCATTTTATTGTTGCAAAGAAATCGGGGATACGTGTTGATGAATTTGGTCTCGGATTCCCTCCAAAGCTGTGGAGCAAACAGTACGGAGAGACAGTATACACACTCAACGCACTTCCGTTTGGAGGATTTGTAAAAATCTACGGTGAGGATCCACATACAGAAAATATACCTCCCGAGAACATGTCTCGAAGTATGTATTACAAACCAAAGTGGATACAGGCATGTGTGCTCGTCGCTGGTGTGACAATGAATATTCTCTTTGCATGGCTACTCATCTCTCTCGGTTTTATGATTGGTCTTCCAAGTCCTGCAGAGTATTCACATGTTGGTAGTGTACAGAACCCACAGCTCACTGTCGTGCAAGTCATTCCGAACTCACCAGCCTCAAAGGGAGGTTTGCAGACAGGGGATGTGATTCTATTTGCATCAGCAGGTACAGAATCCCTTCAAGGAGATGCACTGACAGCTGAGTCTGTATCGCAGTTGATTGCAACAGGAGAGACTAAACTCATAGAAATACTCTATAAGAGAGGCACAGAGCCACCTGCACGTGCTACGATCGAACCTGATACAAAGACGATCCCCGGTAGACGAGCTGTTGGTATCGCAATGGACACAATCGGGCTTCTCAAGCTTCCGGTACACCTCGCACTGTTGCAGGGAGCAAAGACAACAATACAACTCACAGAGAGCACAGCACGTGGTCTCGGAGCGTTTCTGTGGAATGTAGTGACACTTCACTCTGATTTCTCACAGGTATCCGGTCCAGTTGGTATCGCACAGACAGTCTCTCAAGCGAAGAATCTTGGCTTTGTCTACCTGCTCTCTCTCGTTGCGCTCATCTCGATTAACCTCGCAGTTATTAACCTTGTACCATTTCCGGCACTTGATGGTGGACGACTTCTTTTTGTTTTCGTAGAAGCAATTATTCGTCGACCAATCCCGTCATCCTTTGTTCGATGGACGAACACAATCGGATTTATTTTCCTCCTGACACTCATGGTGATTATCACCGGTCACGACATATTTAAATTGTTGTAAAATTTCAAAAAAACTCTTTCTCTCCACCACCTTTCTGTCACCAGAATAAATCGTTGGTACGATTTTTCTTCACGCTCGAAACTCAAGAAAACAACGCATGTTCTCGTGTTCCCATCACTCGAACATTGTTGTTTTCTAAGTTCCTGCGCGATGTGCCAGAAATGTGGTGGTTCGACGAGTTTTTGTTTGAAATTTAAACTATTTCTTCTTTGCGAATCCACGTTTCTTTTTCTCTTCAGCTAGAATCTCAAGGGCACGAGGGAGTTCGATTGTGTACACATCATCAGTTTTGAGTGATCGGAAATCCTTGTCGTGAACGACGTACGGTCCAAACATTCCCACGTTTGCTGTGATAGGCAATCCTGTTTTTGGGTGTACACCGAGCACACGAGGAAGAGTTAGGTAGAGAAGGGCATCTGCGAGTGTGACAGTCGACGGATCCTTGCCTTTTGGTACTGATGCCATTTTTGGTTTTACTTTTTTAGGTTTTGGTTCCGGTTTTGGATCACCTTTTTTGCGTCGAGGTTTTTTGACTTTTGGTTCGTTTGGATCTTTCTTTTCTTTTTTCGGCATTTCTCCGAGTTGAACATACGGACCGTATCTGCCTGTCATGATGAAAATAGGGAGACCTGTTGCCGGATCTGTTCCAATTGGTTCTTCCTTTTTAATCTCCACACCTTCCATCGTGAGTGCTCCCTCGCAGTCTGGATATCTCGAACACGAGAGAAACTTTCCTCCTCGAGAGAGTTTGATGATCATGTGACTTCCACACACAGGACATGTGAACTGTGACGGAGCATCGCCGAGATTTGTTGCTTTATCAAGTTTTTCTTTTTGCTTTACATCTGCATGAAATGGTTTGTAAAACTGACTGAGCATTGTGCTGTATTTTTCTTTGCCTTCTGCGACAAGGTCGAGTTTGTCTTCCATCTCTGCTGTGAATCCATCACTAATATACTCAGCAAAATTATTTTCTAGGAATGAAGAGACGACATCGCCTGTATCTGTTGGGACGAGAGCCTTGTTTACTTTATCAACGTACCCACGGTCTTCGATAGTGCGAAGGATTGATGCGTATGTCGATGGTCGTCCAATACCACGCTTTTCAAGCTCTTTGATCAAACCTGCTTCAGAGTAGCGAGTCGGCGGTTCGGTATGTTTTTCTTCCACGGAAACATCATGGAGATTGAGATGTTCACCTCGTGTGACTTTCGGTAGCTCGACATCATCGCCTCGCGATGCAGGATCGCCGAGAAGCCATCCTGCATATGTGATACGAGAACCTGTGATAGAGAAGTCTGGAATCTGTTCTGCACCCGTACCACCTGTATTGGCAGAGATTTTGGTTCGGAGTGTCTGTGCATCTTTCATTTGTGACGAAACTGCGCGGTTCCAGATGAGTTGGTAGAGTTTTTTCTGTTCATCATTTGCTCCAACATTCTCATGTTCAAAGTGCGTTGGACGGATTGCCTCATGGGCCTCTTGAGCATTTTTACTTTTTGCTGAATATGTTCGGATTTGAAGATGTTCTTTTCCATACTTTTTCTCTACAATGTTCGTAATCTGTCCGATTGCTTGCTGTGAGAGTGTGGTTGAGTCGGTACGCATGTACGTGATGTGTCCTGCTTCGTAGAGTTTCTGTGCAATACCCATGGTACGAGATGGTGCAAATCCGAGTCGTGACGATGCAGACTGTTGAAGTGTTGATGTGATGAATGGAGCACGAGGAGATTTTTTGACTTCAGTTTCTTTGATATCAATCACTTTCCATGTTTTAGCAGTTCCTGCACGGCGAGCGAGATCGACAATCCGTTCAACATCCTTTTTATCAGTCGGTTCCTCCTCACAGATCACAGTGAATTTATTTTTTGATTCACCAGACATTTCTGCGGAGATAATCCAAAATGGGTGCGATACAAACGCTCGAATTTCTCGTTCACGTTCCATAATGATACGAAGGGCAGGGGATTGTACACGTCCTGCAGAGAGTCCGTATCGTACTTTCTTCCAGATGATTCCAGAGAGATCATATCCCACGAGTCTATCGAGTACGCGGCGTGCTTCCTGTGCCTGCTTGAGGTTGTCATCAATATCACGAGGATGTTTGATTGCCTCTGTCACCGCTTCCTTTGTAATCTCGTGGAATACAACACGCTTGGGGTGTTTGATACCAACTGCATCGGCAATATGCCATGCGATAGCCTCTCCCTCACGGTCGGGGTCAGTTGCGAGGAGAATAACACTCGCTTTCTTTGCGAGTGATTTAATGTCGGCAACCACTTTCTCCTTTCCTTTTGATATTTCGTAGTGAGGAATGAATCCGTGTTCAATGTCGATTGCTTTTTTATTTGACTTCGGCAAATCTCGAATGTGTCCAACGGATGCAACTACAGTGTATTCACCGTCCAAATATTTTGAAATTGTTTTTGCTTTTGCTGGTGATTCAACGATGAGAAGTTTCATAGTGTATGTTTTTTTTTGAAAAAGTATTCTCTTGATTATTACCGTAAAAAACTTTTTTGGCAAATTTCCCACTAGGAGATTTGTGTCACAAATACTTTTTACCGAAGGTAGAAAAGTTTTGAGACCAAATTTTAATTTTAAAAACTCTTTCTCACCAATACCTTTCTGTCACCAGAATAATTTTCTGCTGAAAATTTTCTTCGCCCTCCTGCTTCACGCAGTCCGGGATGTTCCAAAATAACACATGTACTCAAAGATTTTTAATAATCATGAAATTTGTCCACAGACAGGGGTTGGGATGTATTTGACAAATGATTTCAATAGGAGTTGAATTATCTTCAGGAGAAGGAAAATTGGAACAAAAACAACAGGTAGAGTTCAGATGCGTCCCATTGATGCAGAGGTTCCAAATGAGAAATGTTGCCACAGAACACCTCGTGGAATTAGTGAAAGTGAGTTGCAATTCCGCTAAATGCGGAACTCACGTTTCGCAAATTCCACCAGGAACTTTGGTACAAATTATAAATTAAGTTACAAAACGTGCCGTTGAGCACAAACATTGGAGCCCTTGTTACGGGCTCCTTTTCCTGCCAAATTTTCATACAGTAAATACTTAAGAGCCTGTCTAGAAACTCATACCAAATGCACTTCGCCCATCATTTCTGTGATGAGGCCTTTTATTTCCATTGTCGCGAGGATTGTTTGAGTGACGTAGACCGGCTTGCCGAGAGTTCGAATAATCTCATCTCTTGAAAGTGGTTCGTGGAGGAGATCAATCACTTCGAGTTCATCAGTCGAACATCCAGTATAGTCTCGGAGTGTGAGCAACTCATCTCGTGGTCGAAGACCGAGTGCTGTGATGATATCTGATGATTGTGTGATCGGTGTTGCGCCGAGTCGGAGGAGCATGTGTGGACCCTCAGATGTTTTGGAGAAAATAGAATGAGGTACAGTGAATACATCTCGGTTGTAGCCGATTGCGTATTTCGATGTAATGAGTGTTCCGGATTTGAGCTCTGCTTCGATGACGAGTGTCGCATGTGACATACCCGCGATGATTCGATTTCGCTGAGGGAAATTCCATGCAAATGATGGGTGTTCATCCGGAAACTCTGAGAGGAGTGCTCCACCATGCTCGACTATTTCTCGCGCCAGTCCACGGTGTTGGGAGGGGTATAAATGCTTCGGGTGTAGTCCCGAACCGGGGATTGCCACAGTCGGCAGGTTCGCACCCAGTGCTGACCTATGCGCAATACTATCAATCCCAAGAGCGAGACCAGACACAATCGTAATCGAGTATCCACGCAAACCAGCGATGAGTTTTTCGCACACAGCCTTACCATACTCACTGTATTTACGTGAACCAACAACCGCGAGGTATTTCTCTGTTGCAGGTAGTGTTCCAATAATCCGAAGAGAGGGTGGGGGATCAGTAATCTCATTAAGGAGAGCAGGGTAGTCACTTCGTCGGAGGTTTTCAATATTCATACTATATAGTGTAACAAATCAGAGAACGAAGTGAATATGGTGGGTACTGCACAGTTGAATGTGCCCAGCGACATATTGACAAAATTACTTAATTATGTAATTGTCCTAAGTGGAAGGAAACCCTAAGGGTTTCCTAAGAAAGAGAGACAAATGGTTTTTTCAAAAAATCGGGTCGTAATCGCGATTCTCCTCTGGTCTTTTTTGATGGTGTTTCCGGCAGTGATGCCGGGGGCAACATTCACACTCAATTTTGTGTCGCACCCGTCATCAACGAACACGCCGACAGATGGTGTGTTCGGCGGATTGAATGGTGCTCCTCTCGGGACGGGAGTCATCGGGATTCCACCGAATCCCGTATGGTACTCAATTTTTGGCACCAGTTGGGTGTCCTTGGGTCAAACCGGTGACCCGAGTGCGTTGGGCTTCGTCACGTTCCCAAACGGAACGGTGATGGGGATGGAGCATGATTTTTTCATCCCATATCCCACCATCCTGTCGGCAACACTGAAGTTCCTCGCAGACGACACGGGTGCGAGCCAACTGAACGGGACACACCTTTTTACTGCGAGTAATACGCAGGATGTAACCTGTTCGGCGTATGTTCCGGGTTGTTTGGCCGGCACATTGTTTAGTGCCGACGTGACAACTCTCGTTAGGGCAGGTTGGAACGGGTTCTATTCGGAAACGTTCCAACGAGATTTGTCGTCGATGGGGGCATCGTGGAGTATTACTGTCGTTGTCTCAGATGTGGCAGCAGCAACTCCTGAGCCGGCAACCTACGCCCTCATCGGATTAGGTCTTGCCGGTCTCGGTATCCTCCGACGGCGCAATTGAACATTGGTGAACATCGGGCGGGGTCTACGGATCCCGCTCTTTTCTATATACATGTATACCCAGTTGACTCACTCGACGTGTTCTGCTACTATGCTACGTATTGAATGCAGATGGTTATCCACATGCATTAATTTCAAATATTTTACATTGTAAATGCACGATCCTAAGAAAAAAGAAACTGCAATATCCGGTATTGTTACCGAAGCATTGCCCAATGCTTTTTTTAGGGTAAAACGAGATGATACTGGAGAAGAAATTCTCACATATCTCGCCGGCAAAATGCGATTGCATCATATTCGTGTGCTCATTGGCGACAAAGTCCAAGTGGAGATTGATCCATACGGAGGAAAGGGACGAATCGTCAAAAGATCATAAAATACATTTCATAGTATGAAAGTTAAATCATCAGTTAAAAAAATATGTCCAAAATGTCAGGTAGTCCGTCGAAAGGGCTATGTGTATGTTGTATGTAAAGCAAATGCACGACATAAACAACGACAGGGCTAATCACTTACATCATGAGAATCCTCGGAATCACACTACCAGAAGAAAAGAAAATCGAAATTGGGATGACAGTCCTCTACGGTATTGGTCGTCCACTTGCATTGACTATTTTGAAAAAGGCAAAAGTAGAAGCTGGTTTGAAACCAAAGGATTTAACTATTGATCAGGAAAACAACATCCGAAAAATCATCGAGGAATACAAAATCGAAGGTGATTTGAAACGAGAAGTTGCAGGAAATATAAAACGACTCAAGGATATCAAATCATATCGAGGTTCACGACATCAGCGAGGACTTCCATCTCGAGGACAGCGAACAAAGACAAACTCACGTACTCGACGTGGAAACGTACGAAAGACCATGGGAACTGGTCGAAAAGTAGCTGATAAGAAATAATACCTAATAAATCACATGGGAAAGAAAAGAATTGTAAAAACAGGTGGAGCAGAAGGATCTGAATCAAAGTCAGGACAGGTTTCTTCTATCTCAAAGAAAAAAGCAGACATTGGGATTTTGCATGTGGAATCAACATACAACAACACAAAGGTCATTCTTACAGATGTTCGAGGAAATGTACTCGCAACATCATCAAGTGGTGCTATTGGATTCAAAGGTGCAAAGAAAGGCACACCATTTGCAGCTGCAAAGGTTGGTGAAATCATCGGTGGCAAGGCAAGTGTGATGGGTATGAAAGAAGTCTCTGTGATTGTTAAGGGTGTTGGATCTGGGCGAGAATCTGGTATTCGAGGTTTTATATCAAAAGGCATCACACTGACATCTATTAAAGACGTTACACCAGTACCTCACAACGGCCCGAAACCTAAGAAGGCTCGAAGAGTATAATATTTAAAAATATATGATTATTGGACCAAAATACAAAATAGCACGACGAGTAGGAGCACCGATATTTGAGAAAACTCAAACTCACAAATATGCTGAGCGACAGGAACGCCGAGGCAAATCTCGTGGTTTTCTCAAACCAAAATCAGAATTCGGTCTTCAGTTGAATGAAAAGCAAAAAGCTCGATTTATTTACGGTCTTACAGAGAAGCAATTTTCAAACTACGTTAAGGAAGCTCTCGCAAAGAAAGGTGTAAATACACTCAATACAATCTTCCAGTTCCTAGAACTTCGACTCGACAATGTCGTGTATCGACTCGGCCTCGCATCAACTCGACGTGGTGCTCGACAGATGGTCTCACACGGTCACATTCAGGTAAACGGCAAACGACTCAATATCCCATCATGCCGAATCTCTATTGGTGATATGATCAGTGTTCGTGAGGGATCAAAGAATTCACCTCTCTTTGCAACTAAAAACGTAGAAAATGCACCGTCATTACCAGCATGGATACGTTTCAATCAGGACAAAAAAATGGCTGAGATTGTGGCTTTACCGGATCTATCACTCGCAGATGTTATGTTTGATTTGAACGCAGTGGTTGAGTTTTACAGTAGATAATCTGGGGACAGTAGGGAATCGCTTGATTTTTTTAGTAATTAGTGTAGAATTTAATAGTTATATTTTTTAATAATCTTTTAACGCATTACTATGTCTGACTATACAATCGTATTGCCATCAAAACCTAAAATTGTATCTGAAAAGGACTTTACAGGTTCATACGAAATCGACGGACTTTATCCGGGTTACGGACACACACTCGGTAACTCTCTTCGACGTATCATTCTCTCCTCACTCCCTGGTGCAGCAGTCACATCAGTCAAAATCGCTGGTACAGAACATGAATTCTCAGTTATTCCTGGTGTTAAGGAGGATGTGATCACAATCCTTTTGAACCTCAAGAAAATGCGAGTCAGAATGGTATCCGATGAACCTCAGGTTTTGACACTCAAAGTCAAAGGTGCTCGAGAAGTTACTGCTGGTGATATCAAAATATCTGGTGGAGTTGATATTCTCAACCCTGAACTTGTTATTGCAACATTGACTGATAAAAATGCAGATTTGGATGCAGAAATCACAGTTGAAAAGGGTCTTGGGTTCGTATCTAAAGACGTATTGCAGAAAAACCGCGTTGATATCAGCACGATCGCTCTCGATGCAATCTTTACACCAATTCGACGAGTAAGTTACGAGGTAGAAAACATGCGTGTTGGCGATCGAACAGATTTCAATCGTTTGAAAATCTTTATCGAGACAGATGGAACTATCACACCAAACGAGGCACTTGAGAAATCAATCGAAACAATGATTGCACAGCTCAAAGCTATTATCGGTTTCAAAGAGGAAGAAATCATCACTCCATCAAAGTCACATGAATCTGAGAAATCAGAAGCTCCTGCAATGGATGATGATATCTTGAAAACTCGCATCGAGTCACTCGATCTCTCTGCACGAACACTCAACGCGCTTTCAAATGCAAACATTCGAACAGTGGGAGGTCTTGCTCGCAAGAAAGAGAAAGATATTTTGGAGATTGAAGGTCTCGGAGCTAAAGCAGTGACCGAAATCAAAGAAACACTTGCTAAGTTTAATATTACGCTTAAATAGTTGCATTCTGCACGATAAATTGATACCTTGTAACACACATGAGACACAGCAACGCAAACAGAAAATTCGGACGAGTACGCAAAGTGAGAAATGCACTGGTTAAGTCCCTTGCACGTTCTCTTGTGTTGCATGGCAAAATCCTCACAACAGAAGCTAAGGCTAAGGAAATCCGATCATACGTCGAGAAAATGGTGACTCAGGGTAGAACTGGTACAGTTGCAACTCGACGCCTTATTATCGCTAAAATTGGCGAGGATGGCGCAACCAAACTCATGTCTGACCTTGCACCAAAATACGCAGATCGAGCAGGTGGATACACACGTATCACTAAACTTCCTCGACGTCTTTCAGACGGTGCTGCGCAGGCAGTTATTGAATTCGTATAATACTATGAAATACACACTTGATGCACAGAACAAATCAATCGGGCGAGTTGCGACACAGGCAGCAGTCTATTTGATGGGCAAAAACACTCCAGAGTTCGCTCGAAACGCGATTCCATCTGTAACTGTTACTATTACGAATGCATCGAAGGCAAAAATCCTCGGTGCAAAGCGTGAGCAGAATACATACAGTCGATACTCAGGATATCCAGGAGGTTTGAAACAGCCGACAATGACTCAGGTAATCAATAAAAAGGGCTACAGTGAGCTATTCCGAGAAGCGGTTTCAGGCATGCTTCCGAAGAATAAACTTCGAAGTAAAATGTTGAGTAATTTAATCGTCACAGAATAATATGGCAGATACAAAAACAGAACGATACATAGAGGCAGTGGGACGCAGAAAAACAGCTGTAGCTCGTGTTCGCATTACTCCTGCAAGCAAACAGTCTTTTGAGATTAATGACAAAGAGCTTCACGTATATTTCACTATTGATGAGATGCAGAGAATCGCTCATGAGCCGTTTGTAGAAGCTGGTATCTCTGAGAAATTCAAAGTCACTGCACATATCGTTGGTGGGGGAATCCACTCACAGTCAGAAGCGCTCCGACACGGCATTGCACGTGCACTCGTTAAATACAATCTCGATCTTCGTAAAAACCTCAAGAAAGCTGGTCATCTAAAACGTGATCCTCGAAGTAAAGAGCGCCGAAAATTCGGACTCAAGAAAGCTCGAAAGGCTCCACAATGGTCGAAACGCTAGAGATTCGTTCAAATTTTTCTCGACACATACTCTTTTGGAAACAGAATAATTTCTTGCTAGAAATTTTCTTCGCGCTCGTCGTTCAAGAAAACAATATGCGGATCTCGTGTTCCCATCACTCGCCCGCAGTTGTTTTCTAAACAACTGCGCGATGTTCCAAAAGAGTATGTGTTCTCGAAAATTTTCACTTATCGTTGTTTTCTAATTAAGTGTTCGCCTCGCTCCCTTGTCTGGGGTCTAAAATTTTTATATTTTAAACTTGTTTTCTTAACACCAGTGGTAAATTTTTGATATACTAAAAACGTATGAACGACGAAGATAAAAAAATAGAAGAAAATGACACTAAGAATCTTTCCGAGGAGGTTGATACTGATCCGGGGGATGATGTCGTGTACGAAGAAAACACCGAGATCACTGGCGCTGATCATGCAGAGAAATTTGCCAAACTTAAAGACAGGATTAAGGAGTTAGAGAAAAAGAACACGGAACTTCTTGATGGATGGCAGAGGGATAAAGCCGATTTCATCAACTCTCGACGACAGGACGAGGCTCGACAAAAGGAGTTTATGAAATTTGCTAACGAAGCACTCATCACCGACCTCTTACCAGTGCTTGATTCATTTGAGTCTGCAATGAGAAATAAAGAAGCGTGGGAAAAAGCTGATAAAAATTGGCGTGTCGGTGTGGAGTATATTCACTCACAACTCATGTCGACTCTCTCGGAGAGGGGATTGAAGACTATCAATCCTATTGGTGAGACATATGATCATGCTCGTGATGAGGCTATTGAAACTGTGGAAGTTACCGACGAATCAAAAAATGACAAAGTGATTGAGGTCGTGCAGGTCGGCTACTCACTCAATGGCAAGGAACTCCGCGCACCGAAAGTGAAAGTTGGTTCTCTAAAAAAATAATATTGCAAACGAAAAACCGCAGGGTCGTGCTGTGCACACCCTGCGGGTTTGAAAATTCTAATTGTTTGGCTGAAGATCGTGCACAACTACTGCATAATTTTCTTGACCGATGGCATAGAAATGTAGGCATGCACGGTGTAGTGCGTCCCCAATTTCAACAACTTCTGCCGTTGGGCGAAAGCCCTGAGGAGTGGGTTCCGTCGCCGAGTGTGGGGTTTCTCGTACCCCCCACGCCTCGACAATCCTAATCCTATCGACATCCGACTCGAAGTCGGATGTTATAAAATCAGACACCGAGACCCCATTGGGCCATCGTGCCACAAATTTCTGGACGGGCTCATCTCCTTTAGCCGCGTCTCTATAGGCACAATAGACGTGCCAAGAAGTAATCACTGTTGGTTTTTGAAACGGCATATTCTGTTGTATTTTATAACAATTATTTATTTTAATGTCAATACATGACGTATATCAAATATTGTATACTTATCCAACAAATCCTATGCAACTCACCACTCACAAAAGAAATATCGTAGAGAAAATCCTTCGAGATCAGGGCGGACGACTCGTCCGGGCGACTTTTTGCGTGTATGAACAGGCAGGGCGAATCAAAGCTCGTCTCGTGAGTATTACTCCGATTGATGAGGGAGTGATTCCAAACAAAAAATCGATTGCACTTGCTGGATTCTCTCAGACTCATACCTATCCAGTTATCGTACAGTCTCGACCTGTTACACCATCTCCATATTTTAATACAAACACTCTTTATTTCTCAGGTTCTAAACCCCGCGCACCGACTTTTTAAATCATCAATTTTAAAAGCATTTTCAACGAATGCTTTCTTGAATTTATTATTTAATAACACAACCACACGCTTTCAAATTTGGATGAGATCCGACGTGAGAAATTAAAAAGATTTGGAAACATACTTAGTGGTATGATGACAAATATTTTTAATTTTGTAACAAGGAGATCGCTAAATTTGAAAGCTCGGTAATAATACAAACTATGTCTAAAATAATTGGAATTGATTTGGGTACTACCAACTCGGCGGTCGCAGTCATGGAGGCGGGATCACCGAAAATTCTTGAGAACACAGAGGGTGCGCGGACGACTCCGTCTATCGTTGCCATCTCAAAAACAGGGGAGCGACTCGTTGGTCTCCTTGCAAAACGACAGGCAGTGACAAATCCGAAAAACACAATTTTCGGTATCAAACGATTCATTGGTCACACATTTGATGACAATGCAGTTCAGAAAGACAAAGCTATTGTTCCATTTGAACTTCTAAAATCCGCAACAAACGGAGTGAAGGTGAAATTAAACGATAAGGAATATACACCAGAGGAAATCTCTGCCATGATTCTCTCAAAGATTAAAGCGGATGCAGAGGCAAAACTCGGTGAGAAAGTTACAGAGGCAATCATCACTGTTCCTGCGTATTTCAACGATGCACAGCGACAGGCGACAAAGGATGCAGGGGCAATCGCAGGTCTCGATGTAAAGAGAATTATAAACGAACCAACGGCAGCAGCACTCGCGTATGGGTTTGATAAAAACCGCAAGGATGAGAAGATTGTTGTCTTCGACTTTGGAGGCGGAACATTCGATGTATCCGTACTCGAAGTAGATGTTGACGAAGTTGGTGGTGATATCAAAGTGAAGGCGACAGACGGCGACTCGCATCTCGGAGGAAAGGATATTGACCAGAAAATCATTAACTTCCTCGCAGATGAATTCAAAAAGGAGTCAGGAATCGATCTTCGTGGAGATACACTCGCACTTCAGCGACTTGATGAATCAGCTGAAAAGGCGAAAATTGAACTTTCAACGGCAATGGAATCAGAAGTAAATATTCCATTCATTACATCTGATAGTTCTGGCCCTCGACACCTCCTCATCAAAATCACTCGAGCAAAGCTCGAAGAACTGACAGCTGAATTCATTGATCGCGCAATGGCAATCACCAAACGTGCTATGGAAGCATCAGGATTTGCCACATCGCAGATTAACGAAGTTATTCTCGTCGGAGGACAGACTCGTATGCCAAAAATGGCAGAAAAGGTTAAGGAGTACTTCGGCAAAGAGCCAAACAAATCCATCAACCCAGATGAAGTGGTAGCACTCGGTGCAGCGATACAGGGTGGAATTCTTGCGGGTGATGTAAAGGATGTCCTCCTTCTCGATGTGATTCCGCTATCTCTTGGTATTGAAACTATGGGTGGAGTTGCAACAAAACTCATTGAGCGCAATACAACCATCCCAGCATCTCGATCACAGGTATTCTCAACCGCTGCGGACAACCAAACATCAGTGGAAATTCACATTGTTCAGGGTGAACGTGCGATGGCAGGTGACAATAAATCTCTTGGACGATTCATCCTCGACGGTATTCCACCATCTCCACGAGGTATGCCACAGGTAGAGGTTACATTTGATGTGGATGCAAACGGAATTCTTTCGGTGAAAGCAAAGGACAAGGCAACGAATAAAGAGCAGTCAATTCGTATTGAAGCTCGTTCCGGACTTTCAAAAGAAGACATTGAGAAAATGCAAAAAGACGCAGAAATGCATGCGAGTGAGGATGCAAAGAAAAAGGAA
>CAYVMP010000012.1:6075-20626 GCA_964452635.1 uncultured Candidatus Saccharibacteria bacterium | reverse complement strand
ATGGTAGTGGATCACTTTCACTTAATCTTGCAAATGCAAATACGTGGACGGGGTTGCAGATACTTTTAAATGCTTCATCTACTCTATTATCTGCGGGTAATGTATATTTTGGCACGACGGCAACAACAACAATTAATGGTTCTGGATGGCTTGCAATAGGAACAACTTCTCCACGATGGCAACTACAATCAGCATCATCTACCGCTCCACAACTTACATTGTCTGATGGAACTAACTCTCATTGGTCGTTTAGAAATGCTGGGGGTACTCTATATTTGAGTACCTCATCATCACTGTCTTTTGCAACAACTTCAATCTCTGCTTTCTCAATTGCTGGTAATGGATTTGGCACAACCACAGTCAGAGGTCTCGCTATATCTGGGCAGGCAACAACCACATCGAATGTTGGATTTGATATTACAACAGGATGTTTTTCAATCAATGGAGACTGTCTCTCTGTTGGTGCTGGTGGTGGATATGCAACAATTCAGGATGATACAAATGGAACATTGACACAGAGAACAATTCTAAAATTCTCAGGTTCAGGTATTGATTGTGTTGATAACTCGGGCAATGGTTCGTCTGACTGTACTGTAAATGCGGGTGCGGCAACAGCTGCGGGTTCCGATGGATACATCCAATTTAATGTTGGTAATGCATTGAGTGCAAATTCTGGTCTGTATTACCAAGCATCAACAGGAAGTGTTGGAATTGGAACAACAACACCATATGCAGGTTTGCAGATTTCAACCTCAACACGTCCACAGTTGGTACTCAGTGATCCAACTGCAGGTGTTGATCAAAAGCATTTCTACGCATCAACGAGCCAAGGTTCTTTGGTGATTGGTGAGTTAAATGATTCTCTAAATATTGCAACACCTCGATTGGTTCTTGATTCAAATGGGAATTTCGGGATAGGTACAACTTCACCGTGGGCAGGCCTTTCTGCTTCAGCAAACTCATCAGCTTTTGGTGTTGTGTTTGATCAGCGTGGGAGTGGTGGACTTATTACTCTTCAACAAGGTGGAGTAGATAGATTCTCAGTGGCAAATGGTGGAGGGCTTTCAATATTTGCAGCAACTACAGATATCGTAAAAACAAAATCAGGTACGTCCGGTTCAAATGATTTCTCTCTTGGAACACTAACAAATGTTACCGCATCAAATGATGCAGTGACTATTGATCCAGGAACAATTTCTGGTGATGGATCAATCAGTGCAACGACAACTATTACGAATGTGGTGATTGGATCCGGTGCACAAGTCATTCTTCGTGATGATGGTAAATATGTGATTATTCACGGTGGTGGTTCAGTAACTGCGTCACTCTGGGACGGAACAACAAACGGCACAATTTCAGCTCTTGCGACCAATCCTGCCGTGAGTTCTATCGGTGCAGGTGCAATTGCATTGAAACGTACAGATGGACGATATCAGGTCGTACATGGAGGAAATACAGCAGGTCTCACATCTATATTTGATCCACGAGGTATTGCACCAACCATTGCGGGTAGTGCTGTATGTGGAGGTGCAGCAATAGCAACAGGCACAAACGCATTTCTTCGAGATGACGGTCAATATGTGATTATGTGTGGGGGTACTACTGCAACATCTATCTTTAATCCAACTACGGGGGCGGTAACTGTCGGACCAACTCTTACAGCACCAGATAAATACGGTTCAGGATCCACGGCCCTTCGTCGTGATGATGGGACATTCTTAGTGCTTCCTGGGAATGGAACTACCAAAACATACATATATAATCCATACAATGCTGCTACTGCTATTGGTACCTACACATCAGTCTCGATTTCGAATTCACCAACAATCGGTACAAGTACGGTTGCAATTAGAAGACAGGATGGAAAGTATCTTGTGATTCCAGGAGCAGCGAATATATCGTATATTTATGATCCAACACGAACATCTGTAAATGCTAATGGAACATTTATATCAACAGGTGTAGGACCGTCACAAGCTATGGATGATGGTGCTCAAACTGTATGGAGACAGGATGGAGAGTATACATTGTTCCTTGCAACGAGTACTGTAACTAATGTGGTTGACCCTGGTGCAGGTGATCAAAATCCAAAATTTACTATTGGCCCATCAATCGGCGGCAACACGGGATATGGATTTACTGCTTTCATGCTTCAAAATGGAACGTATGCTCTTCTTCGAGGTGGTGGTACTGCGACCATAGATATTTACGACATAAACTTTATTCGTGGTGGAAGTGGAACAGGTAGTGAACTTGCATCATATGAAACTGAATGTATTACGAATACAAATCTAAATGAGTCGTCAACACTTAACTGGAACGCAAATGCTGAAGGATCACTTACATTTCAAGTTCGCATGGGCGTTGGATCATGTTCTGGTTCATACAATACAATTCAGAGAAGTGGAGATAGAATTGGTGTTGCTACAACTACAACAAGTGTGCAGATACGAGTATATTTCAAAAAAGATTTGCCCGTATGGTTGGATCAGGAATGGGGTATTCGACGTATGGGGCTGACTCGATATCGAAGAGTTAATAAAGACCCAACTCTCTACGATGTAAGTATTGATAATGGTGTTGCATTACATAAAACACAATTTGATTTTGGAAATATTGTATCTACAACCACAAGTGCTAATGCAAATTCTGCATCAGGACCCGTCGCGATCAATGTGGTAAATGATAAGGATAGTCAGATGGGTATGGCTCTTGCAAATGGTGTTGGATATCCAACAACTATCAATGGAACATTTGGAGGATTCTACAACGGAGGATTTGCATCTTCAACTGCACTCGTTACTGGCACAGCAACAAGTACACTCGTTATGAAGCGTCCAGACGGTAAGTTTGTGGTCATCTCTGCCAATGCAACAGCAAACGCACAACTCTATGATCCTACACTTAACACATTCACTGCACTTGGTACTACACCAACGGCACCGATTAGTGTGGGTGCGCTCGTATTCAAACGACCAGATGGAAAATTCCTGATTGTCCTCGGTGGAGCTACAAATGCAACAAACATATTTGATCCAGTACTTAATACATTTACAACAGGACCTGTATTGCTTGGAAATGCGGGTCGTGGTGCATTCGTGATTCCCTTGCCAACAGGTCGTGTACTTATTGTTCACGGAAACTTTTTGAGAACAACTTCAATCTATGATCCAATACAAAATGTAATGGTTGAAGGACCACAGACTGTGGCTGTAATTGGTGGGGGTGCAATGGCAATCCCAAATGCTGACGGTACATATTTTGTTGCTTCTGGTTTTGCAACTGAAATCTGTACAGCACTTAGTCCCATTGCAACACAGCAATTTAATCCATACGCAATGGTATTTGCTGTGGGTACTGGTAACTCATTTACTACAAACGGACCGGGATACGGAGGTTTTGCATTCGAAA
Source organism: uncultured Candidatus Saccharibacteria bacterium (assembly GCA_964452635.1). Taxonomy (GTDB): domain Bacteria; phylum Patescibacteriota; class Minisyncoccia; order Phycocordibacterales; family DATDWN01; genus CAYVMP01. The sequence continues at coordinate 17,215 of CAYVMP010000012.1, read as the reverse complement.
GAAGTGACGGTCAATGGGCAATCATTAGTGGTGCGTCTGGTGCAGGATGTACAGTAGCGACTACGATCAACCATGTATACAACCCAGTTACAAAACGTCTTGGTGCTGGTGCTGCACTTGCCGGAGGATCAGTTGGTATTGGAGGACATGCGGTTCCACGACCAGATGGTACATGGCTTATCTATAACGGTGGAGGTCTTAACACCACTCAGATTTATAATGAAAAAGGAGGTACATATGTTGCGAGTGTGCAAGGTACAAGTGGCATTACATTTGCAGGACCAGTTGGACCACTCATAAATAGTGGAGCAATCTCATTCCAACGCGATGATGGTAAGTATGTGTTGATTAACGGTGCTGCAACAACGACAACCAGTACGAATGTTACAGTCTATGATGCAGGATGGGTTGCGCAAGGATATTATCGCTCAGAGCAGTTTGATATGTCACCAGTTGGCACTAAGCTTGATTCTAATTCTACTCTTGTATGGAAATCAAACGGAGTAAAAGGTATTTCTGCTCAGGTGCGTACAGCGGGAACACAGGCTGCACTTGGTACAACTACAGTCAGAGAGATCCCAATATCTGGAGGTCTTATTAACCCAACAACAGATGATGACTGGATGTCCATTGATTTTAACTTCAAACGAGAATTTCCAACATTTGGAGGTATTTATAGTGATACATGGTATGTCGGTGGAGGAAGTTCAATGACAAATCCATATAGACAGATTACAACTCCTGTTTTGTATGAATATAAAGTGACTAAAGATAAAGATCTCATCAACCTTCAGTCTGATGGACTTTCAATGTTTAGAGTAAGTTCTGCGGGTGATGTGTTTACACAGGTTGGAGCAACTATCAATACATCTGGTGCTGATCTTGCGGAACGATACACATCGCAGGTTGAGCTTGATAAGGGTGAGGTGGTATCTATTGACCCTCAGAATAATCACGGTGTAAAACGTACAACATACCAGTATCAACCAGATGTTCTTGGTGTTGTGTCTACTGATCCGGGAGTTGTGACTGGTGCATACACAAAGGATTCATATCCAATCGCACTCATCGGGCGTGTTCCTGTAAAGGTGTCTACAGAAAATGGAATGATTCGAACAGGAGATTTCCTCACATCAGCAAGTGTTCCGGGGCACGCAATGAAAGCAACACTTTCAGGCAGAGTGATCGGTAAGGCACTTGAGTCAGTTGACCCAACTAAACTCACAGACTGTCCAGCAAGTAACTTCGTAGTTGCCGGAAGAAAGTGTACAACAATCATGATGTTTGTGAGTTTAATAGATTATTCTGGACAGTCCGTATCTGTGGCACTCAGTGACTGGAAGACTACGCAGGAAAAACAAAAAGCAGATCTACTACAGAATGCTGGACTTGATCTCGGACATGTTGATTCCGGAACAGATTCTACACAGGTATCCTTTGGTCGCTCCGCACAGTCATACATGAGTGCTGGAGATGCAGAAGTACTCAACTTCCTTGCACAACTTAAATCTGAGAGAGAAAAGGGTGTCTCATCTCAATCAGAAATATTTACAGACAGGGTGAGTGCTGTGTCGCAGATTATGAGTCCAGAAATAGTTGCAACACTTGTAAAAGCACAGTCTATACAGGGCGTTGAATTTACAAGCGAAAAAATACACACACAATCACTTGAAACAGAATCCATCATTGGTGTTGGTGGAATGTCTCTTCGTTTTGTGGATGGAAAGCTCGTTATGAAGAGAAATCGAGTGGTACCTACAGTAGTAGACGCTTCTCTTGCAACAAGTAGTCAGTTGGCAGATGTACTCAGTGCGATTGACAGTACATCAACGAGTCCAGACCAAATAAACTCAACATCGACACTTCTTTCTGGAGTAGATAATTCTGTTGGAACCACTACAAATGAAATTGTTATTAGTTTTGATGTGTCCGGCAATGCATATTTTGCAGGTGAAATTATTGCTGGCAGTATTAAGACAGGTGGACTTACAGTGAGTGGACTCGCAACATTTGCGGGTGGTCTTGAGGTGACTCAGATTGGAAATGCAAGTACTACTGTATCGATTCTCAGTGATTCAGTATTCTTCGGCCGACCATACTTTACGAGTGATACTGGTGGAACTGCGGTGGTTTCTAAAGGAGCACGCTCAGTTGATATTGTGTTTGATCGAGAGTACATAGTCCCTCCTGTAGTTTCAGCAACGATTGCATATACTGCATCAACTACAGATTCTGAGATTACTTCTTTATTTGCTGATAATATACAGTATGTTGTAACGAAACGAAGTAACACAGGATTTACTATCCAGTTGAATAAAAAAGCAGGAGCAAGTGTTGTGTTTAACTGGATTGCGATTGCAGTGAAAGATTCAAAAGAATTTACATCACGAACAGTTCAAGAGGATATAATTGAAGATCAAAAGGTGGTAGAAATTCCTGTAGCAACATCAACGCCGGTTGGGGCGGGAGGAGAGACTCCTGTCGCAACATCGACAGAATCTCAGGAACAAATTATTGATGTTACAGAGCCAGTGCCTTCTACGACACCAGAAGTGATTCCGGAAACAAAGCCAGAACCACTTCCTGTTAATGAAATACCAGTAGATATAAGTCAAGAATCTGTTTCCACAGATACATTGCTTCCACCAATACAATAGTGTGTGATATACTATCGGTGTTATTAATCTGATTAAATATATGGAACAAGAAACAGTAATACAACAAAAAAAATCATCAAACATGCTCGTTAAAATTCTTATTGCGCTTCTCATTATTACTGGAGGAGGTGCATATTATTTTTATCAAAAAGCAACATTTGATCCACAGAAAGCAGCTCAGAAGGAACTTGTAACAGTAACTAAACAGGTGAGCAGACATATGGTACTACCAACAGATGAAACTCCAAGTGTCGCAACGGTTTCAGATCCAGAAAAACTTAAAGATCAAAAGTTTTTCGTGAATTCACAGGTTGGGGATAAGGTAATTGTCTATTCTCTCTCACGAAAGGCTATTCTATATCGGCCGTCACTTGATCGAATTATCGAGGTTGCCCCTGTAAATGTAACAGGAACTCAGTAAGATAGTATTACACACTAACGTAAATTAGTTTTATGAAAAACGCTCTCGTACCATTTCTCGTTTTGTTACTTATTGGGACATCAGGTTCTGCATTCTATTTCTACACTCAAGCATCAGCGTCCTCACGAGATCCTCAGTTAGTTGCAAAAAAGGAGGCAGACTCGCTTGTTGCTCAAGTAGGTAAACTTATTCTGTTGCCGTCTGAACAGCCAACTGTTGCAACGATTACTGAACCAGAAAAATTAAAAGACCAAGTATTTTTTGCTCATGCACAGGTTGGGGATAAAGTTTTGATTTATGCAAATGCACGAAAGGCAATTCTTTTTAATCCGACCCAAAATAGATTGGTTGAGGTTGCACCACTCGTTATCGGTGAGGGGTCACAACAGACTCAGGTTCAGTCACAGCCAGCACAAGTAGCGACATCAACAGCGCCTGCAAAAACTGTTACAAAGAAAACTACAACCAAAACAAATTAGTTTGTTCTAGTATTGTTTTCTCTCTATGAAAAAAAATATTTTTTACATTGTCATATCTCTTTGTGTGACAATGTTTTTTATACATGGAGGTGTTGCAGATGAACTGTCATCTACGGATTACAAAATTATAGATGCAACAGTCGAGCCTGCTCACTATTCAACGTCATCAAGTTTTGGTCTCATAGGGGTGTTGGTGGATGGAATGGTAGGCACATCTACATCTACTAGTTTTGGTTTAAATAGTGGACCATTATTTTATCCATTTATTTCATCTCCAATTGTGTCTGCAACTGCTGGTAGTGCGCAAGTCTCTTTGACATGGACACAGTCAGATGGTTTTCTTGGCTGGTCACCTTCAAGCTATGCTATTGGCAGAGCAACAACATCACATGGATCATACTCGTACACCGATGTAGGGAATGTAACATCTTCTACTGTGACAGGACTCACAAACAGTACGACATATTATTTCGTTATTCTCGTGAAAGATTCGTTTGGAAATACGCTTGCAACACCGAGGGAAATTTCTGCAACCCCTGTCGCTAGTTCTGGAGGTTCAGGGGGTGCGGGTGGTGGAGGTGGTGGAGGAGGGGGAGGGGGTGGCGGACCAGCACCATCATCAGGATCGGGGGTAGTATTTACTGGACGCGCGTATCCTAAAAGTACAATTACTCTGCTCAAAGATGCTCAGGTGTCTGCTACGACAGTTGCCGGTGCAGATGCACAGTTTTCTATTAATATAACGGGGGTATCTGCAGGTAATTATATTTTTTCTGTATATGGGGAGGACTCTCAAGGGAATCGATCATCTCTTCTCACATTTCCTGTTTCAGTTACAAACGGTGTGAATACCACTGTCGGTGGAATTTTTCTCGCACCAACAATCAGTGTCGATAAAAGTCAGGTTAAACAAGGGGATACTGTGGCAATTTTCGGTCAGTCAGTCTCAGGTGGGGATGTGACGATTCAGGTTAATTCGGAACAGGAATATTTTGTAAAAACAAAAACAGACAAAGATGGTGCGTATTTGTATAACTTCGACACGTCTCTCATTGAAAAAGGACAACACACAACGAAATCAAAAACATCACTCAATGGAGAAATTAGTTCTTTTAGTAAAGCAGTTAGTTTTAGTGTGGGGAATACAAATGTGTCTGCAACTAAAAATTTGGTTACTAAGGGAGATGCAAATGGTGACAGAAAAATAAATTTGATTGATTTTTCTATCGCTGCGTATTGGTATAAACGAGCATTGACTCCGCAGGCTAAATCATCAGGTGTTGATGTAAACGGTGATGGAAAAGTCGATTTGATAGATTTCAGTATTATGGCGTTTAATTGGACAGGATAATGGAAAAAATAGTATTCAAAAAAATACGTTCTATTTTGATTTTGTTTTGTATTGTGTGTGCGTCACAGACAAGTGCTTTTTCATTTACCATGCAGGTGTCTGATACGAGTCCGCATCGTGGAGATGAATTCGCTGTTGATGTTTTGGTAGATACAGGAGGAAGAAAAATAAATACACTTGAGGGGGTGTTTTCTGTTTCTAATATATTTACAATAAAGAAAGTATATACTGCAAATTCGATTGTATCTGCGTGGGTCACCGATCCGACTGTGTCGTCGAGCGCTGTTTCATTTTCAGGTATTGTGCCCGGTGGATATAGTGGAAATTCGGGACATCTTATGAAAGTTGTTATTCAGGCACAGAATCTTGGAGTAGGAGATTTCTCTCTTAAAAATCTTAAGGTGTATTTACATGATGGAAATGGAACAGCTGTTTCTGTTGCAAATAAAATATTTAATTCAAAGGTTTTGGCTGAACGTACTACACATGCGGTGTACACGCTCGACGATACGACATCTCCGGAGGAGTTCGTGCCTCATCGTGTATCGGATCCGCAGATATTTGATGGAAAACCGTTTGTTGTTTTTCTCACACAGGACAAGGGAACCGGTATCGCATACTATGAAGTGTGCGAGCGTTCTGTTGATGACTGTGTTCGTGCAGAGAGTCCATTTATGTTAAAAGGTCAAAGTTCAGAAAAAATATATGTAAAAGCTTTTGATGGTGCTGGAAATGTTCGTGTCGAATTGATTGCTCCAGTATCGAATTATCCACATGTCTTTGTAATAATTATTGGTATACTAAGTGTACTGATTCTCTTTATTTTATTTCGTTCATTTAGAAAACATGCATAAATTTTTTATATTTTTCTTTTCCTTCCTCTTTCTTCTGCCGGTTACGACACATGCGGCAACTCTATATATCACACCATCATCACAGTCGCCGGCTGTGGGAAGCACACTGTCAGCGACGGTTTTCGTATCGAGTGCAGACCAAGCAATGAATGCAGCCTCGGGTGTTGTAACTTTCTCTACTGATACACTCCAAGTATCGTCGGTTTCAAAGTCAGGATCAGTTGCTGGCCTATGGGTTGAGGATCCAACGTTTTCAAATACACTTGGTACAGTTCAATTTGAAGGGGTTGTGCTTAACCCTGGGTTTACTGGATCGGCTGGTAAGTTTATAACAATTAATTTTGTTGTTAAATCTGCAGGGGTTGCAAAAATTGATTTCAGTTCAGGAAGTATTCTTGCTAATGATGGTGCGGGAACAGACATATATACTGGAGCACGTGGTGTACAGCTGAATATTTCATCAAAAGATCAAACAAAAGCATCTGTGCCGGAAAATACTACTCAGCCAGTGGTGGATACTTCTGGTGTTGCTGTCATTACTTCCTCGACTCATCCTGATCAGGACAAATGGTATTCAAATAATGATGTGCGTGTGTCGTGGACACTACCATCGCAAAGTACTGGAGTGATGACTGCTTTTGATCAGCAAGCCCTGACTGTGCCAACACAGGATGCCGGTCTCATATCAGAAAAGCAATATACACATGTTGCCGATGGAATATGGTACGTACATGTTCGTTTCAAAAATGGACAAACATACGGAAAAACAGCGCATTTTCGATTAAAAATAGACACTAAACCACCTACACCGTTTACCATCACACTGCCACATGGAGATACAAGTGACGATCCACGACCTGCATTGCAGTTCAATGCGATTGATGCACTTTCAGGTATTGCTCACTACAATATCAAGATTGGTGACAAGGATTTTACATATATTGATCCTAAACTTGTTAAGTCAGAACCATATGTTTTGCCACCTCAAAATCCGGGAACGTATCAAGTAACCGTAGAGGCAGTTGACGGTGCGGGCAATAGAGTAGTGAGCACAAAGGAGGTTCGTGTGAGTTCAATAGAGGTGCCACACATCACATACTACTCAGAAGAAATAACGACGGGAGATTCGATTCTTGTGAACGGAACCTCAATTGCTCTCGGTACGGTAGTTGTCACTCTTCGTAATAGTTCCGGAAAAACATTCACCAAATCTACCCCTGTAGATGCTCAGGGAGATTTTAGAGTAACACTTGCAGATAGTATTGATCCGGGACTCTATACACTCACCGCATACTCAGTTGATACTCGTCAGGCAAAGAGTATAGAAACAGAACCTGTTAAGGTTTTGGTCAACCATAAACCACTTTTTGTTATTGGAAGTTTGGTGGTTACATATGTCGGACTCGCTGTGTTTGGTCTCTGCGTACTTATACTTCTCGTGTTTGGAATGTGGTACGCATGGCACAGATTCCTACTCTTTAAAAAGAAACTGAAACAACAAATAGACGATGCAGACGAGACAATACATAAGGCGTTTGAACTGCTCAGTGCCGATATAGAGGCAGAAGTTCAGTCACTTGAACGGGTGCGACGAAAACGAGATTTGACTGCGGATGAGGAGCGAATCATAAAGAAATTCAAGAAAAATTTTAGCGACGCAGAAACAGTACTCACTAAAAAAGTAAAAAATATTGAAAAGGAGCTCGGTAAGTAGGTTCTGTGGTAGAATACCCAATATGACTCAACAGGAAGCGCTCGATATTTTAAAAATGGGTAGGAATGTTTTTCTCACTGGTCCTGCTGGATCGGGAAAGTCGTATGTGGTAAATAAATACGTTGAGTATTTGCAGACACATGCGGTGGACGTAGCGGTGACAGCATCGACAGGTATTGCCGCGACACATATCGGTGGTATGACGATTCATGCGTGGTCTGGACTCGGTGTGCGCGATACACTCACAGACTACGATATCGAAGATTTGATGGAGCGCGCATACCTCTACAAACGGTTTGAACGTACCAAGGTGCTTATCATTGATGAGGTGTCTATGCTCCATCATTTTCGTCTTGATCTCATTGAGTGGATTTGTAGACAGTTTAAACGCAGTGAAAAGCCATTTGGCGGGATGCAGGTGATTCTCTGTGGTGATTTCTTTCAGCTTCCACCGGTGACACGTGGGGAGGTGCTTGAGTCCCAATTCGCATACAAAGCCGAGTCGTGGGAGCGAGCGGGTCTCACTATCTGTTATCTCTCTGAGCAACATCGTCAAAAGGACAATACGTATCTGTCGATACTCAATGAGATTCGTCAGAATACGGTGTCGAACAGAACTCGGGAATTATTGCGAAGTCGACTCAATAGGGAGATAGAATCTGGTGTGGTGCCAACCAAGGTTTTTACACACAACATTGATGTTGATCTAATCAATACTAAACATCTTGATTTGATTGATGGAAGTGTAAAAAACTATCACATGGTGACGACTGGTAAGGGTGCGCTCGCTGAGACACTGAAGAAAAGTTGTCTCTCGCCAGAAGTACTTGCACTCAAAGTCGGTGCACGAGTAATGTTTACTAAAAATCAAATGGAGGGAGGATATGTAAACGGTACCCTCGGAGTGGTGGAGGATTTTGATTCCTTTGGGGATCCGGTGGTACGTACGGTGAATGGGGAAGTATTTCATGTTCAGCCGTCATCGTGGAAGATAGAGGAGGAGGGGAAAACGAAAGCAGAAATATCTCAACTTCCTCTGCGCCTCGCATGGGCGATCACGGTGCACAAAAGTCAGGGTATGTCTCTCGATGCGATGGAAGTTGATCTCTCGAGATCCTTTGTACGTGGTATGGGGTATGTTGCGCTCTCTCGTGTCCGATCACTCGATGGGATGAAACTTTTGGGGTGGAACGACTTGGCACTGCAGGTGGATGAGGAAGTGTTTCAGCGTGATTTGGAATTTCAGGATATGTCGGAGGATGCGGTAGCTGATTTGAATGCACTATCGAGAGCGGAAATTGAGCGAATACAGTCGGAATACATTCAGAAAATCGAACCGGAAGAGAAAAAGAAAGTAAAAATTCTGGAAGGCAAAAAGAAAAAAGTACAAAAGAAATCAACTGAAGATTTGACGGCGGAACTACTTGCGGAGGAAATGTCACTCGCAGAAATGGCGGACACACGCAAAGTTACACCCGATACGATTCTCACTCACATTGAAAAGTTACGAGAAAAGCACGGTGCTGATGCACCAGATGTTGACTATTTACGAAGGGAGTTTAAACGAAGTGAACTCGATGACATACTCGAGGTGTTTGAGAAGCTCGGTCCCGCGCCACTGTCACCGGTGTACTATGCACTCCAAAAGAAAAAGAAAACCCAGACGTATGTGAAGATACGCTTGGCACGACTCTTTATGAATGACTAGTTATCCACATATTTAAATATTTTTTCTCAGTGGTATACTTTTTGTATTATCCTCTTATTTCTAAAGAGTGGAACATCATAGAAAAATATTTTTCTACCTACTCGGCATAATACTATTTTTAAGTAGTTTGGTTGTTCCATTTCGTCAGGTTTTTGCTGACAAACTGCTCGACATTTCGATTAGAAATGACGATTTGTATATACCGTCGTGCGCAAGCCAATTGCCGCTTGGAGCGATGCATTACACGGCGTATCTGAATGGTATTGATGTATTCTCAACGGGTCCATTTGGGGGGTTTCCGTGTGGCATCGGTAATGATTTATTTTCTCCAAGAATCAGTGACTTTGTAACTGTATATAGCGAGTCAACAACATCTCCCGGGCACCTTGTTTTTAATTTTTATAAAACTAGCCCATTTGGGCTGGAACTCTTTGCTCATTTCCATGTGTACTATGACGGACATGTCTCGACACCATTCAACGACAGTACACACATCGGTTCGTTTGATGTATCGACGAGTACACAGAGTGCTACCGTTCATGATTATATTTCTCTGTCAGATGTTGGGTCTGATATTACATTTACTATTTCGACATCATCTCAAAATATTTTGTATACAAATACGGTACAGGCAACGACTACTGGCGATTTCTATCACACGTGGGAATATCAAGATTTGCCGGGGGGTGCTGACTACACATTTTACACGGATATTGCAAGTTCGACTGGTGTGGTGATGAGTACATCTACAACTGTCAGTATGCCCGAAACAGGATGTGTTACTGACTGTTTTTCGAATATGCTTTTCATTCCCGGTTTGGAAGCAAGTCGACTGTATACAGAGAAGGGAGTGACCTGTCAGATCAACTGTGAAGATCAACTGTGGGAGCCAAATAGCAATAGTGACGTGGAGGATTTGTATATGAATACAGATGGCACTAGTAAGAAAGGCGATGTGTATACTAAAGATATTATTTCGGAAACAAACACACCGCTTCCAGCAGGATTTCTCGGACAGAATATTTACAAAAGTTTTTCGACGATGATGGATGGGTTAGTGACTGATCAGAAAATACATGAGTGGCGAGCGTTTCCGTATGATTGGCGGATGAGTGTAGAGGATGTGGTAACTGTGCCACAGAAAACAAATAATGGCGGGCATGTGTCGCTCGTTGAAACACTTCAGGCACTCGTTGATTCGTCAAAGAATCACAAAGTGACTATTGTGGCACATAGTAATGGTGGACTTGTTGCTAAGGAACTTATGGTCAAGTTGCAGGGGATGAAGGACGGTGGAGTAAATGATTTGATTGATCACGTTGATGTACTCATGCTCGTCGCGGTGCCACAGATTGGAACTACGAGTGCTATTCCTGCGATATTGCACGGCTATGATCAGGAGAAGCTTGGAGGACTCCTTGTTAGTACTGTGCGAGCGAGAGAGTTGGCACGGAACATGCCCGGAGCATATGGGCTACTACCGTCTCGCGAGTATGTCAGTCACGTTGATATCGCACCAGTGACATTTTCTGACACACTTGTGCCTTCTGGTGTCACAACTCCGTACGTTAGTCGATATGGCGCAACGATTGACTCGTACAGTGAGTATCTCGACTTTCTATTTGGTGCGGAAGGGAGGTCTACACCTGCTCTCGAAGATACTCTCGCACCAATTACACTCTCTCGGAGCATATATGCACAAGCAGAGGCATTGCACGGGAAAATAGACACATGGGTGCCACCATCTGGTTTGAGGATCATTACAGTGGCAGGGTGGGGACTTGATACTGTCGCAGGGTTTACGTATAAACCATCCGAGACATGTGTATCGACGGGTGTGGGTGTGTGCCAGCGTACGCTCGATGAGCGACCAGTGTTTACGGTCAATGGTGATCGGACAGTGGTTGGTCCGAGTGCTCAGTATGGTGGTGGGGAGAAAGTGTGGGTGGATTTGAA
>CAYVMP010000012.1:0-5975 GCA_964452635.1 uncultured Candidatus Saccharibacteria bacterium | reverse complement strand
CTGATACATCAAACCGCCTCCGCATCTCAATACATTCACCAGTGTCGATAGGTGTATACGATTCAAATGGAAATTTCACAGGTAAGGTGTGTCCACAGACATTAGATTTCTGTTATGTACAGAAAGATATTCCAAACAGTTCATATCTTGAATTTGGAGAGGGGAAATACATCAACCTGCCAGAAGAAAATATGAAAAAGGTTTCCTTGCAGGGTACAGGAGTCGGCACGTTTACATTTGAAGTTGAAAAGGTTTTACCATCTGGACAGAGCACCACGACAGCATTCATGGATATTCCTGTGACACCACAGACTTCAGGGGAATACTCACTCAATACAGTCAGTGGCAAACCAGAACTCAAGCTCGATGTGACGGGTGACGGTGTGCCTGATTTCACCATTGCACCAACCAAAGAGTTTGATCCGATTCTGTACCTACAAATCATGAAGAAAACACTTGAAACACTTACATTGAGCCCGCTATCTCGACTGTTGATTACTATCCAGATAGACACTACCATACAGGCACTAAAAAAAGGTAAAATAAATAAAGCGAAACTTAAGATAGAGTTTTTCAAACAAGTTCTCTCTTTCCGATTGAAATTGTCAGAGCAAGCGAGACAGAATCCAAAGATATTATCAAAAGAGGATTCAGAGAAATTAATCGCGATGTTGAATCAATTATTAATTAATTTAAATAAATGAAAAAGAAAATAGCTTTAGTATTTTTGTTCATAAGTGGGTTAATCTATTTATTTGAATATTCCTATACTAATAATTCTTTTAATTATCATATAGATCAGTTTGTTGGATATATTTTTGTTTGGAGTGTTTCCATTTTTGTTTTGAGTATTTTGGGTTATAAATTAAGTGATCAAAAATATAGAATGTGGTCAGTAACTAGTATTGGATTGGGTACTCTCTCAGTATTTTTGGGTTATTTAATTGGTGATGGTACTCCTGGGATGTTGAATTTTGATGGAGAATCAATAAATTTAATTCTTGTCGGTCTATATTCAACTATCTCTGTTTTCTATTTTCTTTATCAGTATTTTAAAGGTAAGAAATAGAATCGTGGGTAGGTTATAATACACCCCATGACTACATTACACTCGATGTTGAGGCGGATGGGGAGGATTGGTGGTGTGTGGGTGTATGGAGCGCGGGTGGGACGGCGAATGGTGCTCAGGAGCGTAAGAAGGAAGGGGAAGAAAAAAGTATCACGTTCATCTCGGGTGTCGTACCTAACATACAAAGAACAGGCGCGGGAATTGGTGCGTCAGAAAATAGAATATTGGAATACGTTTTACGGGTTTAAAATTGGTAAAATTTATATTAAAAATCAGAAAACACGGTGGGGAAGTTGTTCGAGTAGGGGTAATATGAACTTTAACTATCGAATTGTCCTACTCCCTGCACATCTCGCAGACTACATTATAGTTCACGAGCTTTGCCATCTCGGAGAGTTTAATCACTCAAAGAAATTTTGGGATTTGGTTGGACAGACTATCCCTGATTATTCTTTTGCCGTGGACGAACTCAAGAGACTGCACATGAATATGTACACAAGGTGAGTTGGTCGGTAATGACTTCGGCACTCTTTATATGGTATTATATATACATATACGAGTCATTTATTATATTAATATAATTACATGGAAATAAATTATACAGTGGTGTTTATAGCAACAGTCGTTCAGTTTATTCTCGGAGCGCTGTGGTATTCACCACTCATGTTTGGTAAATGGTGGATGGAGATCATGGGGGCGACAACACTCTCACCCGATGAGATCAAGCGGATGCAGAAAGAAATGACACCGTTCTATGTGCTTCAGATAGTCCTCACATTTATATTTACATTGGTTTTTGCACTGTTTACACAGTATTTGCGTGATCCACAGATTAGTCTCAATGCGTATGCTGTTGCTGGACTTATTTGGCTCGGATTCATTGTTCCTACACAGATTTCATCTGTTGTGTGGGCAAATACAAAAAAGCAATTTTGGCCAAAGCAGATATTTATTATGATTAGCTACCAGCTTGTTGGTATCATGGTTACAGCGTTTCTTCTCTCTCGATAACGTCAACTCAATAATTTGTTTGTGTATGCGAATACGCGTGATTGTAAAACCAAATTCAAAAAAGGAAAGTGTTGAGCGAGTTGATCAACCACAGTTGGATTTCGGTATCTCTCAGACTGATACGTCTGAGTCTCGAATAATGGAGATGTCTCTCTATAGAGTATCTGTAACTGCTTCGCCCGTAGAGGGAAAGGCGAATGACGCAGTTGTTCGAGCACTTGCAGAGTATTTTGATATTGCACGCTCTCAGGTGAGACTTGTTGCTGGAGCAGTATCAAAGCAAAAAATATTTGAAATATCGGTATGAAAACATTTACAGAAAAAGTAAAAGAAGTGGTGAAAATGATTCCAAAAGGTAAGGTTCTCACGTATACCGAAGTTGCACAGAAAGCAGGAAGTCCACGTGCATCGCGAGTTGTTGGGAATATTATGAAAGCAAATTATGATCCGAAAATACCGTGTCATCGTGTGGTGCGGTCTGACGGTACCTTTGGGGAGTATAATCGTGGAGGAAGAGAACAGAAGATAAAACTCTTAAAAGGAGAAGGTTATAAATCACACATATGAAATATTGGCTTGTAAAAAGTGATGCAGAGTGTTACTCGATTGATGACTTCATGAGTGAGAGTGCTCGCAGGAAGGGCGGTGTACCGTGGACTGGTGTGAGAAACTATCAGGCACGAAACTACATGCGAGACTCAATGGGTGTCGGTGACCGAGTGCTCTTTTACCACTCGGGGAAGGTTCCTGCTGTTGCGGGTATTGCAGAAGTGACCACTCTCGTACATCCAGATTTGACTGCGCAGGACAGCACAGATGAACACTACGATCCGAAGGCTACCAAGACGAACCCTATCTGGTACTGTGTTGATTTGAAATTTGTGAAAAAATTTAAAAACCCAGTCACACTTGCACAGATTAAATTTGATTCAGATCTACGAGACATGGTCGTCGCTCAAACGGGCAGTAGGCTCTCTGTTCAGCAAGTATCGGAGAAGCATTTCAAGGGGGTGGTTATGTTGGGTAAATGAGTTGGTAAAACAAAACCCCGCACGATGAGCGTGACGGGGTGGCTGAACGTATCTTTTTAGAAGCCTTTGCATGTATTGACCCATTTGGCAATACGGATTGCTTCTCTTCTTGCAAATTTTCTTAGTGCATTACGATTAAAGTAAGCTCTGGAGGATTCGTACTCCTTTGCCACATCACAGAGTTCTTCAATGAGAAGCTCTTCCTGTTTTTTTGTCATGAGTACTGTTCCATTTGTGGCCTTACCGACCATGTCAAAAAATTCTCCAGCACCCGGTGTTACCAAGGTTCGCTTGGCAAGAATATCTTTTAAATTTGTGTTTGTTGTGCTCATATCTTCCCAATTCATACCATTTCACACTGAATATGACAAGTAGACAGGCATGAGAGTTTGAGGATTGGGTACTAGCGCTCTTTCGTGGTCGTCAACTTGACTGTGGATAGTATGTGGATAAAATGCTTGCATTTATGAAAAAGTACTTGACGGATTATCCCCAAGGGAGTATACTTCACTTTAACTTCACATGATTGAGTCAAGGGTGAAAGAAGGGGATACATTGGTTTAATTTGGTCCTTTTACTACTTTGGGTTTAATTTCATAACAAATTAGGGGGAACAATATACGCTCTTACAGGAAAGAGTCTGTTTTCGTTTGTTTTTATTATACGGTTTGTTTATAAACGCACTATATATATGTCACACACAACACAGCTTGCACGACCACAGAAGTTTTTCAGTCGGTTCAAGAAACCCTTGGTAGACATGCCGAACTTTGTTGAGCCTCAGCTCGACTCGTTTACATGGCTTATCGAAAAGGGTCTTAAAGAAGTGTTTGAGGAGTTTTCTTCTATCAAAGACTACTCAGAGAAGAAATTCACCCTCGATTTCACTGGGTTTGAGCTCTCTCAGCCAAAGTTTGACGAATATTACGCAAAGGACAACAAACTTTCATACGACGCATCCCTCAAGGTTAAGGTTCGATTGAAGAACCATATTTTGCGTACCGAAAAGGAACAGGAGATTTTCATGGCTGATTTCCCCCTCATGACATCTCACGGTACGTTCATTATTTCTGGTATCGAGCGTGTTATTGTTCCTCAACTTGCTCGATCATACGGAGTATTTTTCACAGCATCTGAGTCAAAGGGTCGGAAGTTTTTTGGTGCAAAAATCATTCCATCACGAGGTGCGTGGGTTGAGATTGAATCTGAACAGGACGGTATGATCTATGTTCGTATTGACCGAAAGCGAAAATTCCCCGGAACAACTCTCCTTCGAGTATTGGGAGCAGAAGATGATGCAACAATTAAAAAACTCTTTGCAGGTGATCCTGCAGGTCTCGCGGCTATAGAGAAAACGCTCACAAAGGACTCTGGCAAAAGTATCGAAGATGCATATATCGAAATTCACAAGCGACTTCGAGACGGTGATCTTGCGACAGCAGAAAATGCAAAGGAATTCGTTAACTCAATTTTTGATGTTGAACGATACGACCTTTCTCGAGTAGGACGATTCCGATTTAATAAACGATTTGGCAAGAAACTTGATGAGAAGGAGTTGGAACGCAAAACTATCTCTCTCGCTGATGTTGTTGTGATCATGTCTCACATTGCGATGCTCAACACAACTCCCGGATCAATGGAGGACGATATTGACCACTTGGGTTCACGTCGTGTTCGATTTGTTGGTGAGCTATTCCAGCAGAAAATCCGAACAGGTATGGCGCAGATCAAACGAAATATTCAGAACCGAATGTCGACAATCGATACTGATGTGACATTGCCAGTTCAGTTTATTTCTCCAAAACCTCTTCAGGCACGTATTAAGGAGTTTTTCACTACGAACCAACTGTCACAGTTCATGCTTCAGGAGAACCCACTTGCAGAAATCGAACATCTTCGAACACTGTCTGCGCTTGGTCCCGGAGGATTGAACCGTGCACGTGCGGGATTTGAAGTTCGTGACGTTCACACATCTCACTATGGCCGTCTCTGTCCAATCCACACACCAGAAGGTCCAAACATCGGTCTCGTATTGCGTCTTTCTGTGTACGCCCGCCTCAATGATTTCGGAATGATTGAAACTCCATATGCAAAAGTAAAGCATGGAAAAATAACAGATGAGATTGTGTATTTGAACGCATCAGAAGAAGAAAGTTATGCGATTGCACATGCGGCAACTCCATACGATGCTGACGGCAAAATCACTGTTTCAGAAGTTGAGGTTCGTATTGAAGGAAAACCAAGTACTGTTCCAAAGGACAAAGTTGATTACATCGATGTTGCGACAAATCAGGCTTTTTCTATTGCGACATCGATGATTCCATTCCTAAACCACGACGAAGCGAACCGAGCACTTATGGCATCAAACATGCAGAAACAAGCAACTCCATGTATCGTTCCTGAAGCTCCACTCGTTGCAACAGGTATGGAAAGTAGAGCACTTCGAGATACAGGACGTTTGGTTGTTGCTACTGAGGATGCAACTGTCATGCATGCAGACGGTACTAAAATCGTAGTGAAAAACAGTAAGGGCAAGGAGACAACATACAAACTTGTTACATTTTCTCGAACAAACGGATTTACCGCATTCCACCAGCGTCCATCAGTTTCTGTGGGTGACAAGGTGAAGAAGGGTGATGTGCTCGCAGATACAAGTGCATCAGAACACGGTCAAACAGCAATTGGACAGAATATGCTTGTTGCATTCATGTCATGGAGCGGAAGTAACTACGAAGACGCAATCATTCTCTCAGAGCGTGTTGTAAAAAATAGTAAATTCACATCAATTCACATTGAGGAGTTTGTGGTTAATGTTCGTGATACAAAACTTGGTCCAGAAGTTACAACATGTGATATTCCAAACG
>CAYVMP010000011.1:0-22208 GCA_964452635.1 uncultured Candidatus Saccharibacteria bacterium | reverse complement strand
TCCATGTCTGAAAACATCACCTATTTTAAGGTTTTTGAAAATTTCTATCATTGTGACCTCTGAAGATATGGAAACATATATTTTATAAAATTACAATATTATGAAAGTGGTGGTAATTCGCCCTTCGCCTCTCAAATTTGCCGTCTCTATATTAAATGTTTGTTTGCAAAAGCATGACCAGAACCGTGTTTTAAGTATTTTTCAAAAGCAAAAGCCTTTATTTTGTTTGGAAAGGCACAAAACCAAACCAGAGAATAAGGACGTTTTGTTTTTGAATAGGTGGATTCTCCATTGTTGTGTTCTTTTAACCTATTTTTGATATTTTCTGTACTACCAAAATAGAAACTCTTATCTTTCTGACTTTTTAAAATGTATACGTAATACATGAGGATATTATACAAGCCCTGCTTCGCCAAGGCTACGCAGGACACCGCTTCTTTCCTCACTCTGTTCGGAATTTCGCAGTGCTCGCACTGCGAAGCAAAAACCCTTTCTCATTAAAGAAAGGGTTTTTGCGAAGCAGTGGAAGTGGTGGTATCGAAACCACATGCATATACTAGATTCAGACAGGTCTACAACGCGTAGATTGTTTAGTGTTTAGAGTGCAGTGCTTGGAACAAACAAAATACACTGTACTCGAGTCTTCTGCGTTTCAAACTATTTCCGAGACTAGAAGTAGTTCTATCCTGAAAGTTATATCAATGACTATCCCATATCAGGTGTCAGGGGAGTCACCGTCTCTTAGGCCTGAGCGTAAGAGAAAGCGAAATCGTTTACTCCAAAATATGGAGAAACTGATGCTTTTTTAGTTAAGTTGTTTACACTTAGCTTTTTCGAGCTGTTTTAGGAGGACTCGATACTCCGCGTCGCATGAATTAATGCATAGTATATGTCAAAACCTGTCACTCCCCTAAAACACACCTTTGGTGTGTTCGGGCAAATATTTCTGCTTTAAGGCAGAAATGTTTTAG
The DNA here is from genome assembly GCA_964452635.1 of uncultured Candidatus Saccharibacteria bacterium. GTDB lineage: Bacteria > Patescibacteriota > Minisyncoccia > Phycocordibacterales > DATDWN01 > CAYVMP01. The sequence continues at coordinate 21,237 of CAYVMP010000011.1, read as the reverse complement.
CCGTGTAATCATTCAAGATTTTTTTCTTTTCTCTTGAACCCCAGAGACTTTTTAAAAACCTCTCTCTGTTAAATGCAATTGTTTTATCCTCATATATTTCAGTATGAATTAAATCAAGAGGTCTTCGATTTTTTGTTGCATTAACTTGACCACTATTGTGTTTTTTAATTCTTTGTTCAATATCTGAAGTACAACCAACGTATAGCTTGTGGTCTTTCTTGCTATATAAAATGTATACAGTGTAAGACATGCTTTAGGCGATACAGGTATTGGTTATGTCAACGAGCTTTGAATTCTCGGTTTGTTTCGCGTTCAGTCTCTCGTTTCTTGAGTGTCTCGCGTTTATCAAACTTCTTCTTACCTTTCACAGACGCAATATCGAGCTTTATCTTACTGCCTTTATTGTACACCGAAATAGGCACCACTGTCAATCCTTGTTTTCCTTCTACTTCTTCGAGATCACGAATTTCATTTTTATTGAGAAGGAGCTTGCGGTTTCGATATGGGTCGTATTCTGCCGGTGTGTTACCAACTTGGTACGGAGGAATGAACATACCCACGATGAATGCTTCACCCCCACGAATCGTTATGTGGGCACCGTCGAGAGAGCCGTGACTGTTTTGCAGTGACTTCACTTCAAATCCAAAAAGCTCTATACCTGCTGTATATTTTTCTAAAATCTCGTAGTTAAAACCTGCTTTTTTGTTTGTGATGAGTGACATGAAATTTTTAATAGTGTAGCAAAATATTGCGTATATTCATATTCCGGTACGTCTTCTATTTTTAGGTTTTTCGTGTATACTATTCGTACTATGTCTGTACACCAAGGGAAGAATGAAAAAATACCAAAAATGAATTTTAAGAAAAATTCACCTAAAAAGGATCCTGATGGGGGTTCGGTGATTAGTTATATTGTCTCTGTCATCATCATATTTATCGTCCTTTCGTTTGCGTACTCTGTGTTTTCTAATAGAAACGCTCCTGTTCAGGATGTTCCACTCTCTCAACTCTCAACAGATATTAAGTCGGGAACGATTACATCTATCATTGTTCGGGGTAATGCACTTGAAGTGACATACGCGGATGGTTCAAAGAAAAACTCAAAAAAAGAAGACGGCGAGGCACTCTCTCAGACGTTGGTAAACTACGGTGTTACGGCAAAGGAGCTCAGTCAGGTTGCAGTTGATATTAAAAATGAAAATGGAATCGGGTATTGGCTACTCAACTTTTCTCCAATTATTCTACCTATCGTTTTTATTTTCGTGTTTATTTGGTTCATTACTCGTCAGGTCAAGGGTGCGGGTATTCAAGCACTAACGTTTGGTCAGTCGAAGGCACGTATGATTGATCCGAATGACTCATCACAGCGAGTGACATTTAAAGATGTTGCGGGTGCGAAGGAGGCAAAGGAGGAACTCTCTGAGATTGTTGATTTCCTTCGAAATCCAAAGAAATTTCTCGACATTGGTGCGCGGATTCCAAAGGGAATTCTACTTATGGGTAGTCCGGGTACAGGTAAAACACTTCTGGCTCGAGCTGTGGCAGGTGAGGCGGGTGTAGCATTTTTCTCCATCTCAGGTTCTGAGTTTGTAGAGATGTTCGTTGGAGTCGGTGCATCTCGTGTGCGAGATTTGTTTCTTATGGCAAAGAAAAATGCTCCCGCTATTATTTTTGTAGATGAAATAGATGCAGTGGGACGTGTTCGTGGCGTTGGTGCTGGTGGGGGAAATGATGAACGCGAGCAGACACTCAACCAGATTCTCGTTGAGATGGATGGTTTTGAACCTAATGAGAAAGTAATCGTCATGGCAGCAACGAACCGTCCGGATGTACTTGACCCCGCACTCCTTCGTCCGGGACGTTTTGATCGTCGAGTCACACTTGATTTGCCTGATCGTCACGACCGAGAAGAAATCCTCAAAGTGCACAGTACAAAGAAGCCTTTTGCTCCGGATGTGAATCTGTCAGTGATTGCGGAGCGTACACCCGGATTTTCTGGAGCAGATTTGTATTCACTCATGAATGAGGGAGCGATTTTGGCTGCACGCGAGAATCGTACACAGATTGCTCAGTATGATCTCATCCGTTCGATTGAAAAGGTGATGCTCGGTCCTGAGCGGAAAAGTCACATCCTTTCGAAGAAAGAAAAGGAGATTACTGCATATCACGAGGCGGGACATGCTATCCTCGCATCCCTCCTTCCGTACGCTGATCCAGTTCATAAAATTTCAATCATTTCTCGCGGACGTGCTGCAGGGTATGTGCTCAAACTTCCACTCGATGATCGAAAGTTGCAGTCAAAGAAAGAGTTTCTTGCTGATATCGCAGTTTCTCTCGGAGGATATGTGACAGAGAAAATGCTTTTCGATGATCTGACAACCGGCCCATCAAATGATTTACAGGTATCGACTGCCCTTGCTCGTGATATGGTGACTAAATATGGTATGTCTGAAATGCTCGGACCTGTAGCTCTTGAAGGGCAGGGTGGCAAGGTTTTATTTGGACGTGGTACTGAGGAGAAAGATTTTTCTGAAAAGGTTGCAACAGATGTTGATGCTGAAATATCTCGAATCATGAAGGACGCAATGCATATTGCTGAGAAATACATAACAGAAAATCGAAAGTTACTTGATGCGATTGCACATCGCCTCATGGAAGTGGAGACTATTGAACGTGCAGAGTTCGAACAGATACTTGTAATCAACGGTGTTACTCCAAAGAAAAAGCTTGATATTGAACATCAGGGGTAAGGGAGCGAAGCGAACACTTATGCACAATGTACTCATTGGGCGAAGGATAAGGGAAACCTGTTTTTATTTCCCACCCCATCTCCATTCTGGTTTTTCTCCTCGTGCGTAGCAGATAATGAGAAGGAAGATTGTGTTGACTATAAACGGAATAGAGAGATTAATCAGGAAATCACTACCAGAGTGAGCTATGGAGTTTGCCTGCATAATAAACTGTGTGAGTCCTGCACAGTAGAGGAGTATGATGACCCACCCCTCCCAACTAACTGGATACCATCCCCAGCCAAAGTTTTTCGCTTTAAACCAAAGTTTTTTATTCATGTGTGTAATAGTTAGGTGTATAATACGTCTGTGACTCTATAATACCACAGTGGTATTTATTTAATAATTAAAATTTTATAGCAATGCCAATTATATTACTCATATTACTCTCACTCGGTGTAGGAACAACAGCTCTTGCTGAGAAATCCCTTCCCGGTGATGCGCTCTATCCAGTCAAAATACATGTTAATGAAAACCTTGATTCGCTTGTTGCAGTTGGTGCAAAAAATGATGCACTTACTGATATCAAACACATCTCAAAACGTCTCGATGAGGCCAAACAGCTTAAAGAAAAAGGAGATTTAACGTCAGAAAAAACACGTGAACTGAATACTGAATTTGCAGAGAGTATTAATTCAGCACGAAGACATATTGATGATTTGAATAAAAAAGGTGGTGATACGGTTTCAAGTAAAGAAATTGAAAATGAATTAGAAGAAAAAAACAGTGAACATGTTAAACTGTTTGCCCAATTTTCCGGCACTTCTACTTCTACAGAGGCGGTGGTGAAAGTGCGTGGTGAGGATTCACGCGGTGAGTTTGGAGAAGAAAAATCAGAAAAAAAATCGATTTCAAACCAAGGGGTTCGGAGAGATGACGATGAAGAGGGTGACGATGATGACGATAATCGTGTTCAGACTGGAGCGACGGTTGTCACACCGGTAGCTAAAGTCACTACAAACACATCATCAACAGCAAAAACATTTACCCTTGCTCAGGTGGCAGAACATAACACTAAAACAAGTTGTTACACTACCATACAGGGAAGTGTATACGATCTCACCACGTGGATTGCACAGCACCCTGGAGGTCAGTCTGCAATTATCGGACTCTGTGGTATCGAGGGGACTAAGGGCTTTATGCAACAGCATGGGGGACAGGGTAATCCAGAACGTGAACTCGCATCGCTTAAGATTGGTGTCTTAGCAAAATAAAAGAGGTTAGGTTGCCATCAAATACCCGTAGTGGATCTACGGGTATTTGATGTACAACATCCAAAAAAATGGGTAGATGAGACGACCCAATTATTAATACTTAAAGTCTTTTATTTTCTTCACCAAAATTAAATCATAACATGTGTACAAACCACTAGATTATCGTATAGAAATGTTATACTAGAGGTATGACAAAGATGATTAATATAAAGATCAAAGACAAAGTGATTTCTCTTCGCAAGAAAGGTTATAGTTATAGCCAAATTAGATCACTGGTTTCGGTAAGTAAGAGTACTTTAAGTGAATGGCTGAGAGAGTATCCATTGTCTGAAAAAAGAATTCGAGAGTTACGAGATTTTAATCCGCGCAGGATTGAAAAATATATTAATACGATGGCACGAAAGAGACAGGCAAAGTATGATTCTGCTTTTCAAAAAGCAGAAAAATCAATTGGGGTAGTTTCAAAAAGAGATTTGTTTATTTTAGGTTTTGCTCTATATTGGGCTGAGGGCGGTAAGACTCGGAGAAATTCTGTTACGTTTGGAAATACTGATCCGTCAATGTTGAAAGTATTCTTAAAATGGCTTATTCTTCTGGGTATACCCGCATCTGCTATAAAAGTAAAACTTCATCTATATAAAGATATGGATGAAAAAGCAAATATAGATTTTTGGAGAAAAACCTTGGGGGTAAAAGTTAGTCAGTTTACAAAAACTTACACAAAAGAATCAAAATTAACTGATTTAACCTATAAAAACGGGTTTGGTCATGGTACTTGCAATATTATATGTCATAATACAATATTGAGTATGTACGTGCTTATGGGTATAAAGTATTTGAAAGAAAATCTGATAGATTAAACATGCGCGTGTAGCTCAGTTGGTAGAGCGATTCTCTTATACAGAATTGGCCCCTGGTTCGAGTCCAGGCACGCGCACCAAATAATATGAAACTTCTTATTGTTATTGGTAGTAAAAGTGATTTGCCACTTTTGGTCGAATCTAAGAAATTACTCCGAGAATCAAAAATTAAATTTGAAATTAAAGTTATTTCTTCACATCGAAATTTAAAAGATCTGATTGAACAACTTAATCCAATTTATCTTGAAAAAGAACACATAGGGGTTGTTCTTGCGATTGCTCATTCTGTGGCAAATCTTCCTGCTATTATTGCTGGGTATCTTAAAGATACACGCATTAGTGTTATTGGGGTCGGCAATACTAAAAGCGAAGTGGGTGCACTGGAAAGCTTGCTCTCGGTTATATCAATACCAAAAGGAGTTCCTATGTTGAATAGTGGTATTGGGGAGATCGGTATATATAATGCAACCCTGTCTTGTATCAAAATCCTAAAAGGGTATAATCTACGCTAGAGGTGCCCGATGAAAAGCCGTTTTGATCTCTCTGATCGAAGTTGTGAAAAATGTAAGAAACCCCTTGATGAAGGGGATTCACCAAATTTATACAATACAAGTGATGGATGTTGGCGTTATTGTTGTTCTCAAAAATGTGCCAATGAATATCATCGGAAAGAGGGAAAGGCAGCTTAGCTGCCTTTTAAATCTAAGTTTGTATTTATATATGTGAATTTAGATTTGAATAATATTACCTTGGGAATTCGTCGAGGAGTTCGTTTGAATAGTAGAATTCACCTGCGAGAGAGCCGAAGCTGTATATTCTGTCACCAATAGGGATTGGTGCGCCTCCAGAGCTTGGGTTCGCGTTTGGTTTTGAATTTGTGAATCCAATGTTGTAGAGAGTCGAGATGATATCTGGTTTTTTTGAAATATCAAATCCGGATGCACTCCATTGTGCAATGATTTGTTTTATATATAGTCCAGCATACAGATAGCTGTAGTAGTGGTTGTGTTGATCGGTCATTCTCGTAAAACGCATCTCAGAAATAGTTAATGGTGGTTCCGCATCAATCAATGATGTGTTCGGCGTAGGGAAATCAAGTATGTGTTCGTACTGTGATCCAAGATAGTACGGAGATGTTTTGTCTTTCAAATGATTCTCGATTTGTATTGCAGTATCTTCTTTGATGCCCATCACACCCCAAGAAAATTTGGTCTGGCTACCAAGAATTTTTAGTGGCTCAAAGAATTTTTTATATGATTCTCGGTCGTCAAAGAAAAATCTCATCTGCTCCACAGCAAGGTTTGCCACTATGAGTCGGGGAGAGACACCGGCAGTTGCAGCTGCACGATATATGACGGCTTTGTCCTTCACAATAGAACTTTTGAGGGTAATCCACTCAGGAAGTGTTTGCCAATAGTATGTTTCTTTGCCTCCAGAAGTAGCACTGGTATCAGATGAAAGGAAATCCGCACGCTGATTGTCGACGATTCCTTTACTATTGGTGAAACCAAATTTGATAGCAAAAAAGCCAGCCGTGAGTACGAAACCGATACATGCGAAGATAATGAGTATTCCAAATGCGATTTTTTTAAACATGAATATGTTTTATAGCACAAATATTTTTAAATACAAAATAATTTCAAAAAAATCTTTCTCACCAATACCTTTCTGTCACCGGATAAGGGAGCGAAGCGAACACTTATATCCAATGTAATCATTGGATGGTTTCTTCACGCTCACGTCTTCATGCGTGCCCAATGAGTACATTGTGCATAAGTGTACCCTTAGATGTGCCAGAAATGTATTGGTTCGACGATTTTTTACTCAAAATGTATCTTCTCCGTCTGGGTTTTGAAATACTCTGCGATTTGGGGGTAGTGTGAAAATGTTGGATCTTCTTCAACAATTCGAGTTGCTTCGGCTCTCGATGCCTCAACCATTTTTATATTTTTGATTGCTTCCATGGCGAGATCGGAGATACCCCATTGTTTTCTTCCGTACAGTTCTCCAGCGCCTCTCTGTGCAAGATCAAATTCTGCAAGTTCAAAGCCGTTTTTGGCCGTAGTGAGTGCCTTGAGTCGTTCACGAGTTTTTTCACTTTTGCTCTCAGTAAATACATAGCAATATGCTTGGTGATTTGAGCGGATGACTCGTCCACGAAGTTGGTGAAGCTGTGAGAGTCCAAATCGCTCCGCTCCTTCGATAATAATCATCGTTGCATTCGGTACATTTACACCAACTTCGACGACAGATGTTGCAACGAGTATATCAGTCTCGTGTCGCTCAAATTTTTGCATTACCTTTTCCTTTTCAGTAGGAGTCATTTTGCTGTGGAGGATATCAATGGTGTATTTTTGGAATACATCTCGTGACAATCTCTCAGCTTCCTCTGTGACAGACTTGGCAATAATGGCGGTTTCCTTGTCTGGGTCGGGTTCGTTGATGCGTGGACAGATGACATAGAGTTGTCTCCCTGCTTCAAGCTCTAATCGTATGTCCGCGTATGTTTTCTCTCTTTCTGTCGGGATGATTATCTTTGTGATGATTGGCTTTCGTCCCACAGGCATTTGATCGAGGAGTGTTAAATCAAGATCGCCGTAGATAGTGAGTGAGAGTGTTCGGGGGATGGGCGTCGCTGTCATTGAGAGGAGATGTGGCACTGCACTATTTTTCGTAGTTAGTTTTTGGCGTTGTGCAGTGCCAAAGCGATGTTGCTCATCGATAATCACATAGGCAAGATGTTTCCACGAGACTGATTTTTGAATGAGTGCATGAGTACCAATGAGTATTGGGATTTCTCCGTTTGCTACCCATTTAAGAAGCTGTGTCCGAGAAATGGATGTTGAGCCTGACGGATCGGTTTTTGATGGGAAAACTTTACACCCAGAACCAGTGATCAGTCCGACTTTTATATTGAGATGTTTGAAATATGAAATAAAATTTTCAAAATGTTGCTTGGCGAGAATTTCAGTTGGAGCCATGTATGCCGTCTGTAGATTCCCTGTGATCGGTTTCCCTGATGAGTCTTTTGGTTTCGACTGAGTTACTGCAAAGACGGTTGTTGCAGCCACAGCGGTTTTGCCTGACCCAACATCTCCTTCAAGTAGGCGAGACATTGGGTAGCCTTTGGTAAAATCCTGAATAATCACAGAAATTGCATTTTTTTGGGATTCGGTTGGAGTGAAGGGAAAGTGTGATGTGAACTCCGCAATATCTTTTGTATTCACATGGATTTCAAACGCTCGCTGAGTGTTCCATGATTTTCTCTCCTTTTGTTTTGCGAGTTGAATAAAGAAAATTTCTTGAAAGGCAAATCGTTTGCGTGCAGAGAGTGCGTGGTCTTCATTTTTCGGAGCGTGAATCCAAATAAATGCTGTCTTGATACTTGGAAGATTGTACCTTTTTAAAATATCTTCTGGAATTGGATCTGTGAGAGTATCCAGTATACCTCTCGACATGATTTTCTGTAGAGTGAAATAAATCCATTCGGACGTGACGCCTTTGCTCTCTGGGTATACTGGGTAGAGTACGTGTTCATCATGGTTCCCATCTGGGGAGGCAAAGAGTGATTCTCCAACGGCGTTCGGTATGTGTCTGACCACTTCTATTTTCGGGTTACTCATGTAGAGATGTCCGTCGCGTTTCTGTGAGATTTTTCCTTCGACACGAACGAGTTGCTCATCGTGAATCATCTTCGCAAGGTAAGGTTGGTTGAACCAGACAAGTTTCAGTGACCCACTGTCATCAGTGACTACACCCTCAGCCATCGGAGTTTTCTTAACAAAGGCTTTTGATGTTTTGAGTCCAGATATTTTTCCAAACACAACTGCCTCCTCACCGTGTATGAGGGATGCGATGGTTTTAATCTGGCTTGTGTTGCCATAGCGGGCAGGGAAGTAGTAGAGTAAATCTTCCACAGTAACAATATTCATTTTCTGAAGTGCCTTTTTCTGGCTTTCGTGCAAACGAAATTCTTTCTCTAGGATTGAGTGTATGTCCATGCTCTACAGTATATCAGAGTACCCTGTGGATAACGTAGGGTTGACAGATTGACTGTAAATGTGGGGTATGATAGGATATGGCTAGGAAAAGTACGCGCCCCACTCTCGTAACAAGTGTTCGGGCACGTAACTTCTTATTGGAGTTTCGGAAAAAATCCTCCTCCAAAGACTCCAATCAGGCCGGGGGATGTGACGCAACACGTTCCCCGGCCTTTCTATTTCACAATGAATCTCTTGACAGTAAACTAATATATATTATACTTTGGGTTTGTCGTCAGGAGGGTTAGCTCCCTCCGTTCCCGCGTATCCTCCTCCTTATCCGCAGGTTTTGGGGTTTGATGCTTTCTTCTGACGACACAACTCCATAGGGGTGGCTCGCAACTATGTTCGCTTGGGCCCCCCTTTTTTTTATTCTATTTTTTAATACAAAACTTTTTTCCAATTTTTTCTACCAAACCTTCCTTTTCTAAATCATCTAGGATTTTTATAATAACTTTTTCTGGGTATGGTGTGTGTTTCTGTAAGTGTTCAATAGTCTGTGATTCTTCGAGCAATTCCTTAAGAATATGTGAGCGTTTTTCACGCAGTGATCCTTTGAAAGGGGATTGTTTGGTGTAATGTTTACTGCGTGTACTTGGGTTCGCTGTTTCCTTAAGGTATGCGCCATAGTCGAAGAGTGCCCAGTACCACTCACGAGGATTTTCTCTGTTTAATGTTTTTTCAATGAGAGGGAGTATTTCTTTATCATGTACATTTTCTTTTTTCTGGAAGAAAAAATGAATAAAGACACTACGAATATTCGTCTCAATGACAGGCACAGGAATATTCCATGCAAACGCAAGCATGTCGCCTGCAGTCGCTGGTCCAATACCCGGTAGTGTGCACAGTAGCTTAAAGTCTTTCGGGAACACACCATCATATCCTCCATGTGCAGACGTTTTCTCTATTGTCTCAGCACATTTTTTCAGATACAGTGCACGACGATTGTATCCAAGTCCTTGCCACTCTGTAAGGACAGAGTGGAGAGATGCCCTAGCAAGGGCTTGAGTAGTAGGGAATTTTTTGAGAAACGAAATGTATTTAGGGATAACGCGCGGAGCCTGTGTCTGTTGGAGCATTACTTCTGAAACGAGTATCCTGTACGGATTTCGTGTGTTTCTCCACGGAAACTTCCTCCTATGTTTCCGATAGTATTTCCAAATAATTTTTTTGAATGTCTGTGTGTTCATAACAAAAACATCATACAGGATAGTATGATGTTTTTGTAGGTGCTGTGATATTTTCAAGTATTAGAGTATTTTGAGAAATATTCCTAACACGATAATGACGACACAGACGAGTAGGGGAATAATTGGACAGATAATCCCAAAGTAAAATAATAGTGCACTTACGAGAATACTTGTTCCAATAAAGAATGAGATATCAGAAAACGATAGTTTCTTATTTTCAGGTAGAGATGTGTTTCTTTTTCGGTTGATAAATACCCATGCCATGTATATGACGAGTGCGATGATAAACCCAACGAGTATACATGTCGCATCATCTGCGATAAGAGATCGAGTCGATGCAGACAGTACATTTGCAACTTGTGAACTTGTCGTTGATTCATTGGTAGATGAGGATGTTCCTGTGGTGTACGGAGACAGTATGGTAAATGAAGGTGTAATACGAGCGATTGCTTCAGTGATTGCGGGTGATACAAGTCCATTTGTCGTCTGTGTGTTAGTAGGTGATGGAGATCCTGCATTTCCTCCAGAGTTGTTCTGTGCTTGGTATGTAACTATTGGGCCGTTTGCAACAATCGGTCCATTAGCAATGATACCTCCTGAACCACCAGATCCTCCTCCACCGTTTGATCCTCCACCTGTTGTATTCGATTCAGTTGGAGTTGTGGTACACACTGAGCTATTGATTACATATGAGTAGGCAACGCCACCGGGGTTGTTCGATACAGTACCTTGTCCTGCATAGAAATACGCTGCATTTGTGATTTCGAGACGGAGTGTATTGAGTCCTATCTGAAGAGTTGTGGTTGCTGTGTATTCGTGTGGAGTAAGGAAATTTCCTTCACCAAAATCAGATAGAACCTCTGTTCCGTTCACAAATACCTTCATGTAGTCATCAGCAAGTATCTTTAATGTAGCACTTTTTACGGTGCCTGTAATTGTAAAGTTTTTAGTGAAAGTAACAGTTTCAGATACGTTTGGATTGACTACGGTAGGAGTACTCCATATCCAGTGTGCACCGTCTATCACCGCCCATATGGGGCTTGTGAGGGTGTCTACAGCAGTACTCTCTGCACCTGTCAGATCTGTTGTGTCACTCTGAATGGTGGTCGTTGCATTCTCACATGTCTCTAGTGCGAAAGCTGGTGTGGTGTATTGATAAGCTGTAAATCCACATACAAAGAGAAATACAGCGAGAAACTTAAAAATTTGGTTATTCATGGATATGTTACTTTATTAGTGATGGACTACTGTATACTCTTTATTTAGATATTTGTCAATATTTGACTTAAGTTATTTTTAATGTTTTACTTGTATCTCTATGAAATTACGTATCAATAAAGACAGTCGATATTTTGGGTTGCATAAGGCCGTGTTTACTCATGCCCGTATTTTTATTACACTATCTGTCGTTGCAATTATCGCATGTGTACTCTGTTCTGGTGTGCTCATATGGTATGCACTCGATACATTTTCAGTATTAAGTTCTAAGATTATCGCCTTATTTATTGTTTTAATTTTGCTTTCAAATATGTGTTCTAAGATTGTGAAGGATATTATCTACGTACTATGAACCGGATTTTAAGAAGCGACATAACGGAAAAGATTTCAGTTTATCTCTCACTGTACGTTTTAACCGTCGGTATTATCCTGTCAGTATTCTTTTTTAAACCACATATCGGATATGATTTGCCAATCCTACGTACGTTTATTGTTTGTTTTGCAACAATACTCCTTTCTAAGTACTTTCTCTATATGGTCATTAGTCCGTGGCATGACGTGGTTGTTGCATATCGGGATAGAAAATTTAAACACAAAATCAAAACATACAACCCTCGTGTGTCTGTTATGATTCCTGCGTGGAACGAGGAATGTGGAATCATAGATACCATCAAAACATTATTGAAAAGTACACACAGAAATCTTGAATTGGTAGTGGTGAATGATGGATCAACTGATAACTCTGACACACTGATTCGTGAATTCATTGAACAATATAATAAAAGAAGTGATAAAAAAATCGATATCGTATACCACTATAAGAAAAATGGGGGAAAGGGTGCTGCACTCAATACTGCAATTGATTTATCGACAGGGGATATACTCATGTCCATAGACGCTGACTGTGTCGTGATGGAAGATACCGTGGCTAATTTCGTTAAGTGTTTTGCTGATCCGCATGTGTACGCTGCGGTTGGAAATGTGAAAATAGGAAGTTTGAAGAAAATAATAGGTGTAATTCAGTATTTGGAATTTCTGTTCTCATTCTATTTTAAGAAAGCAGATTCATGTATGGGGACTATATATATTATCGGTGGAGCAGCGGGTGCGTTTAGGCGTGAGGTATTTGAGAAGATCGGTAAGTACAATATAACAAACATAACCGAAGATATTGATTTGTCAGTTAGAATACAAGATGCTGGTATGAAAGTTGTATATGCTTCAGATGCGCTCGTATATACAGAGGGGGCGAGTGAAATACGTGGTTTGATGAAGCAGAGGTTACGGTGGAAACGAGGGAGATTTGAAACATTTATTGAAAACAGGCACATGTTTTTTAGTACTGAGTCGCATCACAATAAACTACTCACATGGTTTATTCTTCCTCTTGCATATTTCGGAGAAGTTCAATTGTCAGCAGAACCATTTTTCCTTATGTTTTTGTATGCGTATTCTTTCATTATAAATGACTTCTCATCATTTGTTTCGGGGATTATTGTTGTTGGTTCAATGTTTTTCATACAAATGTTTTTTGATGATTCAAGTACCAAAAAGTTTTCATTTTATATTTTGATGCCGATTGGGTGGTTACTTTTCTACGTTTCAACTTTTGTTGAATTTAATGCATTATTTAAATCAATATGGGGATTAGTTAAAAAAGAGGAATTGAAGTGGCAAAAATGGCAAAGAAAGGGCGTAAATGGCTAAGTATCGTCAAAAACTTGCATTAAAATATAATTCTAATAGTATTGTATGGATATGAATACACGATCACGAAATACATTATTAATTTCTGGAATATTACTTACCATTTGCATGGCTATACTTTTCTATATGACAGGTGTATTTGGTGGTATGCAATCTGCACGTGTACAGCAGACAGTTGATTCACAGATATCTCAATATTCAGAGAGAACACATGGTATTGGATTACAAAGAAATTCAGATACGGTACATGTTGCTGATGCATTGGGTGAGTGCGCATTGTCTCTATCGTTTGTGTCGAATAACACACAGATTGTATCTGGAGATACATTGACATACACAATCACATTGAAAAACCAAAGTACAACAACCTGTCAGAATACATCTGTGTCTGTATACTATTCAGATAATGAATCATTTATTTCGTCAGTTCCAAAACCGACTGCTTCGAATTACTATTGGCGATTAGGTGCGGTATTGCCGGGAGAGACACGAGTAATCACACTAAGTGTTAAATACATCGGTGGGTTGAGTTCACAGATTGAAACTGAGGCGTGTGGGATGACGGATAATGGAAAAGATGTTTGTTCACACCTGTCCCTATCTGGATCTGGTGAAAGTATTTCAATCCCTCCTGTGGTAGTTGAACAGCCAGTACCTCAACCTGTTTCTCCTGTTGTGACACCTGATCCAGTACAGCAGGTGGTTGTCACACCGACCGCAACAAGTACAAGAGAGTACGGAAGTTGGGTGTGGGTGTCTCCAGTAAACATGTCATCTCAGTATATCGATACCATACTGACTGGTGCATCAAAAAATGGAATTACAGTACTCTATGTTACGATCGATGATTATCTTGATATAGCCAAAATGTCAGAAGGTTCTCTCAAGGAGCAGAAAAAGAAAGCGTATTCTGATGCACTCGAAAACTTCATTACTCTTGCAGAAGCACGAGGGATTGCTGTCGATGCTGAAGCGGGATGGAGAGATTGGGCAGAGTCTTCTCAGAAGTACAAAGCATTTACCATAGTTGACTATGTCATTAACTTTAATACAACTCGAACTCACAAAATCCGATCACTTCAGTATGATGTTGAACCATACCTACTCTCAACGTACAATAAAAACAAAGCAACATTACTCAAAAACTTTGTTCAGCTTGTCGATGAGACAGTTACTCGATTGGGTACAAACCCTGTTCGTTTGAGTGTTGTTATTCCGCATTTCTATGATGATGCACAGAAGTGGACACCATCATTTACATACAACGGAGTAAATACGTACACATACAATCACTTACTACGAATCCTTGATGCTCGACCACAGAGTGCTATTATTCTCATGTCATATCGAAACTATACAATAGGGGACAATGGTACCGCTGAGATATCGAATGTCGAAGTCGCACAGGCATCAAGTGGTGTTCATCCTACAAAAGTTATTATTGCCCAAGAAACAGGAGATGTTGATCCAAGTTTTGTCACATTCTTTGGAACATCAAAATCGTATTATCTTGAACAGATTGGACTTATAAACAAAACATTTGGCTCATACTCTGGATTTGGCGGTGTAGCGGTACACTACATCGATCCGTTTCTCCAGCTCAAGTAATACTCGACAAAATATATAATACATGTTACTATTTTCTGAATGAGAAAGATACTATTTTTTGTCTGCACGGTTATTGCTATTGTGGCTCTGGTTTTTCTGTGGAAATGGAAAGAAGCTTTTATTTTGCGCCATACTTCTGAGAGTCAACTCAGTACCAGTATATCTTCTGTACAGATGCAAGAGTTCGAAATGGCTACAACCTCATCATCTGTATTTTTGAATGGATGGGGAGCAGGATGGCACGATACCTCATGGAAAACTAAAATCTCAACATCTACGTCTGTAGCGAAAGGGATATCTTTTGTATCAATGAACGTTAAGTACACGACTGATTGGTCTGGTATGTATGCTCAAACAAATGGATTTGATCCATCACAATACAAAACACTTGTGATTAGATTTAATATTGGTAGCAGTGAAAACGAAGATTTGTATGTATCACTCTACACCGGTAAAGGGATATCTCTCGGCACTGTTCCTTTGGTGCATTATGTAAATAAAAATGTATTTCTTCCAAACACATGGTATGTCGTGTATATTCCGA
The DNA here is from genome assembly GCA_964452635.1 of uncultured Candidatus Saccharibacteria bacterium. Taxonomy (GTDB): domain Bacteria; phylum Patescibacteriota; class Minisyncoccia; order Phycocordibacterales; family DATDWN01; genus CAYVMP01. The sequence continues at coordinate 6,067 of CAYVMP010000011.1, read as the reverse complement.
TTGCAGACATCTCTCCATCACAGAAACCAATTACAGGTGTTGTTATTGAAAGTGCACACATGTCTGATGTTTCATACGGGGGAATTAACTTTATATCAGAGAAAAGAACGAGTAAGTATGTACCACCACAATTCTCTGAGTTGGTTCAAACACACAACCAAAACTCAACATCTTCTAATCAATATTCAACGACACCAGTTACACCATCGGGGGCAACTACTGGAAATACTCAAACATCATCTACTCCTGTGTTACCGAGTATAGCTGAAAATATATACCAAGATTCATTTCTTGCTGGATGGGTAGTGGAGAGTACAAAAAATATCGATGAATTTTCAAAAAATGCACAAGACGGACTCTATGCGTTGAAAATTGATTTTACTGAACCATGGAGTGAAGTGAAATTGACTCAGAAAAATGGTGTGGATGTTCGAGGGTACGAAGGAATTTGGCTATACATACAAGGAGTGCGTGGTGGTGAAAATGTCCAGTGTATTTTCTACGGACAAGACGGGACTGTGCTCGGTACCGCCCGAATCGCAGACTTTGTTGATGGGAGGGAGTTGGTGGCAGGCACATATATGCCAGCATATATTCCTTTTAGAACTATCTCAATGAAAAAGGGTATTGTATCAAAAATAATTTTGACGAGTGAGAAACCCGCGACTGTGTTCATTGATAATTTTAAATTTAGTGGTGAGCCATCTGTGATACCAATGCGAGGATATTACGTGACGGCCGGTACTGTGTTTGCAGGGGAGGCGAAAAATGCGTGGTATTTCGAAACATGGAATGCCACTGAGAGTATTCAATCTGATAGTACTGCTAAATATGCATATGCAGTTGTCGGTTCTATCGCCGGAACTGGTGGTGGTTTGTATATCAAAAACACTATCGGTATGCGTACATACTCGTATCATCATCTTAAATTTGCAATCAAAGGCCCAGCACTTTCTGGTCCACGTATTTCTGTTGCTCTATTTGATACACATGGTGGATTGCTTGGAAGTGTGTGGCTCACAGATTTTCTAGAGAAAAGTACACCAGAGCGGACGGTGGATTATTCAGAGTATCAAAATATTTCAATCCCACTCGAAGATTTGGGAGCAGAGGATGTTACTGTGGGCAGTATTGTATTTAGTTCTGAGGGGGCCACCGGATCGTTTTCTATGGACAATATACGTTTTGAGTTCTAGGCCACTGTTTTGGGAATATTAAAAATCCACCGTAGAGGTGGATTTTTAATTGAGTATTGTATGACTAGATACTATTCGTCAGATTCTTCTCCGTGCCAAACCATGTGTGTTGAGTGGATATTGCCGAAATTTTTATCGGTAATATTTTGACTAGAACGCATCATGATGTTTTTAGGATTTTTGGTTGTTTGTGTCCATCCTTCCTTTTGGTCTTCTCGAAGCTTGTATGTTCCCGGTCCGATATCAGTGAATGTGTACATTCCATTGCTATCGGTGGTGGCAACTGATGTACCTCGACCAATCTTAGTAAGGAGGATTGTCCAGTTGGGAAGACCCATTTCTCCAACATCCTTGATTTTGTTTCCATTCATATCGTTAAATTTCATACCTGATATTGTACCAAGCTTGAAATTTCCAAAGTCGTTTTTCTTAGAAACTTTGCCTGCTTGGAGTGTAATGGTGTGTTTCCATCCTCCGGGTGCCGTCTGTACCCATCCACTTTGCTGTACTTCTCGAACGACGTATCGGCCAGCAGGGAGGTATTTGAATCTGTATTCTCCGTGTACATCTGTGGTGGTACTCTGTTCACCTACATTGAGTATACCGTTATTGTTTGTGTCGAGATATATTGTCCATCCAGCAAGTCGGTGATTATTTTTATCACGAATATTTCCATCACCGTCAACGTCCTCGTATTTTGTACCACGAATTTCTCCAAGTTTTGAGTTTTTACCATTTGTGATTGTACATGTTGTTTCTCCTCCGGCAGTGACAGTGACAGTTCCACAGTCTGTATCAATCTGTGTCCATCCTGAAGGAACTGTTTCTGTTACGTGGTATGTTCCGGGAGTGAGGTTTGTGAATGTTTTTTCTCCAACTCCACCAACTGTAGTGATAGTCCAGTTGCCGAGTCCATTGTCACCACTGAGTGCAAATGTTCCATCTGCACCAAGCGTGTCCTTGATTACAGTGAGTGTACCAGTCATTGGACATGGTTTGTTCCACACAACCACATACATATCATGGAGTAACCCAGTGAATGCAGGGGTAGTGAGTGTTGGAGTGTTTTCTCCTGAGCCGTTGAGAACAGCAGACTCAAGTGTACTTCCAGTACTGTATCCAACAAGTGCAAATGGATTTTCTCCAGTACATGTTGTTCCTAGATTTTCAAATGTACTGTAGTCTGATCCAGATGGCATCTGTGATGTTGTCGCTCGATATGGATTTTCATTATTAAATCCAGTCGTACTAAGTGCGTAGTCTCCCTCACCACCTGGGAATATTGCATGCATAGGGAAGGATGCACCTCCTGCATTTTCATTTGTTGCTTCCTCTGTTCCAACATACTTTACGATTGTAACCTGCACGTTTGGTGCAGGATCGAAATCAAATGTTGTTACCTGAGTACTTGTTCCGAAAACAAATGAGTCTATATTTTCTGTGTACCCATCTGTATACGGTTCACCAACTCGAAGTCCTAGCCATGAATCTGTGACTCGAACACGAATGAGTGGATAGTCTGCGAGGATTGCAGACCATGTTCGTGCGACTGTGCCTGATATACCTGTGAGTCCAGCATCTGGACCAGTAAGTGTGTCTGGCCATGTTGCACCGGAGTAACTCCAGAGAGCATTACCACCGTTTATTGCATCCCATTGTTTCCATGAGTCTTGAGTTACAGTGCCATTTGCACTTGGCACGAACACAAGACGTTTCTGCCATGTATCTGAACCGTTGAAATCAACGTTGAAGTTGAGATATGCAGAACGGTTTGTGCTTCCACCGTTTCCAGCAGATGGGTTGTACGTACTAAACGCAAGCGTCGTGATGGTGTTCAGTGGTGTTCCTGAAAACTGATACGTTGCGAGATTCCGTCTCTCTGACCCAGTGACACTTATCTGAGCACTTCCTGTACCGAGTGCTGGAGTTGATGGTCCAGTTACAAATGATCCGAGTGTGTTATCAATCGCATCGGTAACATCATTGTAGAAGAACCATTTAGTTGGGTTTGATATGACATCTCCAAAACCTGTTGCCATATCAAACGGATGCACCACCACAGTCGATGTCATCGGACCGGCTGTTGCGAGAGCAGATAGGGGAGCGATAGATGCAGAGGCGAATAATGCAAACACTAAAAACGCAATACGCGAAAAAGTATATTTCATATTAAATAATTACAGAGAACATTAATAAAGCGAGTAATAGATACAGTATACTCTTTTATATGTCAAATGTATTATTCCTATACACAGGTGTACTACCGTGTGAGTGAGATAGTTTGACTTAACTCTGATGTTGATGATGCAGATGGTGCAGAGATAGTGATACGGCCAGTGGATGCATCCTGAGAAATGAAATATCCGGTACTATATGTGTCCGACGCTGAATCGTACGGTACTCCAACGGTTGGATCAACGGGAATTTCTGACATGTATGTTGGGACGATACACGGTCTGATATTTGCATTCAGTGTTCCTGTCGCAATGTTCGTCGGTGTGGCGGAGAGGGTATAGCTTCCACATGCAAAGAGTCCTTTATTGTCGGCAATGCGCTGTCCCACTGCATTGAGGAGTGCCTCAATATTACTCACTCTCTGCGAGTTACGAGCCTGAGCAAACTGCCGTGCAGGGTTGATAGCAATAATCACAATCGCTGCAAGAATCGCGATGATTCCGATGACAACGAGGATTTCAATAAGAGTAAAACCTGATTGTTTATTTCTTCTCAAATACCAAACCGATGTGGTCGGTGATTTCATATAGATATGAATATTAATGAACAATTATAATGACTTAAGTATAGGATTCTAGGGTTTATTTCACAAAGGTTTTATCCACAACACGATAAGGGTAGAGAATGGCTTAAAATCAGCACCAATTTGTTCTATTGACAAATCACCCCATTAGGTGTATAATATACCCATAAGGTTCGAATAACAACGAACCAGTCCTCTGACACAGAGTCACCACAGAATGCGTTCTGTCCATGACTCCACATAGCGAAGTAAGGAATGTGATAGTGCACTACACACTGTAGTCACCATCATAGTTCCTCTTCGTCATACTAAGTGTCTAGTAAGTAATGTATTTGGTATGACAAGAGGGATCTGAAGAAGATTCCTAGATATTGAAAATCAAAGGTAGAGTCCCGACCTTAACGGGGACTAGAAATGAGGGAGAGAGATGACAAAGGAACAGATCGAGATCCGCATCCAGGAATTGGATGCAACCATTAAAAACCGTGAGGTTTTCAATGGTTGGAAGGCTCGGGAGATAGCTCCCCCTTGGGATAGGTATAATCGAGAGAGTCAGTTGGCGAGAAGATCTTACGAGGTCGCTTGTCGACCTTATGAGATGCTTCTTGCATCCAAAAAGTGCATGCAAATGCACGAAATGACACATTTCACTGAAGATTTTCGGCGTGACCAACTGGTCTACGCCCTATTGGGTGTATTGGAGGGGTTCAATTGGCTCAATTTGTTGCCTCCGCCTCCATCGGAAATCGATCGCTGGGATTCCCTGCCTCCCGGCAGGATTGGTTACAATGCGGAGCCCTGCAAATGGGCCGTTGCCATTTTAGATGGCGCAGAGTGGCCAATTCAAGTCGGAGCTGTCGCCTAGTAGTGCGACTATAAAAAACCACTACACATCGCTTTTCAAGGTTTCCGGAGTTACCTTGTTCGTGTGCACAACACGCGAACAAAAACTCCGTTTAGGGAATGGCGATGCACACAGTGCATCGAACCAAACCCTTTCTTTAGAAAATGCAAGGTTTGTTTTTTCTGAAGACCACTCAATCGAAAGATTGAGTGGAAATTGTTTTGGAGGGGAAGATGTTATTATTTTTTTGGGCACTAGTAGTTTCAAAAAAAAGAAAAAAAGATGATGAGCTTCCCTCCACTCAGTGGAGGGAAGCCTTTGAAAAAGAAAAGGAGGAACGGGGAGAGGGGGAGGAATGGACACCCCCTGTTAGAACTAACCCATGGATAGAGTTGCCAAACCAACCCTATCGGTGGTAGTGTCCTCCCAAGGTTTGTGGAGTCACCTTGTTCGTGTGGACAACACACGAATGAAGACTCCTTTGGGGAATGGTGGGTGTGCACTGCACACTCAACCAATTCTCCTTCTTATTCAACCAGCATTCACACAGTACCCAAGAGTACATATGGAATGTGGGTTGATCGGAATCGGTATTAACGAATTTCCCAAGGGGTATTTTGTTATTTACATTAAGTAGATATTAAAATATCCCTTGGGAGAGGGATTGCATGACACTTATCAACAGGATTGAGATTACTATTTCGTCAGCGTCCGGCAGAGCGACGATTGCCGATTTTTCGAAGGTCCTCGGGGCGGTTGTCGCTCCGTGGAATTCCATCAAGTTCTGCGACTTTGAAAAAGTCGCGAGCGCCTTCGGGAGTAATTACAATACTCCCGAGGTTGACGCCCAAATCGTTGAACTCCGGAAGGAGTTCAACGCAGCCCGGCAGACAAAAAAGATGCCGGGGCACTATGACCTCGGCTGGAAAGACGGTCAGCCCTACCTTAAGTTGATCGCAACATGCGATCGCTGTGTGACCATCCGGTCACACAGCTACTCAGGAATGTTTGTTAGCATCCATGTCGACTTCGGTCGCGGGGGATCGGCATCCTCCGCACGGATCGTCCTTGAGGAGATCAAGGATCTCGGTGAGGTGGTCGGTCGCATCGCCTTGTCTGCGGACGGAGTCGATGGAGAGACTCGGTATGATGTAGATTCTGCGCTGTTAGCGATTGAGGGGATGCCCGACCGCCAACAGCGAGACTACCTCGATAGTCTCGACGAGTAGTTCTTTGATAGGTGTCGCGGAGAGCGGCACCTAATCTTTC
>CAYVMP010000010.1:6740-26356 GCA_964452635.1 uncultured Candidatus Saccharibacteria bacterium | reverse complement strand
GTGCGACCCATCTCGGGATGACCGAGATGGGGGAGTACACCTATTTCTGGCACTACGGTGCCAGTGAGGGGTACCTCGCTCTACCCTTCGGGGATGAGCATCCCCACTTCTGTTATGATACCGGCAACATCACTGTTGCCGGTCGGGTGTTCGGACTGGACGGTGTGGAAGTTCTCTCACCCGAGTTCGAATACCTGGTCCACGTGGACCTTCGCCGGAATCCCCTCTACAAAGAGCGGATTGCCGGGGAGGGCTTCTCCTCCCTAGAGGAGGAAGATGACTTCCTCTTCGGTTGCGGAGGAGGGTCTTACCTTCCCCAACGCACTGCCGAGCGTGTTGGGGTTGAGCCCCGGGTCGCGATCCCATGGGTCGCAAACCTTTGGCTCCGGCCAGAGGAGCTCACGGATGATCTCCGTGAGGTGGCAGTCGCCATCACCGAGGTCCACCCCGACAGACGTCGGGTAGTTGTTCTTTAATCGGCGAGGGGAAGTTGTGTCGACACACAGGATGTGTCACGACTTCCCCCATTACCTAAGTTCATAAATCTTTTGTGATTTTAGGTAATTAAAGTTATACTTGGTCTCATGGAAAAGGAAAAATTTTTAGCTCCTGAATCGCCACTACCTGAGTCTGTGGTACAAGAATTACCACAGCAAGAAGAAGTAATAAATATATTGGATAAGATTTTGGATACTCATACCAAAGAATCAACATTTGAAGAGGATGACGTTGAGAGAAAGCATCTTGCAAGTGTAGATAAGGCAGTGATATCTGTCGCCACAGAATATGAAAAAACATTAGGACAGATCCTTGAAAGATATGGGCATGATATCTATGTAGAAAAAATAGGTAACGGGCTTTTTCGTATTCCACTCTCGCATACGTATCTCAGAAAGTTGCCAGATGGATATGGATATATAGGTGGGGCAGCTCGAGCAACACTTTCGCGGTTGTTGGGAATTGATATGTCTGCTAAACCTCGAGATATAGATATCGTGAGAGTTTTAAATAAAGATGTGTTTGGTTTGGATAGCGAAATGTCAGAAAAATATTCAAGTGAGGATTACGCATACGGTCATGGTGTACAGAATTTAAAAGAAAATTATTTTGAAACGTGTGATTTTACTCTCAATGAGGCTTTGGTTTACGGGGATTGGGTATATTTAACGAAAGATTGTTTACTTGATACTGTGCGTAGAGTGTTGCGTTTTACGGAATACGAAAAAAGAAATACCAATGAATATGGTGATGTAGAGATACATCAAAAACTTTTAGCTAAAGCTATTCGTCTTGCGAGCGAGGAAGTGGTTCGTGGTAGAAATTTAGAAATTAAAGACAAAGAGGTATTTCAGCTTGGAGGAATTAGTCCATTTTATATTGCACTGCATCTTGACCGTGCCTTTTCGAGAGGCACTAATGTGGCCATTGAATATGTTCGTCAGCTTGTATCACTCGAACAACTTCCTGATTCCATTACTGACCCGATTAAAGCTGTCGATTATTTACTAGAAGCTATGGAAAAACCGTATGTTTTTCAATATGCACCAGAATTTATTGTTGATGCGGATAATGAAATAGATAGGATGTATGAGAAATTTGGTCATTTAATAGATAAATGGGAAGAATAGGTTTTGAGTTTTTAAAAAAGGATAATGATTTGACCAAATGAACGCATTCTGTTAGTATTGGCAACATGTTAAAAATACGACTACAGAGAATAGGACGCAAGCATGAACCGGTATTTCGGCTTGTATTGACTGATTCAAAAAACTCTACAAAGAGTGGCAAGTTTTTAGAGATTTTGGGTAACTATGATTCACGCAACGGTGAGTCAGCAGTATTCAAAAATGACCGGATTACACACTGGATTGCACAGGGTGCGCAAGCATCAGACACAGTTCACAATCTTCTCGTTACTCGCAAGGTGATTGCTGGCAAGAAAATAAATGCACTTCCAAAAAAGAAACCTATTGTAAAGGAGGGTGCTGAAGTAGCATCTGCACCTGCTCAGGCGACAGCTCCTCAATCAGAAGTAGAAGCTTCTGCAACGACACCAGAGATGACAGAAGAAACTCCGGCTGAGGTCGTGGCATAAAGTACACAGGCCTTCATTGACTCTTTATACGCTGGTCGCTACACTTATACTGTACAGGTTTATTATTTAACTGATATTCATGGAACAAGACGCAAAATTTTTAGAATACGTTATTCAAGCGCTCGTAGAATTTCCTCAAGATGTAAAAATCACTCGAACAGTAGACGAAATGGGTGTACTCATGACACTCGATGTCAATCAAGCTGATATGGGGAAAATTATTGGTAGAGAGGGAAATACCGCAAAGGCAATTCGTACACTACTTCGAGTTGTTGGTATGAAAAATAATGCTCGAGTAAATCTCAAGATTAACGAGCCAGCAGGTGGAGTAAAGGACGTGTCAAAGCAGTCAGCAACCAAGACTGTTGATGAGGCAATGGCAGATTTGAAGATATAAAACCACTTACGTGTGTTTAGATATGTAAAATCACCCAACATCGGGTGATTTTACATATCTATTGTTTTGTGGTATTTTATTGTTTACACCAAAAGTTTCTTCGAATACACACACTTTTGATGTGAGATTTAATCCTATGCATTTCCACATCATCACATTATTTCCAAAATCCTTTGACTCATATCTCGGTGAGTCTATTGTTGCACGCGCGATTGCTGACAAAAAAATAAAAGTGAGTTTCTATAACCCACGAGATTTTTCGGACAACACGTTTAAACACATTGATCAGAAACCATATAGCGGTGGTCCGGGTATGGTCATACAGGCAGAGCCAGTTGCAAAGGCCATCGACAAAGCCATTTCCATCGCTCAAAAGAAATCAAAAAGTAAGAAAGCAAAAAAGGTAAAAATAAAAATTATTTTCTTTTCTCCCGGAGGAGTGCAGTTTGATACAGTGTACGCAAAAAAGGTTGCAGAGAAGTACACTGATATAATTCTCGTGTGTGGGCGGTATGAAGGTATTGATGCACGTGTACAAAAAATATTTAAAACAGGATACGGTATTGAGTCACTATCTGTTGGACCATATGTGCTCACAGGTGGAGAATTGCCAGCGATGGTGGTGGTTGACTGTGTATCTCGGCAGATAGAAGGAGTGCTTGGAAATTTCAGTTCTCTCGAAGAAACTCGTGTTGCGTCACATGATGTATACACTCGCCCAGAGGTTTTGAAATACAAAGGCAAAAAATACGCAGTACCCAAAGTCCTTCTCTCGGGCAATCATAAAAAAATTGAGGAGTGGAAAAAGGCACAGAAGTAGTGCAAGACAAATATATTTTAATTTTGATATACTGTATACATACCAGTAAATATTTTTCCTATGAGCAAAATCAAAGTAGCAGTAAATGGTGGAGGTAGAATCGGGCGAGCATTCATACGAATTGCACATGTGCGAGATGATATTGAGATTGTTGCAATCAATGATTTAGGCAATATTGATAATATCGCGTATCTTTTGAAGTATGACACCGTATACGGACAGAAATTTGAGTCAGTGAAGGTTTCAGAAGACAAAAAGAAAATAAATATAAATGGTCATGATGTTGCTTTTCTTTCTGAGAAAGACCCAGTAAATCTTCCGTGGAAGGATTTGGGTATTGATGTGGTTGTTGAGTCAACAGGGTTTTTCACATCGTTTGAAAAGGCTCGTGCGCATATCACAGCAGGTGCCAAGAAAGTAGTTATCACAGCTCCTGCAAAGGATAATGCGAGCGCTGCTGATGAGGGTACGATACTCATGGGTATCAACTGCGATACACTCAAGGAAAAGGTGGTGACATCAAATGCATCATGTACAACAAACGCAGGCAGTCCAGTGCTCCAGATTCTAAATGAGTCAATCGGTATCGAGAAGGCAGTGCTTAATACCGTGCATGGGTACACAGCGAGTCAGGGAATCGTGGATGGTCCGAACGCAAAGGATTTCAAGGAGGGACGAGCAGCAGCACAGAATATCGTACCTACTACGACTGGTGCGGCTATCGCAACAACAAAGGTAATTACGAGCCTTGCCGGCAAGTTTGATGGTATTGCGATACGCGTACCAGTTCCCGCAGGATCGATTGTCGATATTACATTTATTTCTAAACGACCGACGAGTGTTGAGGAAGTGAACAGTATTTTGAAAAAGGCAGCGAGCGAGGCACATTGGTCAAAGGTTTTCTCGGTGACCGAGGATCCTATCGTCTCATCAGATATTCTTGGAAGTAAATATGCATCGATTGCTGATCTTGGACTTACTCGAGTGATTGATGGGAATTTGGTCAAAGTGATGGCGTGGTATGACAATGAAATGGGATACACACACGCGCTTGTTGAACATGTGCTCAAGACTGCAAGTTTTCTTTAAAAACTACGGGAAATATATCATGGTAGTTAATAAAGTAATATCGTGAAAACATACGTCTACATAGACGCTTCAAACCTATTTTACGGAGGCAAAAAGTCTCTCGGTTGGAGTATCGACTACCAGAAATTATATGAGTATTTGGCAGAAAAATACGAAGCATCTGAAATCTTTTTCTTTGGTGGTGTAGAAATTCATAAATTCAACTTTGATTATCTTGAAAATGACTCTGTACCGATAAAAGATCTGGAAAAGTATCTGGTGACTCTAATCAAAGAAAAAGGTGAGGCGTTGAACGAAGCTGAATTGAAGCTTCTTGATCGGCATCTTAAGCGTGTCCGTTTTTATTTAAAGATTGAAAAATTTGGTTACAAACTTGTACTAAAGCCCGTAAAAACTTTCTATACTGAGGGCGGTTTACCTACTCGAAAAGCTAACTGCGACGTCGATATGGCTTTTTATATGATGCGTGATCGCAATGCCTTTGATCAAGTAATTGTGTTGTCTGGAGATGGAGACTTTTTGCCAGTATTAAAATTCCTTCGGGAGAATAAAAAAGAAGTTCTCATTTTAGCTCGTGGAGAGAGAACGGCTCGAGAAATAAAAAAATTTGCAGGTGAGAAATTCCGTGATTTTGAATACTTACGAGAACGATTGAAACGAACAGACTTAGGAGAAGACCTATAACAGCGAACGGCACCCGTTTAGGATGCCGTTCAGGTCTGATGGGTACAGTATATATCCCTGCCTGCGAGTTGTCAATTGAAAATGCCCATAATCAAGTTTATTTGCTATTCAAAATAGCTTGTTTATTTTATACTGTACATAATGAAGTGAACGAGGTAATTCTTTTAATTTTTTACGATAGTTTTACTGACATGGTACAATAGGGAGGCGGGATATACACATCAACATAATTTTTATGAAAATCTACATTGCATCAGATCATGCGGGGTTTGAAATGAAGCGACAACTCGTGTCGTATCTTACGTCGCATGGGTATGAGGTATTTGACTATGGTCCAGCAGAATACAATCACGATGATGACTATCCTGATTACATTCCATTGGTTGCTCAGACTATTTCAGAAAATGCAGGTGATGATGCAGTGCGGGGCATTGCCATTGGATGGTCAGGTCAGGGCGAGGCGATAGTTGCCAATCGGTTTTCAGGAGTTCGGTGTGCAGTGTTCTACGGTGGTCCGAAGCACATCCTCACGCTTTCTCGTGAGCACAATGATGCAAATGTGCTCTCTCTTGGTGCGCATTTCATTACGACACAGGAAGCACAGGAGGCGGTATCTCTGTGGCTTCACACGAAGTTCTCAGACGAGGAACGTCACGTTCGAAGAATACAGAAAATAAATAATCTATAAATACACATGACTGATATCTTGCCCGCCATTATCCCATATACACAAATACAGTTGGAAGAAGAAATGAACCGTGTCGCTTCGTTTGCCGATACAGTACAGGTTGATATTGCGGATGGTGTGTTTGCATCACCGAAAACATGGCCATACAACGGACGTGATAGTGTGTTTTTTGATGAACTAAAGTCAGAAGATCGTGGATGGCCAGAATGGGAAAAAACTGAAATCGAACTTCATATGATGGTTGAGAATCCAGAGCAAGTGCTCGAGGACTGGATACACACGGGAATATATTCTGTGGTTGTTCATAGCGAGGCGACGAATCATATGGAAGAGATTATTGATATGTGTCGAACGTATGATATACGGCTTGGTATTGCACTCAAACCATCGACAGATATCGAACACATTGCTCCGTATGTGCGTGATGTGGATTTCATACAATGCATGGGGTCGGATAAAATTGGTGCACATGGAGTTCCGCTTGATCCGCGAGTGGTTGAGAGAGTTCGTACATTGCACTCACTGTATCCTGAGCGTATAATTAGTGTTGATATCGGTGTCACGGAGGATACTGCGCAGGAGTTAGTAGATGCCGGTGCAACGAAACTTATTGTCGGTGGAGCGATTCTCAACGCAGAGAATCCAAAGGAAGTGTTTCGGTTTCTTGAGTCACTATGTTAAATAATCTAACAGACGAAAAAATAAAATTCCTTGAAAAGACGGCAAATGACATTCGCATTTCAATCATTGAAATGCTTGTTGCTGCTGGGTCCGGACACTCTGCGGGACCACTTGGTATGGCAGATATTTTCACTGCACTATATTTTCATATTTTAAAACATGACCCAAAGGTTCCTGAATGGCCGGGTCGTGACAGACTCATTCTCTCAAATGGACACATATGTCCTGTGCTCTACGCAACAATGGCTCATGCCGGATATTTTCCAGTTGAAGAGCTTTTGACACTTCGTAAATTTAAATCTCGTTTGCAGGGACATCCTCATCGCGAGTTTCTGCCAATGCTCGAAACAAGTTCGGGTCCACTGGGTGCAGGACTCTCACAGGCAGTTGGTATGGCACTTGCTGACCGTATGGATCGTGGACAAACATCCGATCGATTTTTCTATTGTCTCACTGGGGATGGGGAACTTAATGAAGGACAGAATTGGGAAGCGATCATGCTCGCAGGCAAGGAGCGACTTGGACGACTCATCACTATCGTCGATCGCAATAACATTCAGATTGATGGATACACGGAGGATGTCATGCCTCTCGAATCACTGTCTCATAAATTCGAAAGTTTCGGATGGCATGTTGAGGAAATAGATGGACACAACTTCAGCGAGATTATTGCTGGAGTTGGTCGTGCGCAGGCTGTATTTGATGGACCGTCGGTGATTATTGCTCGAACGATTCCGGGCAAGGGTGTGTCTTTCATGGAGCGAGATTTCAAATGGCACGGCAATCCTCCCGGTACAGATATTCCCGGAGAGCCACCAAAAGCAGAACAGGCAAGTATTGCCCTCCGTGAACTCCGCACGCTTTTAGGTCAAATAAAAAGTGAACATGAATAAATATTTACATGCTTAATCCATTACAAAAATTAAATCCGAAGATATGGGACCGAAATGTCACACAGGTGCCGATACGAAAGGGCTTCGGAGAGGGTCTGCTTGAAGCAGGAAAGCAAAATCCTGATGTGGTTGGTCTCTGTGCCGATCTCACTGAGTCCACACAGATGCACCTGTTCAAGGAAGCATTTCCAGAACGCTTTATCGAAATCGGTGTTGCGGAGCAAAACATGGCATCGGTTGCATCAGGTCTCTCTGCAATGGGGAAAATCCCATTTATCTCAAGTTACGCAATGTTTTCTCCCGGTAGAAATTGGGAGCAGATTCGCACAACAATCTGCTACAACGACCGACACGTGGTGATTGCGGGGTCACATGCGGGAATTTCTGTTGGTCCTGATGGGGGAACACATCAAGCAATCGAGGACATTGCGCTCACTCGAGTGATTCCTAATATGATCGTCTTATCTCCGTGTGATTATATTGAAGCACGCAAGGCAACACTCGCATCAGTAGATAGTGGACAGCCAGTGTATATTCGTCTTGCTCGCGAGAAAACTCCAGTGATTACAACTGATGAGAGTCCATTTGAAATAGGAAAGGCACAGCTTTATTACGGTGCGTCGGGTATCAAGGCAGATGTTGGAATTATTGCCACCGGTGCGCTCGTGTTTAAGGCACTTCGTGTAGCAGAGAGTTTGAAGAAAGAGCGAATCTCTGTGAAAGTGCTTGCAGTAGCAACAATCAAACCGATTGATACGGAGGCTGTGGTGCAACTTGCTCAGGAATGTGGAGCGATTGTTAGTGTGGAGGAACATCAGATCATCGGTGGTCTTGGATCTGCCGTTTCCGAGGTACTCGTTCAGAATTTCCCCGTGCCACAGGAATTTATTGGTGTGCACAATCAGTTCGGGCAGTCGGGTACGCCTACTGAACTTCTCGAACACTATGGTATGGGTGAGTCTCATATAGCAGATGCCGCGAAAAAGGCGATTGGGAGAAAGAAGTAATACCATTGTGTTCGACGTGTCTATTTGTTAGTCTAATGCGGGAGGATCCTATGAAAAGACTAAAAAGAGGGACGGTGGTTACTAGTCCATCTGGTAAAAAGTATGTTGTGGAGGCATACATAGAAACTTTTCAACCAAAAGATGAAGAGTGGATTAGACTCATTAGTTTTCCGGGATATCAAACAATGAAAGATGTTCGATTGAAAAAATTCAACGAAGAATACCTCGAATACATCGAAAAGAAAAATGGCACGAAGTGATTGTGCCATTTCGTTTATCTAAATCTCTTTCACTGTGTATTCTACCGGAGCGTTTTTTAAATATTCTTCCAATTTTTCAGACGAGAGAAGACCCTTCTGTGCGCCGACTTGCTGAACCACAGACATTGAGTTGACTGGTCCCCATCGAAGTGCTTCATCGAGACTTTTGCCCATACCGAGACATGATACTACGGTTGAGAAAAATGCATCACCTGCACCTGTGCGTTCGACTGGTGTGTGTGGATATATCGGCATGAACCAATACTTCTGTGATGTTGTGTCGTATCCATATGCTCCTTCGATTCCATCCGTAATGAGTACTATTTTTGGTCCCAGTTTTGCCATACCAGCAAGTAGTGTTTTGAGGTCGCGACTTTTTTCACTAAGTATAGTTTGTGCTTCCTCGACATTAACACATACTGCATCTGCTCGACTGTAGATGTGTGAGAGTTTTTCAACACCAAGTTTGATATCAAATACACCCGGTTGGAATGCGAGTCGTACGTGCGGGTTTTCTGCCAGATATGCACTGATTTTCTCATACATATCGAGTGAGTGTGCACCGAGAGAGCTCACATATATCCATGTTGGTGCATCCGCGCCTACTCCGATACCATCGAGATTATAGTGGAACGGTTCGTGTTTAACGAGAATCGTTCGGTCAACATCGTACCAGAGTACGTAGTGATAATTTGTTTTTTTATCTGATTCTGTACGAACTAGATCCGTGTGTACGCCATTGTGTTCGAGAGAGGCAAGACAATCTTTGCCATTTTGATCGCCTCCGACGTACGTGAGTATTCCTGAGGCGAGACCGAGACGCGATGCAGATACAGACGCGTTCGGTGCATTGCCTACAGCGTTACATATTTCAACTGACTCGTATGGAATTTTCTGTCCGAAATCGATACAGAGTTTGCAGTTTTGGTTATGCTCATCACATTTCACCTCTGCGTTTTCAAGTCTGATAAAAGCATCAATCACAATATCGCCGATGGCGAGGAAATCTAATTTTTTCATGCCAAAAGTATATCATGGCACAGGTGGATGTGTAAAAATATTGCACGTTTTTCTTTTGTGATATACTTTTCTGTATGACAAAAACATTACGAGAGTGTGTGCGAGATGCACAGGAGAAAAAGATTGCTATCGGTCATTTTAACATTTCAAATCTAGAAGCATTGTGGGGAGTGTTCCGCGCAGCGCAGAAACTCAATGTTCCTATTATCATTGGCGTATCTGAAGGTGAGAGAGATTTCGTCGGAGTGCGACAGGTATCCGCGCTCGTCACAAGTATCCGTGAACAATATGACTATCCGATTTTCCTTAATGCTGATCACACGTACTCATTTGAACGAGTACAGGAGGCAATAGACGCGGGATTTGATTCAGTTATTTTCGATGGAGCACAACTTTCGTTTGAGGAAAATGTCGCACTTGCAAAGAAATGTGTTGAGTATGCACGGAAAGTTACTGCTGAGACGGGGAGAGATATTCTCGTCGAGGGAGAGCTGGGATACATTGGTGTCTCGTCAAAGATTCTCGACGGTGTACCAGACGGAGTCAATCTTGATGCGGATGCTCTCACACATCCAGATAAGGCAAAGGAGTTTGTCGAGCAAACAGGAGTGGATATGCTTGCTCCTGCGGTTGGAAATATTCACGGAATGTTTCGTGGAGGGGTTGATCCGAAGTTAAATATTGAACGAGTCAAAGAAATCGCAGATGCGACGGCAATACCACTCGTGTTGCATGGAGGATCGGGCAATAGTGAAGATGATTTCACACAGGCGATTGCAAACGGTATGGCGATAGTACATATCAACACAGAAATTCGTATTGCATACAAACAAGGGCTCATGAAAGGACTCTCAGAGAATCCAGATGAGGTTGCACCGTACAAATTCCTCCGTCCGTCGGTCGCAAGTGTTCAGGAAGTAGTGGAGAAGAAGTTGAAGTTGTTTAGCGGGATGAAGTAATGACTAGGGATGGTCAAAAACGAGCACTTCACTTTTAAATCTAAATAGTGTACATTTTTCTTGCTGTGACCTGCATTGGTCATGGCTTCTCCTCGGATTAGGGGAAAGATAAACGAGTAAATTAGCTCAAGGAGATGGGGTATTATGTCTGAATTTGCATCTGCTGGTCTTACAATGCGCCAAATCGAAACCATAGTTAAAAGACTTGGTGGGGAGGATGGGGCACTGAGCTTCATTCGGGGTGATCTTGAGGTTGTGGAAAGGTTTCCCCTACAGTGGACTGAAGAAAATAGTGTTATCTATTTTTCCCTCACCAGTGATGGTACTACTGGTGGTGAGTGGATCAATCGTTTTGAGAGGAAAGGGGTTGTTGTTGATTCGGTGGTGAAGCAGGTGATTTGCTCCAAGGATTTCATTCCAACCAAAGGCATGACGACTGAAGTTGTTGTTATCAAAGGATGCTTTTTCATTAATGAAAAGAGGAATGATAAAAGTATTCGTGCTACGGCTGAAACAATGAAGCTATTAAAGCCTAGCATGGAGCTGGCATATCTGATCGGTGGCAGGTTCATATCTTCGGATATACGATCAATGGGTTTGTCCCGGATAGTTATAATGGGGGAACCTTATATATATAATGGTCACTCCGTTTCGCTCTTTATCAGTGGAGCAGGTGATCGTTTGGTGTTAAATCCGTATTACGAATTCGATGGCGATTATACTATTGGTACCGGATTTGCCTTCGCGAAGGCGGTAACTTTTAAAGACTAAACCAGTTTTCGTTAATTTTGTTTCAATGTGTTGGCTCTGTACTGTCACTTAGATGATGTACAGAGCTTTTTCTTTTACATAAATTTTTGTTATTACAAAACCACTTTGGTATACTATATACATGAAAAAAATATACATCACACGGAGGATTCCAGAAATCGGAATCAACATGTTACAGGACAAGGGATATGAGATTGATATAAATCCCGACAATCGAATTCTTACTAAAGATGAGTTACTCACAGAACTTAAAAAGAAACCGTACGATGCAGTTCTCTCTCTACTCACAGATGCGATAGATGCTCAGGTTTTCGACGCTGTGCCAAGTGCAAAGATATGTGCAAATTACGCAATTGGTTTCAACAATATCGATGTTGTGGAAGCAAATAAACGTGGAATCATAATCACAAACACCCCCGGAGCACTGACAGAGACTGTAGCAGAGCACACGGTTGCACTCATTCTTGCGGTAGCAAAGCATGTCGTCGAGGCAGATACGTATGTACGTGCAGGTAAATATACTGGATGGGATCCAATGCTCATGATGGGAATCGATCTCATGGGTAAAACACTCGGAATTCTCGGTGCGGGACGTATTGGTTTCCACACAGCACATATTATGTCTCGTGGGTTTGGAATGAATATTGCATACTATGATGTAAAGCGAAATGAACAATTCGAAAAGGATTATTCCGCAACCTTTTACTCGACACCAGAAGAACTCCTTGGAATCTCCGATGTGGTGAGTATTCACGTGCCACTTCTCGACTCTACGAAACATCTCATGAATGCAGAACGACTTGCACTCATGAAGAAAACAGCGATTCTTGTAAATACATCTCGTGGTCCGGTGGTTGATGAGACTGCACTCGTTGGTGCACTACAGAGTGGTGTGATAGCGGGAGCGGGTCTTGATGTGTACGAAAATGAGCCTGCGCTTGCAGTGGGACTCACAGAACTACCAAATGTTGTTCTCACTCCACACACCGCATCAGCAACAGTCCGCGCACGTGACGAGATGGCAACACTTGCTGCACAGAACATTATTGATTTCTTCGAAGGGCGAGAACCAAAAAATAAAGTAGTTTTGTAATATTTAAAATATGAAACTTTTACTCAACATGTGCTATTCTGGAAACATAATAATTTTCTGCTGAAAATTTTATTCGCCCTCGTCTCTTCACGGACTCCGGGATGTTCCAGAATAGCACATGTTTCGACAAGTTTCGTATTTTAAATATTGCTTCACCCAAAACGATGTCAGACGTAGAATTTGAAAATCAAGACGATCATCTAGATATCCGCAGACCAATTGAAAAACCAATTGAGAGTGTTTTGGTTAAAACAGTGTTGAAAAAAAACATTTCACCCACAAAAACCCGTGCGCAGTACCTCCTTATTGGAATGAGTATCGTATTTCTGCTCATTGCACTGCTTTTCTTCTCTTTGTTTCTGCAGGCAGGTGAAGGAACCGAAAGTAAACTCAAAAAATTAGAGACAGAGAAGTCAAATCTTCAAAAATAAAGGGGTAGGTTGATTAATTTCTATTCTTCGGGTATACTCTGGCTTATGAATATATTAGAAATACAGACCAGAAACCCGTCTGATGATGTGGTGAAGTTACGAGCGCAAGGTATTATTCCTGCTGTTTTTTACGGCAAAAAGACTCCATCAACTCCAATATCTATACAGCAAAACCAGTTTATTAAAGTATGGCGATTGGCAGGTGAGTCTGGAGTTGTAACACTCAAAAGTAAAGCAGGTGATATGGATGTCCTCATTCAGGATGTTGATGTTGATCCTGTAACAGACCAGCCACGACATGCAGACTTTTACGTATTTGAAAAAGGCAAGAAAATCGAAGTATCAATTCCTCTTGAATTCGTGGGTGTTTCTCCTGCGGTTAAGGATCTCGGAGGATCTCTCGTCAAAGTGCTTCATGAACTCAAAATCTCTGCAGAGCCTCAGAATCTTCCACGCGAAATCAATGTAGATATTTCATCGCTTGTTGCGTTTGACAGCCAGATTCTCGCATCTGATATTGTATTGCCAAAGGGTGTTGAACTCATTGAACTTTCAACCGAGGTGGTTGCGTCTGCAGCTGCGCCTAAAGAAGATGAGCCAGAAGAGTCAAAACCTATTGACCTATCTGCTATTGAAGTTGAAAAGAAAGGTAAGAAAGAAGAAGAGGAGGTTGCTTCTGAGTAGCTTTGCTCACACATACTATATATGTAATAATAGACGGATACAGCCGTCTTTTATTATATTCCCCACTATGGATAGTATTTTTATAAAAAAAATTATAGGCATTTCTTTTCTATTTTTTGTACTCTGTACTCTGCCACAGTATGTATCTGCACTCACACCTGCTGAACAGGAAGCACAGTGGCGAGCAGAGCTTGAACAGACAGAAAAAGATATTGCCAAATGGCAGGATATTCTCAATACAACTAAAAGTGGCACCAAATCCCTACAGCAAGAGGCAGCTGTGCTTAATGCAAAAATAAAAGAAGCTCAGGCATTTATAAAGAAAAGAAACATTGCTATCGAACAGCTTGGTCGGGATATCGCACAGAAGAATGCACGAATAGACGAGTTACAAAATAAAATTGAAAAAGGGCACGAATCACTCGGACAATTGATTCGTCAGACTAATCAGATTGACCAATTCTCACTTCCTGAGATTGTTTTGGCGAATCGAAATATTTCTGATTTCTTTTCCGATGTTGATTCATTTCAAATGATAAAGCGGTCGCTACAGGAATTATTTGTTGAGATACGTGATACTAAAAATCTAACCGAAAAGGAGAAAATTGCTCTCGACCAAAAGAAAAATCAGGAAATAGATACTAAAATGGCGGTTGAGTCTCAGAAACGTCAAGTTGAAAAAGATGAAAAGGAGAAGCAATATCTTATACAAGTAAACAAAACACAGGAGAAAACATACGAGCAGGTGCTTAAGGAGAGACAAAAACGCGCTGCCGAAATCCGTGCCGCACTCTTTGCACTTCGTGATACCGCATCAATTCCCTTTGGTGATGCATTGAAATACGCTCAGGAGGCAAGTGCTCGTACGGGTGTAAGACCTGCATTTCTTCTCGCGATTCTCACACAGGAATCAAATCTTGGTAGCAATCAAGGTTCGTGTTTGGTATCAGACATTGATACAGGTAATGGTTCAGGGAAAAACACAGGAACATTGTTTGAACAGGTCATGAAAGCACCTCGAGATACTGTGCCGTTTAAATCTATTACAGATCGACTTGGTCGGGATTGGAAGAATACACCAGTATCGTGCCCTCCAGCTGCAAAATACACCTCAGGTCGAGGTTTTGGAGGGGGTATGGGACCGTCGCAGTTTATTCCATCAACATGGGAACTATTCAAGGATCGTATTGGAGATGCTGTTGGTGTGAGTGGTGATCAGGCAAATCCATGGAATCCTCGTGATGCATTCATGGCGACGGCTATCTATATGTCTGACCTCGGTGCGGTGTCGGGTTCGTACAGTGCAGAGCGTAACGCTGCATGTAAATACTACTCTGGGGCATCGTGTTCATCGAGTCGTAAACCACCAAATCTATTCTACGGAAACAGTGTGATGAATATCGCTACAAAGATACAGGAGACTATGATTGACCCATTGCAGAATTTATAAGTGTTTCTGTGCCCATGTGGATTGCTTCGTGGACATTCGTATTCATAGTGTGAGATAATGTACGCATCTAAAAGGATGTGTACATTTTATTAATGTGTGAATATTTTTAATACTTTATGTCAAATAAAAAAAGATTATTAGCTCTCTCTCTCTTTGCTTTTCTATCACTGTTTGTCGGAGTGTTTGCGGTCTCTCATGTGCAAGCACAGACGACGCCATCGATCGACCCGATTACACTCACTGATGCATCGAACCTAAAACTTCTTTTGCAGGTTCAACCTGTGTCATACCAAAATGGAAAGTGGACATACCGTGTCACGTGGGATCGTGTCAGAAATGCAACCGGTAGTGTATACATAACTGCAAAGACTGATAGTCAAACGATTATCGGTAAATCAGATCCTGCACCACGTACAAACACATCGAATCCTCTCGTAGTGCAACTTGAACCCGCAACTCGGTATCTCATTCAATTCTATGCAACTCCAAGTGTAGACTGTAACAATGACGATCCAGAATGTGTGATTATTTTCACTAAATATTTCAACTCTCGTGATGCTAATGGCAATGTAGTCGCAACAAGTCAGATCCCGGTATCTCGAGGAGGTACTCTCGTCGGTGACGCACCCGCTCCATCACCGAGCACAAATGGTGGGATAGGAGATGCAACAACAAACGCTCTTCAAACACAAATAAATCAATTAATGGCACTTGTACAATCACTCATTGCTCAACTGACAGCACAGGGAGGAACATTTACTGGAACAAATCCTTCTAATCCAGCAGGCACAGCTACCCCAGCATTCCAAAACACTCCAGCAGGGGCTACATGTACAGGATCAATATCAGCACAACAATCTGCTGCTATTACTAAAGATCATGATGCTAATAGAAACAATACAGAATACACCTCGACTACTCCTACTGGAAAGGTTACTTGTAGATATGGTTCTACAAGTACTCCAAATCTTGTAACTCGAGGTAATCCAAACGGATATGATCTCACTCAACAGTTTTCACCACAAGCTGGTGTGTACATGGTCATGCGTGCAAATGATGAAGGGTATAACGGTCCATCCGATGCACCAGAACCTATTTTGGTAATGCGTAATGGTAAGAAATATGGCAATACTCAGGCTGAAATTATTGCAAATCCAGACCCAAATAATACTCGCGTACTTGAAGCATATGCTACTACTCAACAGCCTTCTAATGATTCTAACCAAAACCCTACATTCCTTTCTGGTATTCACTACTATATTCCATCAAATGAGCTCTGTGAGAATAATCCAAAAGTAAAAATCGAAGGTCCAACGTCACCAAATGTTCCTGGTTTGACATGGCATAACGGTCCAGACAAGAGTCAAACGTATTATGATAAGGGTTCTTGTACATTTGGTTGGTGGAGTGGTCGACCAACAACTCCAGGGCGGTATGTCTTTGAGTACAAAATCACAAGTAATCTCGGCTCTGTGGAGAAAGTGACAACAACGAAAATAAATATCGTTGTAAAGAGAACAAGTATATTTGATATGAGTATTGTACCAAACACAAGTTACAAAGCAGATGGTACTCCTTCTGCTGGCCCAGTTATAGGTGGTCGCTCTCTCATCACATGGGATCAGAAAAATCTTCTTCGAGGAAATACTACATTTGATCGAATGAGTCTCTATGTAGCTCCGGGTGATCAAACTGGTAAGGATCCACGGTATATCACAGAGAAATATGTGATAGATGAAGATACAAACGCGGGACTTCGTATAGTCGGTGCATGTAATAGTACTGCTTCTGGTGGTGCAATAACTGCTGAAAATCCTAATTCTGGATATGGTTGCGGACGTTACAACTGGCTCGTCGGTAGTACACGTGGAAGAAATCTTACACCGGGTACGTATACACTGTTTGTCGCTCCATACATACCTGTATTAGATAAAGACAATCTCGTGCCTATCATGTACACAAACTCAGATGACAGTGGTGCTGCATACGGATATGGTTCTGTAGTTATCACTATCGGTGAGGGATCTCTACCAGCTGTACCAGCTGGCTCAGCCGGAGATTTCGGATTCCTTCGAGGTGGTATACACTATGTTCGAAAATCTGCTTCTGGTACTGTGCTTGCTACTGGTGTGGCTGAGTACGGACTTGGACGTGGAACAACTATCTCTGTAGATCCTACAGACAGTCTCGAGTTGCGATGGGATGGATACTTCCCATCAGCTCGATCATGTGTGTTGATCAATACTGCAAATGGATCTCTGTGTAAGCAAGTCTGTGACATGTCTGGTTGTCATGACGATACGGTACCTGTAGCCCAGATGGATAATGCTGGTACTGCGTGGAGTTCTGCTATGCGTGTGACAAATGGAGTCACAAACTACGAAGTTGCTACATTGAATGCTCTTCGAGCACGAGTTGCTACTGCATTTCCAAATATTCCTGGTGGTTTCGATAATGTTGAAACGTCAGGATTCATGAATACTCCAAATGGTACATATACTATTACAGGTGAACAGATGCAGAAATTGCAAGGTCTCGGATTCAGCCTCACTCATACAGTATGGAATGGTTTGTTTGGATGTACGAATTGTACAAGTATTACTGCTTCACTTTATGTTAATGTTGGTAAATGTATTACATCTACAACGGGTGAGATTGGTCTTGGAAATGGAAATAATACATGTGTTACAACAAGTGCTGGGGCATTCAACACAGACACGTGTCGTCTACCTGATGAGAACAATATGTCAGCAGCAATAAGTCCAAGTGCAAGTATCTTTACACTTGAAAATGGCAGAAATGAAGGCACAGGGTATAACTCATACACAGCTACTTTCTCAAATTTACTCACTCGTAATGATGCGTCAGGGAATCCATATAAATTTAGTAAACTCGAGTTTTCAGTTGGAACAAATCCAGCAGGTTGTTCAGGTAGTAGTTGTATTGTAAATCGAACAGTTCTTGATTTGGGTGCAAATAATCCGGGTGTAGATAGTACGAGTTTTGTAACACCGGTTTCAAATAGAACGGGTGCACAGTTCGTTGGAGGACTTACTCCAAACACGACATACTACAACCAGCTTAAATATACCTGTGCAAATGGAAACTCTCGAAGTATTATTTGGTCGGTAAATACCACAGGTCCGGGTAACATCATTCAGCAGAACGGCGGAACTCTCGGAGGAGGTACGACTGGTGGCGGGACAACAGGTGGTACTACACCTCCTCCGCTCTCAGTCGCAAGTACTGTGGTGGGTGATATGACGGGATCTGGTACGAGTTGCAGTGTTGGAAGTTCAAATTCATACTATGCAGGATGGAATACTCCAACATTTGCAAGTGGTGTGACATTTAACCCAGCAACAAACGTAAATGACAGAATCGTATTCCGTGCAAAGGTTGGATCATCATGGACATATAACGGCACATCGTGGGTAAAGGATAATGCGACTCGTGATACCGATGCGCAGACTGCTATCAAGGGAGGATGTTCAGGTGTCACAGATGGTTCAAATGACCCATCCTCATGTGTGAAAAATAACAACACACAGTCAACTCCACCAGCGACATTCTACCCAATCACTGGTGCAACTCCACACACAACATACTGGAATCGTGTAGCATATGTTAAAAACTTCAACACAAACCCACAGATCATTGATGACAAGGTGTGGTCATGTACTCTCCCGTAGTGACTAGTTTCAGGTAAAGAAAACAATAAAATCCCTAGAAATAGGGATTTTATTGTTTAAGTAGAGATCATATTGCATCCCTAGACATTTTCTGCTATTATTCGGAAATCATGAAAAAAGACATACATCCAGATAACTATCGCCCGGTTCTCTTTGTAGACAACTCAAATGACGCTGAGTTCGTTATTTCGTCTACTGTTAAAACAAATGAGAAGGCAAAAGCAAAGGACGGTACGGAATATCCTGTGTACCGACTTGAAATTTCAAGTGCATCACACCCTTTCTACACTGGTAATGAAAAGATTCTCGACACTGCTGGACGCGTAGAGAAATTCAAAGCAAAGCAGGCGAAGGCAAAAAGTGTAGCAAAATAGATACTCCAATCTCATTTAAAAAATGTATCGTTTTCTGGCTACAGAGAAGATACATTTTTTTCTGCTATACTTATATCTACAATGGACTTAGATAAATTTATACAAAATCCAAAAACGACATATCTTGCAGAGAGTTATAAACGACTTGAACAGGAGGAGGCATCAACGAGAGAAATGGTTCTTGGAGATGCGTCTTTGGCAGAGCTTGCACAGTCAGAACTTGAGTCAATCACACTCCAAAAGGATGCACTACTTGCTCAAATGGAAGAGATTATAAAGGAAGACGAAAAGGAAGAAGAGTTTCCAAACGAGGTGATTCTCGAGGTCCGTGCGGGTGCTGGTGGAGAGGAGGCATCACTCTTTGCAGAGGAACTTGCACATATGTATTCGCGATATGCTGAAAACAGAGGGTGGTCAGTGTCTGTTGTCGACGAATCACGTTCGGCGGTGGGTGGGTACAAGGAAGCCTCTTTTGAGATTCGAGGCAAGGATGTGTATCGGGAGCTTCGGTTTGAAACGGTGGTGCAT
>CAYVMP010000010.1:0-6730 GCA_964452635.1 uncultured Candidatus Saccharibacteria bacterium | reverse complement strand
GGACAGGGCGTATATAAAATGCTCCGTTTTGAAACAGGGGTGCATCGTGTTCAACGTATTCCGGCAACGGAGAAAATGGGACGGGTACACACCTCAACCGCATCGGTTGCTATTCTGCCTGTCCGCAAGAAATCCTCGGTCGTTATCAGTCCTGCTGATATCGAGGTTGAATTCTCACGTTCTGGTGGGGCTGGTGGTCAAAATGTGAATAAAGTTGAGACAGCGGTGCGACTCATACATAAACCAACAGGTATCGATGTGCGTTCAACATCACAGCGAAGTCAGTTGAAAAACCGTGAGATGGCAATGTCTATTTTGATCGCAAAACTCGAGGCACTCAAGCAGGAAGAGGAGGCAAAGAAATACTCAGCAAATCGTAAGGATCAGATTGGCACCGCAGACCGCTCAGAGAAGATTCGAACATACAATATTCTTCAGGATCGTATTACAGATCACCGTATCAAGCAGTCATGGCACAACATTGAGAAGATTTTGGCCGGTGGGATCGAGCCAATTGTCGAGGCAATGACCACGTACGATGGTACGTCCGAAGGAGGGGAGGATGATGAGTAAGCAGTTGCGCTTAAATACGGAATCTGGTAGACTCGGTGTATATGGAAAAAACTGATATATCACAGAAAGGGGGAGAAAACAGCGCTATCGAGGCGCTTTTTGCAGTCGGTGCGCACTTTGGCTTCGTTAAGTCACGACGACATCCATCTGTTAAACCTTTTATTTTTGGTATCAAAAACAAAATCGAAATCTTTGATCTTGAAAAGACCCATGATTCTTTGAACCATGCATTGCAGTTTATACAAACAATATCTGCTAAGGGAGGTTCAATTCTCTTTGTGAGTGGCAAGGAGGAGGCTAAGGTAAGTGTTACATCTGTTGCAGAGAGTATCAATATGCCGTACGTTGCTGGACGATTCATTGGAGGGACATTAACTAACTTCCCAGAGATTAAAAAACGAGTTGAAAAGTTGGAAACACTCGTATCTCAGAAAGAAAAGGGTGAACTTGCAAAATATACAAAGAAAGAGCGACTTTTGATTGACCGAGAAATTACAAAACTTCATGAATTTTTCTTTGGTTTGAGTGTTATGAAGAGTCTTCCACAAGCCGTGTTTGTAGTTGATGCTAAACGAGAGTCTATCGCTGTAAAGGAAGCACATTCAATGGGTATTCCAGTGATTGCACTCTGTGGTTCAGATAATAACCTTGCAGATGTTGAGTTTTCGATTCCTGGAAACGATTCATCTCGCACAAGTATTGAATTTTTCCTCCGAAAAATCGCAGACGCATATACCGCAGGCAAAATGCAAAAACCTGCTGAAAAGCCTGTCGAGAAGGCTCGTGCATAGTCACATCCTTGTGTGTCTATTGCACTCTAGTTTTGTATTGGTATAATTTATATTAACTTGTAAATATATGGAAATCACAACTGAAATCATCAAACAATTGCGTGATAAGACTGGAGTTTCTGTTATGCAATGTAAAAAAGCTCTTGAGGAAACTGGTGGAGATGTTGAGAAGGCAATTATGGTATTGCAAAAGAAAAGTGCTGATGCTGCAACCAAGAAAAGTGATCGTACTCTCGGGGCAGGTGTTGTAGAGTCGTATATTCACAATACTCATACTGTGGGATCAATGGTGGAACTTCTCTGTGAGACAGATTTCGTTGCTCAAAATGAGGATTTCAAAAAGCTCGCACGTGATATTGCAATGCATGCATCCGCTACAAACCCACAGTTTTTAAAGACAGAGGATATTGATGAACACTCTCGTGCTCTCGCAACTGAGATGTTTCAGAAGGAAGTTCTCGATAAACCACAGGACATGCAGGCAAAGATTCTCGAAGGTAAACTCTCTGCATACTTCAATGATCGAGTTCTTTTGGAGCAGGCATTTATTAAAAATCCTGATGTAACAATACGAAATTTGATTGAATCTGGTGTTCAGAAGTTTGGTGAGAAAATAGAGCTTTCACGATATGTTCGTTTCTCCATTACTCAATAACTCTTGTATATGATTACCACTATCATTTTTGCTGTTTCTTTCTGTGTATTGTGCGGAATGATTTTTGCTAAGGCAATTCAGACAAAGATGGGAATGTTTACATCACTTTCTGTATTTTTTGAGAAAGGTGATGTAAAGATTCATGAGGCTATCAGTCTATTGTTTACAAAATACATGTTGTATAAAAAGATTATGTATTTGTTTATATTCGATTTCATTCCAGCGTATACGTACGAACTATTGAGTAAAATGAAAGACTATGTGGCACGTAAATACTACGTCGCAGGTGATCAGTTTCGAGGAAGACGGGTATTACGAACCAATGGATCAGTTTCTTTCTTCCTTGAGCGACTGACAGAAGACAAGTCTGAAGCACACGGAAGACAGGTTTAGAAAAATGTGTATAATAGTAGAGTATGTAGATTTTAAGAGAATATACGAGTGCCACCTTAGCTCAGTTGGTAGAGCAATACTTTTGTAAAGTATGGGTCGTCAGTTCGAATCTGACAGGTGGCTCCAGAAAAACACCCAATATGGGTGTTTTTTGCCACCTGAGCAAGGCAATGGGATTGCCTTGCGTTCAGATTCGAACGACGGAGTGGGCATCTAGTCACCAGACTAGGTCGCGAGTCGGTGCCTAGACCAGATATGAGCGACGGCGAGTATCTGAGTCGAAGGAGAAATTCTGACAGGTGGGCACTATTTTTACCTATCTGTATTTGTTGAACCACTTGTCTTTGACGCTTTCGTCGAACTCGCCATGTACGTATCTTTGAGTGCTTTAAGTTCGGGAATGTTCTCAAGACTTTCTACACTCTGGAATCCATAGTATGTTTTGTTTCCAATAATGAGGGCGGGGAGTTTATTCTGAACTTTGTTGATTGAAATGAGAGTTTTTACAGCACTGAGATCTAGGTTGTAATCAAACGAGTATACTCGAAGTTCTGGGTATTTTTCACGGAGGTGTGTGAGTACGTAGCCTTCTCGTTCACACTCAGGACACTGTGCGTCTGTTGAATAGAAGTAGATAATAGACACAGGCATTTTCTTGCATTTCTGTCCTATTTTTTGCATGAGTACGTAGTCTTTGATTTGGAGGAGAGAGTAGTATCGTTTGAGCGTCATAATTTCTGGGTTGTCTGTCCCACGGTCGTTCTCTGTTGAGGCGAGTTTCTCTTCAAGGTTTCCAAGTTCCTGTGAGAGTGCGCTTCCACCCGATACATCAATACACTGAGTTTCCTCGAGGAGTGAGAATTGAGTTTCTGAGGAGAGAATATCGATTGCTATTTTGTCTTGAATCGAACGTATCGAATCAATCTTTTTCTTGTCAAAATAATTACTGATATAAATAGCAGTAGCAAAGATAAGTGCCGTAATAACGAAAACGAGTATGTATTTCTTTGTATCAATTGTTCTATTGTTCATGGTTGGTTGTGTGTTTTATCGCCATGTAGCGTTTATAGAAAACAACGCATTCCACACTGCTCGTGTGAGCCAGAGGGGCGCGATAAAGGCATATAACGAGAGGTAGTACACCATATCCATACCAATACGTATTTTTCCTTCTGCCATTTTGCGAGATAGTAATATTAAGATAAGAGTACCGATGAACCCGAGAAAAGATGCAATCGCTATAAATTCGGTATTTATAGAGAACAAACTAAAAGAAGGCATATCAAAATGAAACCCGATTGTTTGGATTTTAATGTATTCATCAGCAACTTTGAGAATAATTTCGTGTATGAGTGTGCCGATGATGTACATACCTGTTCCGACGGACAGTGTCGCCATTGGGAGTATAAACATACCAAGGTTGCCGTATTTCTTTTTGAAAAATACAAAACGATAGTCGATAATGTTTTTAATAAATCCAGATGACCAACGAACACGTTGAGTGTAGAGTTTCTTGAGTGTTCGTGGTGCTACTGTGTACACAAGCGCGTTGTGGGAATTTACGATTGTGTAGTGGTTTGCTTGCATACGCATCGCAATCTCCATATCTTCTGTCTGGTGTGCGTGTCGGTACCCTCCAAGATTTTCAAAAACTTCTCTTCGGAATATTGAAAACGGTCCCGGGGTAACGTACATTGCTCCAAGATATGAAAACATTTTTCGGAGTAGAATACCCCATCCATACTCAACTTTTTGAATCATCTGAATTATTGTTTGAGGCTTCCATACTTTTACTGATGGGGTAACTGCCATGATTTTCTTGTCTGTAAAATACGGAACAATATTTTTGAGTGCATGTCGGTCTACATATGAGTCGGCATCAAGACATCCAACCAAGTCACTTGTTGTTTTCGAAAGACCGAGATTGAGCGCTGTGTGTTTGCCTCCATTTTCTTTATGAATAATCTCGATGTGAGGGTTGTTTGTATATCTTTGCATGACATTCCATGTGGTGTCTGTTGACCCATCGTCGATAGCAATAATTTTCAATTTTTCTTTAGGGTATTCAAGATCGAGAAGCGAATCCATTGTCTTCGTCAGAGTGTTCTCCTCATTCCAGCATGGTACGAGAATTGTTACACTCGGATAGTGGGTGATCGGTTGCTTTACAAACTCATTTTCTCTGTCTATTTCACTTCGTTTTTCTAAATATGTCACAAGCAAAAAAACCTCAAAATAAAGTGAGACAAAGAGAAACAAATACACAATGATGTGGGTGACAGAGTCCATAATATATAGTACCCCCATACTACCTTTTTTAGGGCTTTTTTTCAACTTATTCCTATGCTAAACTGCTAGTATGAGTCACGCTGAAGGAGAGGGACATATTCATCCATTGAGTCATATCATTGCGAAGATAAACCGTATCTTTACAGATATGGGCTTTACTATTGCTCACGGTCCAGAAATTGAGGATGAATTCCATAATTTTGATGCATTAAATATACCCAAACATCACCCTGCTCGTGATATGTGGGACACCTTTTGGCTTAAAAACGGAAACTTACTTCGAACACATACATCTCCAGTTCAAATTCGATACATGCAAAAACATGGTGCAGAGTTACCAATTCGTATCATAGCCCCCGGTAAATGTTTTCGTCATGAGGCGACCGATGCAACACATGAGGCTCAGTTCTATCAAGTTGAGGCGCTTGTTGTGGGAGAGGGGATTTCTGTAGCACATTTGAAATGGACACTCGAGACGATGTTTGAAAAGGTGTTTGAACAGAAAACTAATATTCGTTTGCGTCCAAGCTACTTTCCATTCGTTGAACCTGCCTTTGAAACAGACATGTCGTGTTTTCGATGTAAGGGTGCTGGATGTTCGACGTGCAAACAGACTGGGTGGATAGAGATTGGTGGCTCAGGTATGGTACATCCGCAGGTTTTAAAAAATGTCGGAATTGATTCGGAGAAATATTCTGGGTTTGCGTTTGGGTATGGTATTGATCGTATTGCAATGCTCAAATACGGCATCGAAGATATTCGACTCATGTATCAGGGTGATGTGCGTCTCGTTTCCCAATTCTAATTATTATGAAAGTCTCGTACATATGGCTACAGGAATACATACAGGGCATACTTCCACCGGTGGAGGATATTGTTTCTGCACTTACGATGCATTCGTTTGAAATTGAAGGTGTTGAGAAAAATGGTGATGACTCGGTTTTGGATGTAAAAATACTTCCAAATAGATCGCATGACTGTTTGTCTCACTACGGTATTGCCTCAGAGATTGCTTCGGTCATGAACCTGTCTCGAACACCACTTCTCGATCCTGTTGTGCTTGATGCGACGAACACTATTGCTGTGACAGTTGATACACCGCTCTGTACACGAGCAGTCGCAGTTCACATTACTGATATTCAGCACACAGACAGTCCAGAGTGGCTCAAACAGAAGTTGTTGAGTATTGGACAGAGACCGATTAATGCAGTTGTAGATATTACAAACTATCTTATGTATGCATTCGGACAACCAATGCATGCCTTTGATTCAGATAAGATTAGTGTGAATAAAAAGTGTGTGAAAGAAATCAAAATCAGACACGCACAACGTGGAGAGAAAATTACGCTCCTGAATACAAAAGAATATGAGTTGTTGGGTGATATGGTTGTGATCGCTGATTCGCATGCACCACTCGATGTTGCTGGTGTGATGGGGGGTCGTGATAGCGGTGTTTCCGGAGAGACGAAAGATATTGTGCTCACAATATGTAATTTCGACGCTGTTTCTGTACGCAAAACATCTAAAACACTTGGTGTACGAACAGACGCGTCGCAGAGATATGAAAACGAAATATCTCCTTCACTCATTGACCGAGTGCTTCCGTATGCGCTTGGGTTGATTACAGAGATTACCGGAGGACGTGTTGGTGGAGGTGTTGATGTGTATCCTAAACGAGAACCAGAAATTAAGGTCAAAACATCTGCAAAGAAGATTTCTGTGATTCTTGGTGTCGACATTTCTTCACAGAAAATAATTGAGTTACTTGGTCGGCAACTTATACATGCAGAGGAGAGCGGGGATGGTATTGTGGTTTCTGTTCCACGGGAACGACTGGATATTCGTTTGGAGGAAGATATTGCTGAGGAAGTTGGGCGATTGTACGGATATGAAAATATTGCACCGCAGGAGCTTGCCCTCTCAGGTGGGTATGAAGTCAATCCACTACAATACGTCGAGCAGTCAATACGTCGAGCACTCTGTCGGATAGGTTTTTCTGAGATATATACGTATGGGTTTGTAGAGAGGG
>CAYVMP010000009.1:0-28517 GCA_964452635.1 uncultured Candidatus Saccharibacteria bacterium | reverse complement strand
GCACCCGGAAACCCCGTACGACCGAAGCCGAGGGAGTGCGGGGAGGAGGTCATTTGCTTCCGATTCTGATTTTCGATTTTGGCGGAGAGAGCGAGATTCGAACTCGCGGTTCCAATTAAGGAACGACGGTTTAGTAAACCGTTGATTTAAACCACTCATCCATCTCTCCAAAATGTATATAAAGGGAATTTCTCCTACAATTTTTTCTCGTCGCCACTCGCAAAAATCCTAGGCGCCGGAGGGATTCGAACCTTACAGGTTCAGTACCCCAATTGGATATTTTTGTTCGCAAGCTCCAAAAATATCTCAATCGGGCTTCGAATCCGTACAAAAGTCGTCCCACGACTTTTTCCTAAATTTGATTTCATCAAATTTCTCCTGCGGAGCCGGAGGGATTCGAACCCTCGAGGGGGGTAAGCCCCTGCATCTTTAGCAAAGATGTATATTCGACCGCTCTACCACGGCTCCTTCTCCACATGCAGAATCAGATTATCATATTAATGAGCTATCGTAAACGCGTATACGTCTGTGGCACCTGCTTCGAGGAGTACACGACGGGCTTCGGAGAGTGTGGCTCCTGTGGTGACGACATCGTCGACGAGTATGACATATGCGTTTTCAACATGTGGATGTGCACGGAAACTGCCAATGATGTTTTTCAACCTCTCCGATCGAGACTGTGTACGACTTTGTTTCTCTGTCTCTTTTGTTTTTTCAAGCCACTGTGGTGCATACAAAAGCGTGTGGTGTATGTCGCTTGCCACGATAGCACGTGCAATGTATTCGGATTGGTTATATCCACGTTCGTGTCGTCTCTCCGGTGTGATCGGTATTGGTATGAGTACAAATCGAGCGTCGTGTTCGAAGAGAAGTACATCAGAAACAATCGCGTGGATTTCTTCGTACATGAGAGTGCCGATGTGTTCGACGGGGAAGGTGTTTCCACGGTATTTCAGTTCCCAGACAAGTGCTCGTACTCGGTCATCATGATAGTTGAATAGTGCTCCAATCCAATCGGCATCATCGCATCGAGGTGCG
Source organism: uncultured Candidatus Saccharibacteria bacterium (assembly GCA_964452635.1). Classification (GTDB taxonomy): domain Bacteria; phylum Patescibacteriota; class Minisyncoccia; order Phycocordibacterales; family DATDWN01; genus CAYVMP01. The sequence continues at coordinate 27,479 of CAYVMP010000009.1, read as the reverse complement.
CGTGGTAGTTCGAAGATTTTTTCTTCCGTTAATGTTTCAACGACGAGCGTATCACGTCGTTTCGGTAGAATGTAGTCGTATATATGAGTAAAGAAATTACGAATACTGTGTGTGAGTGATGATAGGTTCATGGAGATGTTTCAATTATATTATATTTCATACTCAGTGTGGTATACTGTAGGGTGATATGGCAAATTTCTTTTCCAATCTATTTAGTAAAGAAAGCGAGAGTGTACTCGGAATTGATATCGGTACATCCTCGATTAAGATCGTTCAGCTCAGACGAGTGAAGGGAAGAGCTATACTTGAAACGTACGGCGAACTATCTCTCGGTCCATACGCCAACCTCGGTATTGGTGCAGCGACAAGTCTCCCGACGGATAAAATAGTCGAAGCACTTGGAGATCTACTTCGGGAGAAGGAAGTCAATGTAACTGCTCGTGTCTGTGGCATTGCAATACCATTTTCTTCGAGTCTCATGTCTGTGATCGAACTGCCTGCGGTGTCTGAAAAACAACTTGCACAAATGGTCCCGATAGAAGCTCGAAAATATATTCCTGTGCCGATTACCGAAGTGAGTTTGGATTGGTCTGTTATTCCTAAAGATGTGCATCCTGAGTCGGGAGTAAATCAAGCCACCCTTGATGCTATGGGTAAGCCACTTCCACCAAAGGTTGAGGTGCTTATTGTTGCTTTGCATAATGATACCATTACTCGATACAAAGACGTGGTTGCTAAAAGTGCTCTCACTGCTAGTTTTTTCGAGATAGAGATTTTTTCAACCATTCGTTCAGTGCTCGATCAAGAGGTGACTCCGGTCATGATTCTCGATATGGGGGCAATGTCAACAAAACTCTATATTATAGAGCGGGGTATTCTTCGTGGATCACATACTATCAACCGTGGATCACAGGCCATCACCACAGCATTGTCAAAATCACTTGGCATCTCTGCAAATGATGCAGAAATATTGAAGCGAGAAAAGGGGTTGCTTGGTGTTGCAAACGGTATTGGTGTGCGAGATATCATCATTACAACTCTCGACTATATTTTCTCAGAGGCAAATCGAATCGTACTCACATATCAGAAAAAATATAATAAAAATGTAAGCAAAGTTCTTTTGGTTGGAGGGGGGAGTGCACTCAAAGGACTCAGTGATGTTGCCAAGGCGAGTTTCCAGACAGAAGTGTTGGCAGGAGATCCATTTTCAAAAGTAGTCACACCTGCATTTCTCGAACAGATTTTAAGAGAAACAGGTCCAGAGTTTGCAGTTTCCGTTGGAGTGGCACTGAGAAAGTTACAGGAAATGGAATAATTTTGTTTTGTGTATAACTCATGTAGTGTTTTTAAATTTACTATACTATACTTAAACAAGCAGATGCTGTCTCTCACAGATGTGTAGGTGTATATTTCATTTATATTTGCATGGAACCTAAATTTCAAACATCATTTATTCCTAAAAAGGTCATGACCGGTGGTTCGGGAGGTGTTCTTCCTACCATTCCAACTACAAATATTTTTTCTACTATTGCAACGACTCTGTTCGTCGTCACTATTTTACTTTCTGCTGGTGTGTACGGATATACACTTTTTTTGAAACAACAAATCGCTCAAGCAGATCGTGATTTGTCTGCGTCACGTACAACCTTTGAACCAGAAACATTACACAACCTCATTACCGTTAGTTCACGAATCATGTCCGCACAGACATTATTAGAGCAACACAGTGTTGTGTCGGAGTTGTTCCGACTTCTTGAGACAACAACAGTAAAAAAAGTTAAATTTAGTAATTTTTCATATCAAGTTAAAAATAATATTCCAAGTATATCTATGGAGGTGGACGCGGAAGGGTATAATGCGCTTGCATATCAATCTCAGATATTTAACCAGAACCCATATATTAAAAGTCCTTCTTTTTCAAACTTCGAACTTGGTGAAAATGGAACAGTCAAAGCAAAGTTTCAAGCAATGATTGATCCATCACTTGTTTCGTATAAACGAATAATGGATGCTCTGTCAGCACAAACACAGAATCAATCAACAGTTCCTGATACAACCCAACAGGTTCAAAGTACGCAAACTTCATCATAATACTATGAAATCATTTTTCCCATTTATTATCATTGCTGTCTGTGTCGCTACATACTATATGTATATTTCGCCTACATATACAAGTGCGTCGGTTCTTGCTATTAAAAAATCTGAATACAATCAAGCCCTAAAGAAATCAAAAGAATTAATCGAAAAACGTGATGCTCTTCTTGTTGCGTACAATCAGATTCCTCCTGAGGATATCGATCGACTTCAACGAATTATTCCCAATTCAATTAACTCTGTCGATATTGTCACTCAAGTCAATGCACTCGCGAGTCCGCGGAATCTTGAAGTGAGAAATGTATCTGTCACAGGTGACAAACCAGAAAGCCAAAACGGTGCGATCATTGATCCAGTTACAAACGCTCCATATAAAACCACGAATGTTACTGTAACGCTAATCGGTCAGTATGAACAGTTTACTGGATTTGTTCGGGATCTTGAGTCGAGTACGCGATTGTCTGATATTACTGCTGTTACTGTCAAACCAAATACCAAAGTATCTGAAGGGGAGTCATTTGAGTTTACATTAAATTTCAAAACTTATTCCTTATAAAGCCATGCAAATACTACAAAATAAAAAAATAATCATTTTCTTTGTTCTCTGTTGTATTGGTGTGTTGGGTTATTTTACATTCTTTAAAACATCACCGCAGGCTGAGCAGGGAAGTCAGTCAGACAAACTTGTTGGTCAAGATATTTTGGATTTGGTTCAGTCACTGCAAAAGGTATCTATCGAACCAACTCTATTTTCTGGTGCATTTTTCAAAAATCTGAGAGATTTTACGACCGCCATCGTTCCAGAGGAGCAGGGAAGAAATAATCCGTTTGCATCTCTTCGAACAGAAACCAATACTTCCAAAACAAAAACACAACAGAGTACGGTACCAAAGAAAGCAGGCAATTAACGTATCACTATGGACATACTTGAGGCACTTAAAGACAAAGGAATCATCAAGCAGGATGATGTGGCACGTATCAAAGCAGAATCAGAAAACACTTCTGTCACAGTCGAGCAAATCCTACTTAAAGAAGGGGTCTCACCTCGAGATATTTTGAGTGTGCAGGGAGAGTATCTAGAAATTCCTACTCGTAGTCTCGATGGTGTAGATATTCCAGGGAAGATTCTCGACTATATACCTCAGGAGTCGGCAAGTCATTATGGCTTTGTACCGCTCGCTACAAATGATGGATATCTTGAGGTAGGAATTGTTGATCCAGATAATATAGACGCACGGGATGCACTCAACTTTATTTCTTCAAAAATAGGTATGCCGTTTAAGCTATACCTGATTACAAAAGAGGATTTTGAAAAGGTAGTCAATGCATACAAAGGTCTTACAGGCGAAGTAACTAAGGCACTATCTGAGCTCGAGACAGAACTCAAAGTTGAGACAATCCGAGATGATCGTGCAACAGAAAAGCCGGGAGATAAATACAATGAAAAAGATGATGGAAGTGGGTCCGGTGGACAGGACACAACCATTAAAGAGGACGCTCCAGTAACCAAAATTGTAGCGACTATATTGCGATATGCTACTGACGGAAATGCATCTGATATCCACATTGAACCATGGAGAGAAAATGTAAAAGTTCGTTTTCGTGTTGATGGTGTGATGAACACGTCACTCGTACTACCTTTCAAAGTACATTCTGCCGTCGTTGCTCGTATTAAAATTCTCTGCAATATGCGTTTGGACGAAAAAAGAAAACCTCAGGATGGTCGGTTTAGTGCACGTATCGAAGGAAGAAAAATTGATTTTCGTGTATCAACATTTCCAACATACTTTGGTGAGAAAGTTGTAATGCGTTTGCTCGATCAGGAAAAGGGCGTGAAGAAACTTGATCAGCTGGGTCTTTCAGAAAGCAATCTCAATCTTATACGTGAGGGGATTAAGAAACCATACGGACTCATTCTCATTTCTGGTCCAACAGGTTCCGGAAAGACAACAACACTCTACTCGATGCTCAATGAGATTGATCACGAACATCAAAATGTGCTCTCGCTCGAAGATCCAATTGAATACAATATGGAGGGTGTGTCACAGTCACAAGTAAAACCAGAAATCGGTTACACCTTCGGTGAGGGTTTGCGTACAACACTTCGACAGGACCCAGACGTAATCATGGTTGGTGAGATTCGAGACAAAGAAACAGCACAGCTCGCAATTCAAGCTGCACTTACAGGTCACCTCGTGCTTTCAACTATTCACACCAACTCTGCGGTGGGTGTGATACCTCGACTTATAGATATGGGAGTTGATCCATATTTGATTGCGCCAACTCTTATTTTGGCGATTGCACAGCGTCTGGTGAGTGGCCTCTGTCCTAACTCGGGGAAGCCACTTCCAATACAGGGTAGTTTGAAGATGATGATAGATAAACAGTTTGAAGATTTGCCACTCAAATATAAGTCAGATATTCATTTCTCAGATAGTGTGTATGAAATCAGTAGTACATCAGACTGTCCAAACGGCATGCGTGGCCGAGTTGCAGTCATGGAAGTTATCGAAATGGATAAAGAAATGGAATCAGTGATACTTAAAAATCCAATCGAGTCAGAGATATTTAGAGTTGCTCGATCGAAGGGAATGCTCACGATGAAAGAGGACGCAATTTTGAAAGCGATGGAGAGACTTATTCCTTTTGAGGAAGTTAATATGCTATAATATATTTACCATGGAAGAGAATAAAAATATTAAAATCTTGCTTGTTGATGATGATCGGTTTCTCCTTGATATGTATGTGTTGAAGTTTAAGAAAAATGGATTTGATGTAGATACGGCGTCAGGAAGTGCGGTCGCACTTACAAAACTGCGGGCAGGACAGCATGTGGATATTATTATTTTGGATATCATCATGCCGACAATGGATGGTTTGGAACTTCTCAAAACTATTCGAGAGGAAAAATTGGCTTCGCAGGCAGTCATTGTGATTTTGACAAACAATCAAAACGAAGACCAGAAGCGCGCAGAGGAGCTTGGAATTGATGGGTATATCATTAAGGCAACAACCATTCCATCTGAGGTTGTAGAAAAGGTAAAGACTATTTATGAGAAAAAACACGCAAAATAATTAATCATATTTTTATGGATCATAAAAAAGTACTCGATGATTTGATATCAATTGTTATCCAAGAAGATGCATCAGATCTTCACCTTGCCGAAGAGCGTCAGCCTATTATTCGTGTAGCAAGCTCTCTCATTCCTCTCGTCAAACAACCAGTACTTTCGCGTGCAGATATAAAGGGTCTCATTGATGTTTTGCTCGATGCTCACAAAAAAGAAATATTTTTGTCACAAAAGCAGGTTGACTTTGCATACAATCACAAAGATGAGATTCGTTTTCGAGGAAATGCTTACTTTCAAGTAGATAAAGTAAGTATCGCACTTCGTCTCGTTCCAAAAAAAATAAAAAGCTTTGAGGAACTTGGATTGCCATCTGTACTCGAAACATTTACAACAAAACAACAAGGATTCTTTCTTGTTGCTGGACCGACTGGTGTGGGTAAATCAACAACACTTGCTGCGATGCTCGACATGATTAATGAGCGTCGTCTCGAACATATCATTACTATCGAAGACCCAATCGAGTTTATTTTTGAATCAAAGAAAGCAGTAATAGATCAGCGTGAGGTATTGCAGGATACTCCCGACTTTCACACGGCGTTGCAGGGTGTGTTTCGTCAGGATGTTGATGTGCTCATGATTGGTGAGATGCGTACACCTGAAACAATGGCGACCGCAGTAACAGCGGCAGAAACAGGACATCTTGTATTTTCAACACTACACACCAATACTGCAGCACAGACCATCGCTCGTATTATCGACTCGTTCACAGCAGAACAACAAAACCAAATTCGCATTCAACTTTCAGCGTCACTTCTGGGAGTTTTCTCTCAAAGACTTGTTCCACGTATTTCTGGAGGGCTCATTCCTGCATGTGAGTTGCTTATCAATAACAACGCCGTGTCAAATCTCATTCGTGAAAACAGAATACATGAGATAAACACAGTGATTGAAACAGGATCGGATCAGGGTATGATTGATCTAAACAGATATCTGATTGAGCTGGTTCGTACGGGAGAAATTACGACTGAAAACGCACTTCTTTTCTCACATAATCCAAAAGGACTTGAGAAACTTATTTAATTTATATTTGTATGTTGTTTATATATAAAGCCATTACACAGACAGGCGAGGGGACACAGGGGGAGATTGAATCTGCTTCAGTTGATTCTGCGATTAGTATTTTACAGAAACGAGGGCTTGTTCTCTCTGAAATACATGCAAAGGAAGAAAGCCAATTCTCACTTGGTAATATTTCAGTTTTTAACCATATTTCCAATAAAGATGTGGTGATTCTGTCTCGTCAGATGGCTACATTGTTTAGTGCACAGGTGTCCGCATTGCGTATCTTTAAATTGCTTGGTGCGCAGATGGAGAAGCCAATTATGCAGAAGCATCTCATGGAGATTGCAGATGATATCTCTGGTGGAAGTTCTATTTCAAACGCGATGGATCGTCATCCAGATCTTTTTTCAAATTTCTACGTCAACATGGTTCGTGCAGGTGAGGAGTCTGGAAAGCTCGATGAATCATTTAGTTATCTTGCGGACTATCTCGATCGTACGTACGAGGTTACATCAAAGGCAAAAAATGCACTTGTATATCCAGCGTTCGTTATCGCTACATTTATTGGTGTGATGATACTCATGCTCACGGTGATTATTCCTAAAATCAGTGTCATGCTTCTCGAGTCTGGTCAGGATATACCTATATATACGAAGATCGTGCTCGGTATCAGTGGAGTGTTTGTGCATTATGGTATTTTTATTGCTCTCGCCATTATTCTCGCAGGTTTCGCTGTATGGAAGTATCAGCAGACACCGGAGGGGGCACTTCGACTTGACTCACTTCGTTTAGAAATACCGTATCTTGGTGATTTGTATAAAAAACTCTATCTCTCTCGTATTGCAGATAACCTCAACACTATGATTACTGCAGGTATTCCTATTCTTCGTGCGCTTGAGATTACAGCATCTGTGGTAGATAACTATCTCTATAAATCAATTTTGGATAGTACACTCATTGAGGTAAAAGGAGGGAGTTCTCTGTCAAAATCATTTGCAAACTATCCAGAAATACCGGGGATTATGGTTCAAATGATAAAGGTGGGTGAAGAAACGGGAGAACTTGGAAGTATTTTAAAAACAATGGCAAAGTTCTATCAACGTGAGGTGACAAATGCAGTTGATACACTTGTGGGACTTATTGAACCGATTATGATTGTTTCTCTTGGCTTAGGTGTTGGAATTCTTCTTGCTGCTGTGCTTATGCCTATTTACAATATTGCGAGCGCGGCTTAGGGAGATAACAGCACGGTGCGTAGCAACCGGCTGTTATCGTACACTAATGCACGAGATGAGCGAGCGAAGCGAACACTCATCTTGGGCGGGGTTGTGGAACCACATAGGGTTAAGAAGGGCTCCCCTTCGCCTAATGATTACATTGGGCATAAGTGTCCGGTTCCCCTTCGCCAAATGATTACATTAGGCATAAGTGTCCGGTTTCTGTCTGCAAGGCAGACAGAAACCTCCCCTTATCCACAGGGGGACTTTTCATATTTACTATAGGGCGTATAATATACACAGTATTAATTATAAGATTATTAATTGTTAATATTTAACATGATAAATAAGAAACGAGGTTTTACACTGATTGAGCTTTTGGTAGTTATCGCTATCATCGGTATTCTTTCTTCAGTAGTTTTGGCAAGTCTTAACACTGCACGAGCAAAGGGTGCAAATGCAGCTGTTAAATCAAACTTGAACAATATGCGAGCACAGGCAGAGCTTCAGTATGATAACGATGGTGGTACATATGCAAACGTATGTACTAATGCACAGGTTGTTGCTGCAATGGCAGCTGCAGCTACTGCAGGTGGAGGTACTTTAGGAGCAGCTACTAATGACTGTAATGCAGCTGCAGGAGCATGGGCAGCTTACTCTGTGTTGAAATCAGCAGAAGGAACATTTACTACATGGTGTGTTGACTCAACAGGTGCATCAAAGGGTCAGACAGCAGCGAATGTAACCACACTTGGAACTACAGGTACAGCATGTATATAATCAGAATTGTTTAATTTAGAAACAAAAAACCAGCTTCGGCTGGTTTTTTGTTGTACGCTGGAGTTATCACCACTTCATCTCTTTTATTTGTGTTTGTGTACCTGCTATACTATATGTATGGATGTTGTATCTATTTTATTTGTATTCGTTCTCGGTACACTCGTCGGTAGTTTCCTCAATGTCGTGATTTTGCGATATAACACTGGTATGTCATCGGCAACAGGCAGATCGGTATGCTTTCAATGTAATTCCCGTATTCATTGGTATGATATGGTTCCCGTGTTCAGTTTTCTATTACTTACAGGAAAATGTCGATCATGTAAATCAAAACTTTCTATACAGTATCCACTTGTCGAATTTTTCACTGGTGTACTTTTTGTATTGCTTTACATGAGACAGCTCTCACTCCTCCCAGTCTATAGTGTTTTTGGTAATCCAGATGTGTACGCACTCATTTTCTTTATTTACTACGCAGTTGTGTTTTCACTTTTGAGTGTTATTTTTGTGTATGATATGCGACATAAAATAATTCCGGATGTTTTCGTGTATACATTTGTTGTACTGTCTCTCTGTAAGCTTCTTTTCTATATCTACTGTATGGGATTTGTATTTAATACACAGATGATTCTTCATGTTGCGAGTCCGTTCATTCTTTCACTGCCATTTGCCTTTCTCTGGTATATCTCAGAAGGTAAGTGGATTGGTCTTGGTGATGCAAAACTTATGTTTGGTATGGGAGCGTTTCTTGGATTTGGTCTCGGTATTTCCGCAATCACAATTGCTTTCTGGGTCGGCGCTCTCTGGGGTGTTGGGATGATTATTCTCTCACGTGTCTCTCCTCGGATTCATACAGCTCACTTCTCGACGGAGGTGCCATTTGCTCCATTTCTTATACTTGCGACAGTGTATGTGTTTTTCACACATGTCGATATTTTTGGCATATCGCACTTACTTGGTCTATAATATATATGAATATGACTAATCAAAAACGTGGTTTGAGTCTGGTCGAGATACTTGTTGTTGTATCCATCATTACAATAATCATGTCGGTAACTCTTTTCAGTTACCGATCGTTTACAGATAGACTCGCGGTGTCGGGAGCATCACAGGAAGTCTCTGTTGCTGTGCGTCAAGCACAGACGTATGGAGTTTCAGTTAAGGGCACTATGTCTGGGTCGTTTGGGTATGCGTACGGTGTTTTTTTCGACACCACTGATCCACATGCGTATTATCTGTTTGTTGATAAAAATGCAAATGGAAAATACGACGGCAATACCAACTGTGCACAAAGTGCTGAGTGTGTCGAGAAGATTACACTTCATGATGAGGTTTCAATCAGTCAAATATGCGCAAAGTCTCTTGGTGCTACGACTTTTACATGTCCTCCACAATCTGCGACACAGCTCAATATTCTGTATATGAGACCAAAGCTTCAGGCAATAATAAACTTTTCAAATTCATTTGGGACGGTATGGGGGCCATATCAAACAGCATCGCTTACTCTCACATCTCCGCGTCAGGCAGTATCACGAGTTACATTTGAAAGTAATGGACAGATATCCACACAGTGAGTTTTTTTCATGTTCAATACTTTAAAAGTGTTCTATACTATAGTATATGATTACAACACAAAAAAAATATATTAGTGGTTTCAGTATTATCGATCTCCTTGTTTCTGTAAGTATTGTCGCGATGATTCTTTCTGTTAGTTTATTCAGTTACCGATCCTTTACAAGTAAACTTGCTGTATCAGGTGCATCACAGGAAATTGCTCTTGCGATGAGACAAGCTCAATCCTTCAGTCTTAATCTAAAAGAAGTTTCTAAAGGGAGTGGGGAATTTAGTACAAACTACGGTATATCACTGAGTACACTTGATCCACAGGTGTATTATATTTTTGCTGATAAAAATGCGAATGGAAAATACGACGGTGATTCGTCGTGCGTTGCCGGTTCAGAGTGTATCTCAAAGGGAGCAATACGAAATAATGTTTCGGTCGTTGAGATTTGCGGTATAGATACACAAAATGCTGTGTTCTGTCCTCCACTTGCTGCAAAAACAGTTGATATAGTTTTTCCAAAATATAATTTTCAATCACTTAATACAGATGTTGCTGTAAATTTCACAGATGAAAATGGCAATTCTGTTGGAAGTGGATACAAAGGTGCACAGATTGTTGCCAAACTAGATGATGTACAATCAACCATTTCTGTTGATCAAGGTTCACAAATACATGTTCAGTTTGTTAATTCAGTACCAACTACCAATCATCCACCAGCTCTCTCCTTTCCGGGAAGAGGGAACTCTCCTTACGTTCAGGTAACATTAAACACTGACTATGTTGACTACGCGGTCGCTGCATCAGACGAGGAGGATGGCGACATTACAGCATCTATTGTTAAAACAGGAACAGTAAATACACTTGTGCTCGGTACATACTACATTACATACACTGTAACAGACTCAGGAGGACTTTCAGCGACACCAATTGTACGTACCGTGGATGTCGTCGCACCTCCGTGTGACATATCATCAGTTTCAAAGACAAATACGAGTGCTACAAATGATGGTCCGGTATTCGCATCTGTTACTGCAAATCATTTGTATGTTGTTAATCAATCATCAGGAGGATCTCAACCACGAATTCTTCAGGTGTTCGATACTACTGATCCACAGACTCCAATAAGTGTTGGTTCTGTAGCACTCAACATGATTCCTCAAGCAATATTTTCAAATGGAAACTATGTATATGTTGTTGGTATAACGAGTTACAACGGTGGTACAGGTGTGATGAAGATTTTCAATGTTTCAACCCCATCATCTCCAATACAAGCTGACTCACTTACTATTATGGATGGCCCTCGATCTGTGAGTGGGTATGGATCGTATGTATATGTTTCAGGTGGGGCGTCAGGAAATGGAATGCTACAGGTTATAAACGTGGGTTCGGGAGGAGGCCCTGCATCAATATCGGGTACTTTGGCACTGAGTGGTACTGGTAATGCTGTGAGTGCGTATGGAACTTCTGTATACGTTGTCCAATCAAATGGCCTTCTTAAAGTAATTAATGTATCAAATCCAGCTAGTCCGAGTGTTCTAGGTAGTGTGGTTATTGATAGTGATGGTCAAGCACTCTCTGTTCTTGGTAGCTACGTGTATGTGGTAAGTTACGAACAGTATACAAACAACGGTACGGTCCAAGTATTTGATGCTTCCGTACCATCAAATCCTGTTCGTACAGGTACTGGATATACGAGTGGAACAGGACCAATATCTATAGTAGTGAATTCAAATAAAAAAGCTTTTATCGTCGATAATGTTAGCCAGCAGTTTGAAATATTTGATGTTTCAACACCATCAAATCCATATAGTCTCGGTACACAGTCATCACCATATGCTACTACGATTGTGGCACCATGGATGTATGCATATATTACAAATTCTGTGACCAATAGTAGTACTGTAGAAACATGGAGCTTGGCATGTCATGGTGTCGCTTTTCCTCCGGGAGTTGTTCATTCTCGATAGCCTTCTAATTTACAATGCACTATTTTCGTACACAGCGAGGTTTTACACTCATTGAATTGATGGTGTCGATATCCATCTTCAGTTTAGTGATGTTTGTATCAATGGGAGCAATCCTTTCTGTTGTCGATGCAAATCGAAAATCAAAAACCCTCCGAGCGGTGATGGATAATATAAACTTCACATTGGAGGGGATGACTCGAACAATACGGTTCGGTGATCGGTATCATTGTGGCTCATCAGGTGATACTTCTGCACCTAACGATTGTATAACGGGAGATACACAAGTCACGGTACGAGACTCTGATGGTAATCAGGTAACGTATGCACTTACAGGTAATCGTATTACGCAGTCGATTAATGGATCTACACCCTACTACCTAACGTCCCCAGATGTGACGATTGAGTCAATGAAATTTTGGGTGTTTGGATCTGCACCATTTGCGACTGATCAGCTTCAACCGCGTATGGTGATTGTTATACGAGGGTATGCAGATAGCACAAATATAACCAAATCATCATTTACACTAGAAACGATGGTGTCTCAGCGAACATTTGATTTTCAATAATATGATATACAGACATCCACACCAACATAAAACCGGATTCACTCTTGTAGAAACACTCGTTGCTATTTCTATTCTGACAATGTCGATTCTCGGTACGTTTACAGCGGTTCAAAAAAGTTTACAATCCTCAACATTTGCAAAAGATGAAATCACTGCATTTTATTTAGTTCAAGAATCGATTGAATACATACGAAATGTACGTGATGAGAATGGTTTATGGTCATTACAACAAATAAGTTTGGGTAATAGTGGAAGGAGCTGGCTTTATGGACTATCTTCCACGGGAGTCGACCCGTGTTATTTCGGTAAAGTATGTACTATAGATATCCCACAACGTGTTGTAAGTACATGTGGTGGTGGTGCGGGATCATGTTCGTATTTAAATCAAGATAGTACTACAGGTTTATACGGTTACACGAGTGGGGGTAATTGGGTTCAAACTCGGTTTAAACGAGAAATACAATTTCAATCAATATCAGCAAATGAGGTGCAGGTGTCTGTGACTCTGTCGTGGGTTAGTGGGTCTATCACAAAAAGCATGACTGTACGAGAAACACTACATAACTGGCAATAGAATTATGAATATTTATAACTCAAAACAAAAAGGTTTTACACTGCTCGTATCAATTATCGTTACAAGTATTTTGTTGCTCATTAGTTTTGTGGTTGCTAATGTTGCGTTGAAACAACTCGTACTTGCATATACTGGACAGGAATCACAGTATTCGTTTTACAATGCAGATAGTGGTGTAGAGTGCGCAATGTATTGGGATTTAAAAAATGGAGCTTCGAGTGCATTCGCGACATCATCAACAGGTACGATTTCTTGTAATAATATAAGCATTACAACAAACAGTCAGACTGTTCATACAATTCCAAATCAATATAGTCGTATCGGAGGTCCGGGACCAGATGCGGTGAGTATATTTGAAATACAGTACACACGTGGGTGTGCAATCGTACAGGTTACCAAACAAACAAACAACCAGACACTCATTGAGTCTCGGGGATACAATACATCATGTACCGATACGACTTCAGATAGAAAATTTGAACGAGGAATTAAAATAATATACTAGGAGTATGTTTTTTGGTAGTATGGTGGTATGAAAAGAAAGATTCCTCAAGAGGTTTTGGAACGACTCGAAACACTCAAAAAGACAATACATAGACACAGATATTTGTATCATGTACTGGATACACAGGAGATATCTGAACAAGCTCTCGACTCTCTTAAACATGAGTTAGTACAGATTGAGTCAGAGTATCCTGAACTTATAACCCCCGATTCTCCATCACAGCGAGTCGCAGGAAAACCTTTGTCTGAATTCAAAAAGATCACTCACACAGTTCCTCAATGGTCTTTTAATGATGCATTTACTGTAGAAGATATTCGAGATTTTGATGAAAGAGTTTCAAAAATACTGACGAAACATTTTGGTAAGGAAACTCGTCCAACATATACCTGTGAGTTGAAAATAGATGGTTTAAAGATTGTTTTAGATTATCATGCAGGTATTCTTTTTTCTGCTGCAACACGAGGGGATGGTGTGGTTGGAGAAGACGTTACTCTCAATGTTCGTACGATTGAATCGGTCCCACTGTCTCTCACTGAACCATTCGATATTATTGTAGAGGGAGAGGTGTGGTTGTCAAAAAAAGAATTTGCACGCATCAACAGTGAACAGAAGGCGTCAGGACAGGAAGTGTACGCAAATCCACGAAATATTGCTGCCGGTACACTCCGCCAACTTGATCCTCGTGTTGTTGCAAAACGTAAACTTTCTACATTTATATACGATATCGCACAGTTCGGAAGAGGGGTTGTGCCAACACACACACAGATGGAGGAGTTGAAATTGCTTGGGAAACTTGGGTTTAAAACAAATCCTCATGCACGGGAATGTTCGACTATCGATGATGTTGTTCTATATTGGAAGGAATGGCAGAAGAAAAATACGAAACAAGATTATCAATTGGATGGTGTTGTGGTAAAAGTGTCATCTCGTGAGCATCAGGAAATACTTGGGTATACAGGTAAGGCACCGCGATTTGCGATTGCATTTAAATTTCCTGCAGAACAGGTTACAACGGTAGTCGAAGATATTGTGTTACAAGTTGGTCGCACAGGTGTACTTACGCCAGTTGCTCATTTGCGACCTGTGTCTGTAGCGGGATCAACGGTGTCTCGTGCAACACTTCACAATGAAGATGAAATTCGTCGGTTGGATGTCCGTGTTGGTGATACAGTGATCTTACAAAAAGCTGGTGATGTAATCCCTGATATTGTTTCTGTGATGACAGAAATGCGTACTGGTCGTGAAAAGAAATTTGTCTGGCCAACTCACGTCGCACTCTGTGGAGGTGACGGAAGTATTGAGCGTATTTCCGGCCAGTCTGCATGGCGATGTGTGAATAAAAATTCATTTGAACAGCAAAAACGCAAGTTCTATCATTTTGTCTCAAAAAAAGCACTTAATATTGAAGATATGGGGCCTAAAATAGTTGATGTATTGTTGCAAGAAAATTTAATCAGTGAATATGCAGATATTTTTACTTTACAAAGAGGTGATTTGCTTGCTCTGCCACGGTTTGGTGAGAAATCAGTAGACAACCTACTCGCATCCATCTCTCAGGCGTCTCGTACAACTCTGCCACGATTTTTGATTGGATTATCTATACCACAGGTTGGTGAGGAGACTTCGTATGATTTGGCAAAACATTTTGGAACTTTGGACCGTATTCGGAATGCTTCATTTGAAACACTTGAATCAATAAACGGTATTGGTCCAATCGTCGCTCGATCTATTGTTGATTTCTTTTCTTTGGAGGAAACAATTCAGATGGTTGAACATTTATTGAAATACGTTGAGGTTGTAGTGTATGCAGAAAATAATAAAAAAAATAAAGTATTTTTCGGCAAAACATTTGTATTGACTGGCACACTCAGAACTTTGTCTCGAGATGAGGCGAAGGCAAAGGTTCGAGATTTAGGAGGTGTTGTCTCTGAGAGTGTTTCAAAAGAAACTGATTATGTTGTAGCAGGGGAGTCTGCTGGTTCTAAGTTGGCAAAAGCACAGTCACTTGGTGTGAGAGTTTTGTCTGAAAATGAGTTTTTAGAGATGCTCTAAGAATCTATTTCTAAATCAAGTGGCTATATTAGGGGTTAGATTGGAGATTGGCTCTTAATATGGTATTATCACGTATATGGTTACACCAGAAGATATAAAACATTTAGGGGATTTGTCTCGTGTAGAAGTTACAGATGAGGAGGCAAAAAGCATTGCAGAAAAAATAGATTCGATTCTTCTCTATGTTGGTCAGATTAAAAATGCTGTCTCAGAGGGTGGTTTGGGTGATCAATCTGAGCTTCCGTTACTCCACAATGTAATGCGAGATGATGTGGTGACACATGAACCACGACAATATACTGAAGCAGTTCTCTCTAATGCTCCAGCTCGACAAGGTGACTATGTGAAGGTTAAAAAAATTCTATAACTATTCTATGATTGATATTCATACACTTACAATCAAACAGGCAAGAAAATCTCTTGATACTAAAGAGTATAGTGCTGTAGATTTGGCGAATGCGTATATTGCAGAAATCGAAAAAAATAATCCAACAATTAATGCGTATTTGGAAGTGTATACTGATGTGATTGAACAGGCAAAAAATGCAGATGTACGCATTGCTCGTGGAGAATCTAATCCACTACTCGGTATTCCACTTGCCGTTAAAGACAATATTCTTATTTCAGGGAAAACAGCAACGGGAGCATCAAAGATTTTGGAAGGATTTGTAGCACCATACGATGCAACAGCAATTAAAAAATTAAAAGAACAGGGTGTAGTTTTTCTTGGTAGAACAAATATGGATGAGTTTGCTATGGGTGGTTCTACAGAAAATTCTGCTTTTGGTGTTACAAAAAATCCACTCGATATAGAGCGTGTATCAGGTGGATCGTCTGGGGGTTCAGCGGCTGCTGTGGCAATGAATGGAGCACTGGGGGCACTTGGCTCTGATACTGGTGGATCTGTGCGTGAACCAAGTGCTTTTTGTGAGGTTGTCGGATTTAAACCAACGTATGGTGGCGTGTCCCGACATGGACTCATGGCGATGGGTTCGTCTCTTGATGTGATTGGTCCAATCGCAAAGACTGTAACGGATACAGAGATGCTCTATAATGCAATCAAAGGACATGATCCACTCGATAGTACAACATATACAGAAACGACATATCCAGCTTCTCATGCAAAAGAAAAAATGGTTATTGGTGTTCCGTACCACATAATCAATCAGGATGGAATTGATCCGAGTGTTCGTAGGAATTTTGACGAATCAATTGAAACCCTTAAAACAAAAGGTTTTGAAATAAAAGATATTACACTCCCAAACATACAATACGGACTCGCTGTGTATTACATTCTCATGCCAGCAGAAGTATCATCGAACATGGCACGGTTTGACGGTGTGAAATATGGTATGCACGTGGACGGTGCAAATCTTCTCGAGGATTATGTAAAAACTCGAGGACAGGGATTCGGGGCAGAAGTACGTCGACGAATTCTCATTGGAACGTATGTTCTCTCAACGGGTTACTATGATGCGTATTACGGAAAAGCTCTCGCAGTTCGTACTAAACTCTCAGGTGATTTCAAACGAGCATTTGCAGATGTTGATGTTATTGCAACACCAACAACACCAGAACCTGCATTTAAAATAGGGGAGAAGGCGAATGATCCACTCTCGATGTATCTCGCTGATATTTTTACTGTCACTGCAAATATTGTTGGCATTCCTGCAATCTCTGTTCCGTCGGGTATGGTTTCAGTCGGTGCAACTCAGATGCCAGTCGGTATTCAGTTTATGGCCCCACATGGACATGATCAAACTCTCTTTGATATAGGTAAAAAATTCTTAAATGAGTGATATAATGTATATATTGGTTTTTGGTAATGAGTTCTTATTATATTTATGGCAGATGAAGTAAAAAAACCAGAAGGGGGAGCAAAACCTGGAGATAAACCAGCTCCCCCTGCGCCTGCACCGAAAGATCCGTTTGTGGAAATAGTCACATTGTTTTTTGGATTGTTTCTATTTCTCTACATAGTCAACAGTATTATTGTTGGTATAACATCGCATCGAATATTTTCACGTGGATGGGCAGGACTGTCACCACAGAGTATCATTCTCTCACATACTCGACCGATTGCATCTCTCCTAAATCCAATTGGTGCAGGAGTCGTTGCACTTCGAAATATATCTGTATATGAAAGTGCTGGTGGACGAGTGATTGGTACACAGGCATTGAATGCACGAGGAAAAATTTTGCAAGGACCAGTAATTGTAAATGGTATACCGTATTATTACGTTGACTTTTCTCGTGATCCCGGTGGTTGGGTAAAGGAAAGTGATATTGGATACATTGAGAGTGAGCCAACATTTTTTGAACGCACGATTATTTTCCTTTTCTCACTCATAACTTTTGTGAAAATATTTCTATTTTTCCTCTCAATTCTACTTATTTTTGCAATAGTATATATATATCGTCATATATCTCGTCTACGTTTACAGGAGAGAATCCTTCTCTATCCAGTAGTCGAAACTTCACAGAGAGCATTAAACCCACAATGGGAAAGAATACTTGCTCACAGTGAGTCACAGAACCAAAATGATTGGAGACAGGCAATAATGGAAGCAGACATTGTACTTGATAGAATGCTCGATACACTTCATTTACCCGGCGATACTATGGCAGATAAACTGAAGGCTGTTGAGAAAAGTGATTTTACAACTATTGATTTGGCGTGGGAAGCACATAAAGTTAGAAATCAGATTGCTCATGAAGGGTCAGATTTTCAATTGTCTGCACGGGAAGTTAAGAGAGTAATTGAACTTTACCGACAGGTGTTTGACGAGTTTAAAATTATCTAAGTTTTTGTGTGCTAGATACATTGGTGCTATCCCATTGTCGTTTTTTTCTATTGGTGTATCATTCTCTAAAACACTATATGTAATATCTATAGTATCGTTACGTCATACCATTATGGTTACTACCAATAAAAACCAGCAACATACGGAAGTGGAAAAAATGTTCATCGAAGCATTTAATCTTCACTCAGACGCACTTTTTAGGTACTGTTTTTTTCGTGTTGGAGATCGAGAACGAGCACTTGAAATGACGCAGGATATTTTTATGAAAACATGGGGTCACATTCAAAAAAATTCTACGCCAATTTTAAATATTAAAGCGTTTCTCTACACAACAGGTAGAAATTTGATTATCGATGAATATCGAAAACGAAAAATTGTACTATCCCTCGAAACACTCGAAGATGAGAAGGGATTTGAACCATCTGTGGACGATTATCAATCGATGGTAAATACAATGGATGGAAGTCAGGCTATCGCACTCATTTCGTCACTTCCAGATGTGTATCGAGAAGTGATTTTTATGAGATACGTTCAAGAGCTTTCATTGTCAGAGATTGCACAGATTATAGGTGATTCAGAAAATGCCATTTCGGTACGAATTCACAGAGGAATACACAAGCTTCAGGAATTGTTCAATCATACTAAAAAACATGAATGATTTTAATGAAAACAAAAAAATAGATACTGATGCAAATTCTACTATCAATGACCTTTTTGATAAGGCAGAGAGCGTGTCTTTGAGTGTGGCAGAAAAATCACGCATGAGAGAACATTTGATGCGGTATATGTCCCAATCTTTATCTTTATCACAGGTAGTACAGACAAAAGATTATATAAAAAAAGAGGTTGATGAATTCAAACCTGTTTTGCAATCAGAAAAAAATAGAGAAGTAGAACCCCGAGTACAGAGCCCATTTTTTAAAAATCTCATGGGCACTATCGGGTCATATGTGTATACATATCCCCATAAGAAATCTTTGCTCGTCGCCTTTATTGTCGTATTTGTTTTAACAAGTGGTGTTTCTTTTGCTGCACGCGGGGCACTTCCTGGTGATGTTTTGTATCCTATAAAAATCAGTTTCAATGAAAAGGTTGAATCACTTTTGTCTGTCACTCCTCGTGCGATTGCAGTGACAAAAGCATCACACATAGTTAATCGGCTCAAGGAAGTTGAAACACTTGCATCTGATAAAAAACTTGATGTGTCAGCACAAATGCAAGCAAAAGTTCAGCTTGATGAAGATGCAGAAAAGGTTGTTTCAACGATTGAGAAGCTTCACACGAGTGGTGATGGGGTCGTTGCACAACAAGTAAGTTCTGATTTGAAAAATTCACTCGAAAACCATCAAGTTATTTTGGCACAACTCTCTGAATCTCCAGAAAATTATAATGAACGTGAACTCATCTCTGACTTTGCGGGAAGTATATCCGTTCAGATCGCTCATCTGTCACGCACAGAAGCTCGTCTCAATGGTGAATCTGGAGAGGGGAGGGATGAGGCTGATACATTTTCTGCGACACGTGTGGTAGGTGATATTGGTTCAACAAGTATTGCGACAAGTACTGCTAAGATGGCTAGTCCTACATCTCGTACTGCCAAAGAATCAGTTCGAGGTTTAATCGGTACGAGTACTCAGAATATAGCGTCCTCCACGACGGCTTCCTCTACACTAAAATCAAAAGATAAGAAGGGTAGATAGTGTGCATAATAGTCTACAGAACACCTTGACTTTTAAGTCCATATAGACTATAATAGAGCCATGTAAGTTTCTCATAGGTTTTCTTGCGCAATTCAAATTTTTGGGTTTGTGATTGGAAAAAGAAGAGAGTCTCGTCGCCTTACAGTTTAAAATAAAGACGAGGACAATATACATGGCAAAAAAGCTATACGTAGGAGGCATTTCATACAGTACTAACGATGCTGGTTTGCGAGATGCATTCTCACAGGCAGGAACAGTTGTTTCTGCAACTATTATTATGGATAGAATGACAGGCCGATCAAAAGGATTCGGTTTCGTCGAAATGGCTGAGGATGCAGCAGCAGATGCAGCTATTGAAATGTGGAACGGCAAGGAACTTGATGGACGAAAGCTTACAGTAAATGAAGCACGTCCTATGGAACCACGAGCTCCACGAGATAACAACCGAGGAGGTAATGGAGGAGGTTTCGGAGGTTCTGACCGAGGAGGTCGAAACTGGTAATCTCACCACTCACTCAAACAAAAAACCACCGGATTGGTGGTTTTTTGTTTTGTGTAAAATTATAATTCACTAATCAAATCAGCTACGTGTGCATTGTGTCTCACAATATCACTATTTTGATCTGCTAGATCTGCGGTAATAATATGATCAGTATATGTAGACAATGTATTCTCGTCGATATTTACTGGTTCTGCATTTTCGGTTGTATACTGTGCACGAAGATGGGGGAGTATTTCTGTGTTGTTACAGATGATTGTATCGAATTTTTCACACCCCATGTATGAAAGTATTGTTTTTGCAAAATCAGATGCTTTAAAATTATGAGTCTCTGTCTTTTTTGTCATTATATTCATAACATAAATAAGCTGGCCCTTTCTTTCGGCAATTGCACGGTTAAATCCATCCACTAATACATTTGGAATGATCGATGTATAGAGATCTCCCGGGCAAATCACGATTTTGTCTGCATGTGTAATCGCATCATATGCACCTCGGTAGATAGTTGCTTTTGGTTCGAGATATACAGATGTAATGTATCGATCATCTGTGAATGGTCGAGAGTCGATATTTCCTTCGCCTGTGATATGTGATCCATCAGAGAGTGTTGCACAGAGTTCTGCGCTATCGAGACTAACAGGAAGAACTGTTCCTGTTACATTAAATATTCTACACATTGCTTCGATTGCCGGAATGAGTCCACCATGCATATCGACGAGTGCTGTAAGGAGGATATTTCCAACAGATGCGTCATCAAGAGCAGCACCAGCTCTGGTGAATCTATAGGAAAGAAGCTCACGAAGGTCTGGTTCAATGTGTTCATCTGAAAGCGCAAGAATTGCTCGTCGAATATCTCCGGGTGGAAGGATGCCGTGTTCATCGCGGAGTTTGCCAGAGTGTCCACCACTATCAAACACTGTCTGGATGGTGGTGATGTGGTGCTCTGGATATGCATGTCTCAGTGCTTTTGCGAGGCGGTATACACCTCCACCACCACCAATAAGCACTATCTTTTCTTTAGAATTCATGGTCTGCTAATAGTATATCAAAATTTAAAAAATGCAACACTAATTTAATTTTGGCAATAATGGCGGGATGCATGTAGAATATACATATGAAAAAATATACAGTATTATTTTTATTTGGAATAATTCTCTGTTTGGGTATATATCTGTATATACGTACATTGTCGAGTGCTACCGTTTCCTCAGGGCAGGGTGAGGTTGTGTTTGGAACACAGAGGTTTGTGGTGGAGATTGTTTCTACACCAGATGCGCTTGAGAAGGGATTGTCTGGACATAGACCCCTAACTCAGAGGGAGGGGATGTTGTTTGCCTTCCCTAAACCTGATCGGTATGGTTTTTGGATGAAGGAGATGACTTTTCCAATTGATATTATTTGGCTTGATGAAAACAAAAAAGTTGTATACATAGAAAAATCCGTCTTACCAAGCACATATCCAACCGTTTTCTATCCACCAGTTGATGCTCGTTTTGTTTTAGAAATACTTGATGGTCAAAGCGAGATAGCGGGTATTCGCGTTGGTGACTTTGCCACTGTCTCAAATGTGGCAACTAAATAGGGAGGTAGCACAACACTTTTTTGAGCCGTTCACTTTACATTAAAAAATTTCTATTTTATGAGACGATTATCCACAGTTTTTTACATGTTTTTAGAGTAGAATAAATGAACAATTTTTTGTTTTTTACGAAATTTAATCACTTTTTTCATTTTTTTAGATAAATATTTGTGAAAAAATGATTTTGTTGAACAAAATTGAATTTTTATTAGGTTTTATTTGATATCACATATGAACATCACCGTAACACGTCATGATGGTACAAAAGTACCGTTTAATGCTGACAAAATTAACCGTTCTATTGAACGTGCATGTACTGGTTTGTTTGATCCAGTTGCAAAAGTTACACAGATTGCAACTGAAACACGGTTGACTCTCTATGATGGTATCACTACTGATGAACTCGATCAGGCGACAATCAATGCGGCTGTGCAGAACATAAAAGATGATATTGAGTATGATATTGTCGCTGTTCGTCTCCTCCTCAAAACCATCTATCGTCAGGTGATTGGCGAATACGATAAAGAAGATCAAGGTGATTTAGTATCGAAACATCGACAAGGGTTCATATCATTTATTAAGGCTGGTGTTGCAGATGGAAGATTACACCCTAAACTCATTGATGCTTTTGATTTAGATGAACTTTCTCGGTCACTTGTCCTCGAAAGAGATGAGCTTTTTCAATATGCAGGTTTGGATGGCCTCATCAACCGATATGCTATGAAAAATGTTGATCAAACTCCACGTGAGACACCTCAGTATTTCTTCATGAGAATTGCTATGGGTCTTTCGTATAACGAAAAGAATCCGACTGAAATGGCAAAAAAGTTTTACAATAAAATGTCTCGATTTGAGTATATTGCTGGTGGGTCAACAAATCTTGCTGCGGGGACAATCAATCCGGCACTCTCAAACTGTTATCTTCTTGAGATTCATGATGATATGGCACATATTGCGAAGTCGGTCGCTGACGTCATGTTGCTCTCAAAAGGGTCTGGAGGTATTGGGGCATCTCTGACAAAGCTTCGAGCATCAGGGTCACCACTTCATTCAAATAATGGAACATCAACCGGCCCAACACCGTTTGCAAAGATTATAGACACTGCGATTCGTGCAATTCAGCGAGGTGGGAAGAAAAAGGGTGCACTCTGTTTCTATATGGAAAATTGGCATATTGATTTTCCTGAGTTTTTGGATTGGAAACATAATGCGGGAGATGACTATATGCGTATGCGTACGGCAAATACATCTGTATTTATGTCAGATGAGTTTATGCGAAGGGTAAATGCAGGGGAGGAGTGGTATATGTTTGATCCAAAGGAAACACCCGATCTCAATGAACTCTATGGACAAGCATTTTCAACAAGATATCGAGAATACGTTGAAATGGCTGAAGCTGGGAAAATGCGTGTCTTTAAAAAAGTTCCTGCAACCGAACAGTTTCGTCAGATTTTAGTTGCGCTTCAGACAACATCACATCCATGGCTTACGTGGAAAGATACAATAAATCTTCGTGCTCTCAACAACAATACCGGTACCATCCACATGTCCAATCTGTGTACAGAAATATGTCTACCACAGGACAGAGAAAATGTAGCGGTGTGTAATCTCGCTTCACTGAACCTATCTGCACATATTAAGAATAAAGAAGTCAATTGGGCACGTCTTGAAGAGTCTGTACGACTTGCTGTTCGCCAACTCGACAATCTTATCGATATCAATGTTCTCCCAATTCCAGAAGCTGCCAAATCAGATCGTGAGAATCGTGCAGTAGGTCTCGGTGTGATGGGATTTTCAGATACGATTGAGCAACTTGGTATGGCGTACGATTCTCCTCATGCGTGGGATTTTGCTGACAGAATATTTGAGTTTATTTCGTATATGGCGATTGATGAGTCTGCAAATCTTGCACAGGAGAGAGGAAGTTACGCAAATTATGTTGGATCAGGATGGTCATATGGCAAAGTTCCAATTGACACACTTCACACACTAGAAGCAGATCGTGGTCGTCCACTCACTGTAGTTAAGGAGAGCCGGCATAAGGGACTTAACTGGGATATTCTACGCGCAAAAGTTTCGAAGGGAATGAGAAACGCAACTCTCATGGCCGTTGCTCCAAATGCAAACATTGGATTGGTTGCTGCAACGACGCCTGGTATTGATCCTCGATTTGCCCAAGTATTTTCTCGAAATAAAATATCTGGAAAATATCTTGATCTCAATCACAACTTGGTCAAAGATTTGAAAAATATGGGAATCTGGGAACAGGTGAAAGAGTCTATCATTGAGAATCAGGGTGATATATCAGGTATTGATGAAATTCCACAGCACATTAAAGATATTTACAAAACATCCTTCACTACATCCCCATACGCATTTATTGAGGTTGCTGCTCGAGCGCAAAAATGGATTGATCAGGCACTCTCACGTAACATGTACTTAGAGACTCGTGATATTGATGAGACAATGAAAATTTATATGACTGCATGGGAAAAGGGTGTGAAAACAACATACTATCTCCACATGAAGCCTCGTCATACTGCTGAGCAGTCCACGACAAATGTTAATAAAGCTCAGAAGATAGGTAAGGTTGGATTTGGTGCACTTAATTTGTCAAAATCTTCAGCATTCTCTGCTCCACTTCAGAAGTCACTCGAAATACATACTCCCGTTGAATCTCCTGTCCATGTTCCTGTGGCACCTGTATCAGTACAGACTGTCGATACAACAATTGTTTCCGAAGTTGTACGACCAGAACCAATGCCAGTTTCGACTCCAATGACAATGGCGGAAGCCACACAGATTATTGTGAGTAGAACGGAGACCGTCACAAGTTCTCTACCACAGATGTCTCAGCACACACCAACTACTCCACCATCATCTGTCACAGGCAATATGGATCGTGATATGGTTACAGTGTCTGTTGGTCCAGAAGATCCGGCTGATAATGAAAATAATGTGTGTATTGCGTGTCAGTAGCATATCAACTAGAAGTTTTGTGTGTGTTTTAAATATTTATTATCTATAATCAAATAACCACCTATGTCACTCATCGGAAAAGCATCACCTGAAGATATGTCATTACACCCACTTCGATATAAATGGGCATACGATTTGTATAACCAAGCTGTTCGAAATACATGGTTTCCTCACGAAATTGCATTGAAAGAAGATCTTGAGGATTTTGCAAAAATGACAGAAGACGAACGACATGCTGTTAAGTTTCTTATGGCATTCTTTAATCCCGCAGAGCTCATTGTAAATCGTTCAATCGCTCTCGGTATTTATCCGTATTTGAAGTCACCAGAATGTCACCTCTATCTCGCAAAACAAATGTGGGAGGAGGCAAATCACTGTGTTGCGTTTGAGTATGTGCTCGAAACATTTCCGTTTGATAGAGAGACTGTATTTAATGTTCATCTCGAAGTGCCTTCGATGCTTGCCAAGGAAGCGTATATTAACAAGTACATGAAGCGAATGACGGAAAGCACGCTTGATATTACAACAACTGATGGCAAGAAAGATTTCATTCGAAATCTCGTAGCGACAAATATTGTTATGGAGGGAATCTGGTTTTACTCTGGATTCATGGTTGCACTTTCATTTAGACAGAGAAATCAGCTTAGAAATTTTGGGTCAATGATTAATTGGGTTCTTCGAGATGAGTCGCTCCATTTGAAGTTTGGAATGAATCTCATTCATAATATTTTGGAAGAAAATGCTGATTTATTGACTGAAGAGTTTGCCACTGAAATTAGAAATATTGTTATTGAAGGAGTTGATTTGGAGGTTGCATACAATAAAGATTTATTTCCAAATGGAATTTTGGGATTGAATGCAGATTATGTGAACCAATATGTACAGTATGTGGCAGATCGTCGTTTGCAAGAGCTCGGTATGCCAAAATACTACAATGCAACAAATCCTGCGAAATGGATGTCGACTGCAACTGATGTATTTGAGCTCGTTAACTTTTTCGAAGCACAAAACACTTCATATGAGGTAGATGGTCACGCTGGTAAGAATGAAAAAAAGGAGGGAAATTAGGTATAGAAACCATTGATTTTAACAATAGAATATTATGTTGATAACTGTGGAGAAATAAGGAGACTTTTGTGTTTTATTAATGCTAAAATAAAAGGTGTATTCTGACATTTCAGGACTACTTTTTATCATGCATCACTTGAAATACTTTTCTCAAAAAATTTTCTCTATTCTGGTGATTTTTTCCTTGCTGTTTTATTTTACAACTGTTGATGCAGCAGGAGTTCCTCATCCGATCGGGTATCAAGGAAGATTAACTAATGCCAGCGGTGATTTACTTGGGTCTACTGGTACCACATACTATTTCAAGTTTTCAATTTGGACGAATTCAACTGTTGGTTCTGGGACTCGATTGTGGCCAGCCGGGTCACCAACAGCTGTTCCTTTGATTGTTCGACAAGGTGTATTCAATGCAAACATCGGTGATACATCGGCTAGTTTCGCTGAGGCGCTTGATTATGATTTTTCAACAAACAATGATATTTATCTTCAAGTTGAAGTTTCGTCAGATAATGTTACTTTTCAAACACTGTCACCTCGTCAAAAAATAAGTTCTGTGCCATTCGCGCGAGTGAGTGGATCGGTCAGTGGATCAACTACGCCTTCATCTTTTGGTACGACTACTCCATTTGGAACTTCTGTAGTTTCTGTTGAAGCAACATCAACTCGATCAACACCACTTTCGATAAGAGGTATCTTAAATCAGATCGCACATTTGTTGAGAATTCAGGATTCGTCAGGTACAGATGTTTTTTCTGTTGATTCTGCTGGTGCTGTGGTGGCTAAATCAATATCTTTAACTGGGACTAATGCAACCTCAACCTTTGCAAATGGCATCGATATTACAGGTGGATGTGTTTCTGTAAATGGTTCATGTATTAGTGGAGGTGGGGGATCGGGCATTACAACATTCAATGGATTAATCACTACAAGTCAAAATTTTTCTACTTCATCTGATACAAATATTGGTTTGACAATAACTTCATCTGGAAGTACGCATACATTTACACCAACATGGATGGGTACACTAGGTGTATCACGAGGAGGTACGGGTCTGTCTTCTGTAGTAGCAAATCAGATTTTAATTGGTAATGCTGGGGGAACAGGATTTAGTCAGGTTGCCACATCATCACTGGGTTTGATTACCACCAATATTTTAGAAGGGTCAAATTTGTATTACACACAATCACGATTTGATACTGCACTTTCTGCCAAATCAACATCGAATTTATCAGAAGGTTCGAATTTATATTTTACTGATGCTCGTGTAGATAATCGAATTAATGCAACATCAACAATCGGCACCATAACATCTTTGCCAGGACTTTCCGTGTCTGCGAATCAGATTTCTAACTTCGGTACTCCGTTCTACCAATTCTTCTCGGCGACAACCACTGATGCACT
>CAYVMP010000008.1:0-34668 GCA_964452635.1 uncultured Candidatus Saccharibacteria bacterium | reverse complement strand
GTCTAATGGTAGGACACATCCCTCTGGAGGATGTTATTGGGGTTCGAGTCCCTGACTGGCAGCAAAAATCTGGAGGATTTTTGGTGTCAGTCAGCAGAGTCTGGGAGACTCTGCGTAGGGACTCGAACGGATTCGCGGTCTACGAGCACAGCAGTGCTTGTCGCGAATCCGGTGCCCGACTTATTTTCATTTATGAAAATAGGAGTACCCCTGTGGTACAGAAATTTTTGAGTGACGACGAAAAAATTTCGAGGGAGAGATTCCCTGACTGGCAGCAAATACAAAGGACTCGAATTTTGGTATACTTTTCACATGGAAGAATTTCAATCCAAAGATTTCTCAAACGAAGACACTAATCGATTAGAACAAAAATTCAACTATTACCTAAAAGATTTTCCACTGACTTCTGAGGATTTACAAAAACAACTTCTTGATGTCGGTGCGGGTACTGGAGATTTTGTTCAGTATGTCCGAAATGTATTAGGGAATAAAAATGCAATTGGAGTCGAAAGATATGAAAATAAATTAGCTCCTTCAATAGAGGGAATGGTTGTTGCAGACGGAGTAAGCCTGCCATTTGAAGATGATTTCTTTGAGATTGTTCTCGCTCATAACTATCTTCCAATGTTTGTAGGTGATAAAGAAAAAATGCGAGATGCGATTAATGAACTTTTACGTGTTACTAAAAAAGGAGGAAAAATAATGGGGGATATTTCAACTCTTGAAAGTGTATTACACAGTGATAATGAAATACAGGCGGACTCAGGTTCTCAATATTCAGAGAAAGATAGAAAACGGACACTTCGACGGTATGTTGGATCAGAAGATTTGAAACATTTTCTGGAGACTTTAAAAGAAGTAGAATATGATGTGCAAATAATTAAACCTTACAAAAATAAGACTGTTGTAGTTATAATAAAACCTTAGTATTTATTAACATACTAGTTCCAACGTCGTCCCACACAGCCAGCATTGAATTTAGATGTATTTTTCAACGTAAAGTTATTTATCTGTCTGGTGCCCTCAAACTTTTTAGTATAATATTGATATATGTTACCAGATGAAAATTCAAAAAAATTTGTAGCAGTTTTGAACAAAAAGATTGAAGCCGGTAAGTTGATGAATGCTCTCGGGCATATGACTGCTGGACTTGCGGGTGGATTCGGAAAAGGTGCGGAAATGAGTTTTCTTGAATACATTGATAAAGATGGAGGAATTCATCCAAAGATTTCTCATTTTCCGTTTATTATATTAAAAGGAGAAAACTCGAACCAAATCAGAAAAATTAGAAATGAGGCTATACAGAGAAATATATTGTTCACTGATTTTACAAGTACAATGACTATTGGAACCTCTGCTGATCAACTAGACAGAACAAAAAATACACCTGAAGCTGAATTGGAATATTGGGGAATATGTATGTTTGGAAATGCAAATGATCTTAAGGAATTTACGGGAAAATTATCATTGTTCAATTAGTATTTTTGTTCAGACACTCTCCCAGACGGCTAGCACTTGACTTAAAACACTTTTACCAGTATTTTCCTTATTAGGAGAGAGTAACATGCAAGCAAGAAAAGTAGTATACAGAGAACGCCGTCCAAACGGATGGAGCGAGACATTGTACGTGGGGCTTCTGGTTTGGATGACTAACGGAAATCATGTACTGGTGACTAAACTATCTCATGGGCTCCGAGTGCTACCCTTTAATCGAGAGAATGTAAAATTCGATGATGACCCAGACAGATGTTGGGTAGATATTTCTCCAGAGTACTACCGAATGATCATGGAGGCATTTGAAGTCGATCAGAAGCTTCAAATATTTCTACGGGAGCACAAATACTTTTGTGAGAGCTCATAATTTCCAGTAACCTGCCCGACGGAAAAGGACCCGTCGATTGGCGGGTTTTCCTTTCATTTAAAT
This sequence comes from uncultured Candidatus Saccharibacteria bacterium, assembly GCA_964452635.1. GTDB lineage: Bacteria > Patescibacteriota > Minisyncoccia > Phycocordibacterales > DATDWN01 > CAYVMP01. Next base: position 32,744 of record CAYVMP010000008.1, on the reverse strand, counting down.
CTTTGGGAAAATAATTCCAATTTCATACTGGATAGCCAGCACTGAATTTCAGCCATATTTATCAATTTGAAAAAACACACATGGAATCGGTGTCAGGAATCGGGAATCGGTGTCAGGTACCGTTTTCTTGAGATCCCTTTTGAAGTAAGAGAAATAAATAATCCAAGTATAAATATTCAAAAGTAGTAATATCCCCCCATTTCTAATATAATATTGCTATGAAAGTTGGTGTTCTCATTTATACCTACAATCGGACAGATGATGCTCGTATCAATATAGAGATTATTCGTGATGTGTGGAAGAAAAGTGAATTATTAAAAGATGTCGTTATTGTCCATTCTTTTAATGGGGAAAAGGATTGGTGGCCAGAAAAATATCTTGAAGACGAATTATTATATTTAGATAATCCAGGGCACTTTGAGGGTGCAGAAGTTTTAATAAATGGAGGGGTAAAATGCTTCTCTGAAAAATATCCCGATGTTGATTATGTGATTCTTCTTGCTTCGGATACTTGGTTAGTAAAGCCGGAATATATTGAGAAAATTATTTTGGATATGCAAAAAGAAGAAAAATATCTTGCAACCGCTGTGTGGGGTAGCAAAAAATTAACCAACATTTGGACAAGAGGTTCTGCTTTAGATTTCAATATTTTTGATTTGAAATGGTCTATACAGAGTGGCTTTTTCCCAATGAGATATAAAGAATTTAAAGATAAATTTGAAGAACTATTTTTTTACAACGACCAAACAGTATACCCAGAAAATGTTTTTATGATCCGTTTCAAACAAGCAATAGCACGATCAATTAAAATTGTGAGTGATAATATTTTAAAACCAGTGGCCAAGAGTCATATCTACAGAATGATTGATCGAGAGCCTATTCACACTGTTGGAGAGGAAAATCTTATTTTTAAAGGTGGTGGTTGGAAAAGAACGATGTATGTTCCAAAAATGGGTTTGATTACCCATCACGATCCAATACCGAAACAAAAAGCCCTAAAAGAATGGGAACTTACACTTGGTGAATACGGAAATAAATTTTTAAACACAAAAGATTTAAGTTATTACAACCGCGGACTCGATAAAAATGTATATGTGAAGAATGGAAAGAAAATTGGATATGGAGATTAAAATGAAAACGATTAAATTCAGAGATTATTTGGTGCCGTTAGTTCAGTCGGGAGAGAAAACTTCTACATGGAGACTTTTTGACGACAAGGATTTATCCATCAATGATGAAGTGGAACTCATTAATTGGAACACTAAAGAACCTTTTGCTAAAGCAATAATTATAGGTGTGAAAGAAAAGAAACTCAGTGAGTTGGAAGATTCAGACTTTGATGGCCATGAGAAATTTGAGAGTGAGGAGAAAATGTATGAGGCATACAGGACTTACTATGGAGACAAAGTAACTCCTGATACGATAGTAAAAATGGTAAAGTTTAAACTCATATAACTGTGTCTCAAATTACCACAAACCTTCTTCTTTCTGAATTTAAAAATTACGATACAAAATATGATAAATAATTGGATTTATTCCAATCAACCTCCTTATTAGTGGATATCATCCTAGACGGTCAGCTATTGATTTTTAGTAAAATTCGTGATAAATTCTCATCCAGAAGGAGATTTAAATGGGTGTTATACATGTAAACGGAGAGCCTGGCAAGAAGATGCTGGCTCAGATCGAGCTTAAAAAAGGAGAACAGGAGATTCTTGAAATGCTTCGGAGTCGTGAGTGGAAAGTTGTATCCCGAGGTCTCACAAGATTTGGAGCAGTAGAAGTACCAGCCGAATTGACCAATCAGGTCGATGCCTTCATGCGCCGGATGGTCAGTGTCGGTGTATTTGGCACCAAACTTGGGAAGTTCGTCCCACCACCGAAAGGAGCAAAAACTGATTATTATGAGATCGCGTTGAATGACGCGCGAGCCCTTGGTATTTTATTAGAAAAATAAAGGGCACTTGCTTGGCACAAAGGCGCGACGTATCCAATCGTCGGCCTTTTCTTTTGCCTTAATATTTTTTGATTCCTCTGCCAAACTACCAACTCTGTAAAGTTTGGCATAATCAATTCATGCATAAAAATGTAATTAAAAACTTATAAGTTTTTGTGGAGTTTAGGTTTGTTTGGGTAAAAATAATTAATTATTTGATATAATGCACCTATGATACAAATAAACCCGTGGATCAATTTTAATGGTAATGCAGAGGAAGCGTTTGGTTTCTATAAATCTGTTTTTGGCGGTGAATTTACAAAAGTAATTCGTTTCAAGGATCTTACTAGTCCTGAATTTCAGGTTCCCGACACAGAAGCGAACAAAATCATGCAGATTACGTTGCCGATTGGTAGTACCACTGTACTCATTGGAAATGATGTACCTGAGTTTATGGGAACAGTGAGTGAAAATGAAAACAGAAGTAAAATTAATGTGGTTGTAGATACTAAAGAAGAGGCCGAGAGAATATTTAATGAACTATCTGCCGGAGGACATGTAGAGGGGACAGTCGGGGAGAGTCCATGGGGAACATACGCTGGTATGTTTAGGGACAAATACGGTATCGAGTGGATTATTGAGTTTAATCCGAGTAGAACCTAATAGCCTTCGGAGGATTTCCTATTTTTACTTAAAACTATGGAAATTAAATCAACTCTTACAAACAGATTGGGACAAGTTTTGAATGTTGTGTATCATGATATATACAATGAATTTGATATAAAAGATAAAAAAATAAAAGGGGCGCATGCATATTGTTTTTATGGTGATAAATTAGTTTTAGTATATTCTGATAAAAAGGATCGCTGGACTCCACCTGGTGGAGGTGTAGAAGAAGGAGAGAGTGTTCGTGATGCCGTAATACGGGAGGTAAAAGAGGAGACAAATATGAAAGTTTTAAAACATTGCTTTGTTGGTTTCCAAGAGATGTTTGAACCTAAAGGAATTATTAATCAAACAAGATCAATTTGTATTGTCGAACCGTATGGTCCTTTTATTGCGGATCCAGATGGTGGTGAAATTACAAAGATAGAACTCATAGATCCAAAAGATTACAAGAAATATTTTGATTGGGGTATAATCGGAGATCACATTATACAGAGAGCTTTACTGCTTAAGGTTCAAATGGAGGGAGAAAATTGAAACCGCGTTTATTTACGCGGTTCGATTAAGGGCACCAAATTGTTTTTATCGAATACCAATTTAACCAAGCTTGCTCCACTTGGACACCACCCACGCATAAGTGCGTATGCGATTTGTACGGTTCTCATGTGTGGTGTCCAGAGGATGTACATTTTTTTTGCTGTCCGTGCATCCTCCTCTAGCCACATGAGTTCATTTGCTTGTTTAAAATTGTCTACATCTTTACTGCCGGTAAAGTTTCCCTTAAAAGGGATTAATTCTGTAATTACAACATCGGGTGAGTTTTTTGGTTTCCCGTCACTCAAAGAGAAATATACAGTGTTCTCTAGCATATACTCTAGAGATTCAAAATCGTGTCTGTAATTCATAAATTCCTTTCTGAGGAATAAGATTACATCTTTTTGTATATATAATCAACTCATTGATTCTTTGTTGGTACGGACATCAAAAGTTGAATAATCTACACCACCTCCACAGGTTCGACATCGATATGTTCGTGAGGTTTTATTTTTTTGTATGTATTGAATATAAAAATAAAAGTAATAAATAAAATTACTCCAGACAATATAAATGGTAGGCTTGGATATGCTTCGTATATGAGACCTCCAAAGAGTGGTCCTAAAATCATTGAGAGAGACATGAGAGAGGCAAGAATACCCATGTTTTCTCCCTGCTCTGTTTTAGCAGAAAAACCAATGATTTGACTCGTCATGATGACGCGCACGAGGGATTGGCCGAAGGCAGTGACGATGAGTCCACAGAGAAAGGCAAATTTAAATGGTAATGCCATGATGAGATAGCCAATCGCAAAGGGGATGAACACCCAAACCATCAAGAATGATTCTTTAAAATATGCAAGCCAAATTTTTCGAATGGCAAAGGCTTGGTTGATGGATATGATAACTCCGATGAGTGCCATCAAGAATCCAGATGCTATCACTGTCCAAGAAAATACGTGAGCAATATAGAGTGCGAAGATGGATTGGTTGAGTGAGATTGCAATACCGAACAGTAACCAAGAAATATAGAGTGGTAAGATGTTTTTATTTTTTAGTGCTGTAATGATTGGTGAAAATGGGTTTATAGAAAGTTTTGCAGTGTTTCTCTCGTGGTGTGTTTCAGGCAAAAAGAAGTATGCAAGTATTGTATTCACCACAGACAGTATCCCAACAATAATAAAAGGCAATTTCATGCTGATGCTTGAGAGTACACCACCAATTAATGGCCCGATAATAAAACTTACTCCAAAGACTGCGCCAATCAGCCCGAGATTTTTTGACCGTTCCTTTTGATCTTTTGCAATATCAACTAAATAATTTTGGGCAGTCGAGATATTTCCCGCTGCTGATCCATCGATAATTCTTCCAAGAAAGAGTCCAAAAATTGTCTTCGAAAAGGCAAAGACAATCCAACCGACTGCACTCGACGCAAGACTTATGAGAAGAACTGGACGTCTTCCTTTTCTGTCAGAAATTGCTCCCAAAATCGGTGCGCTAAAAAATGAGAATAAAGCAAAGACTGCAAACAGGGATGTCACTACGATTCCAGACACATGAAAGGATTCCACGTAAAATGGCAGAATGGGGATAATGACTCCTAGTCCAAGTACGTCTAAAAAGACAGTAAAAAGGATTATAATTTTTGGTGAAATTAGTTTGTTTTTCATACGTGTAGTTGTTTCTGATTTAGGTTTGAGTATAGCATATCCTACGTTTTTTGATTGTTCTTGTACGATGATTTTTAATGTATACTTGGGTAACAAAGTATGTATTTAAAATCAAAAAATATTTCACTCATAACTCTCGCTGTAACATCCATTATCTGCTCCAGAGCAATGTTCTCGTGGTTTGATGATCCTGAGGGTCCAAATCTCCTCATAGTTATAGTCCTCGCTGTGGTCGTGTATGTCCTATCTTTGGGTGTGTATTCGTACTATACTCCGACAGAGCAAAATAATCTTAAAAAAGTTTTTTCGATAATTTTAATTCAGATAGCGCTCGTCACTGGGCTGTATTTTTGTTTGAGATAACATCGCGGGATTTTTCTGGTATAATGCAAGGTATGCAATTGACTGATGAACAACTCGTCGCTACCTATTTAGAAGGGGATGATAATGCTCTCGCTATTCTCGTTGATCGGTATCTTACTGATGCATATAATTTTGCTCACATATTGACACACGATAGTCAGGTCGCTGAAGATGTAACTCAAGAGTCCTTTGTAAAAGCATGGAAGAATATTAGAAAATTTATCTCCACAAGTAGTTTTCGCACATGGTTGTTTACCATCATTCGCAATACATCAATTGATTATCTAAGAAAGAAAAGAGAATTACCGTTTTCTGGTTTTGAAAGTATTGAGGGATATAATCCTCTCACATCCACTCTCGCTGACACCCTTCCTCTGCCAGATGAATTGGTTTTGATGGCAGAAAATACTAGGTATGTTGAAAATCTTCTACACCAAATAAATCCTCAGTATCAAGAGGTTTTGACATTGAGACACACGAGCGATATGACTTTCGATGAAATAAGTAGATTTTTGAGAAAACCACTTCATACAGTAAAGAGCCAATATCGTAGAGGAATTGCATCATTACGGCGCTTAGTACATATTCAAACAGTGTAGGATGTGGCAGTGTGTAAAATGGAGTGCACCAAAATGCACTCCATTTTCGTATACATGATATGAGTATAGACAAGCTACGAGACAAAATAATTTTTTCAATTAATAACGAAGAGATTCGACGTGCAAAAATGTATTTTTTAGTATTTACAACGACAGCTTTGGTTTCTATATTTGGTTTGGTTGCTTCGGTCAGATACATGATTCGAGAGTTCTATCAGTCGGGTTTCTATACGTATTTCTCTCTCGTCTTTTCCGATACAAATACAATAGTTGTGTATTGGAGAGAATTATCACTGTCTCTCGTAGAAACAATGCCAATGGTAGGAATAACGATTTCATTAATAGCAGTTTGCGTTTTCCTTATATCTTTGAGAATGTTGGTAAAAAATACAAAAGGAGTATTTCTTCTAGCGTTTGATAATTAAATATATATATGAATATAAAAAATATCACACAGTCACATTCATTTAGGGGTATTTTAATTGGTATTGGGATAGTGGTTGCTGTACTCATTATTTTTCAAGTGGGTGTTTCCGTTGGAATTAGAAAGGCAACTTTCGGTCATCGGTTGGGTGATAATTTTGAACGAAATTTCAAAGATCCCCGATTGGGAAAATTTGGTTTTCGTAATGACTCAATTGGTATGAATATGCTCAGTGGACATGGAGCTGTCGGGAAAATAGTAAGTATTGAATTACCTCTTGTTGTAGTTGCCGGACCGGATGCACTTGAAAAAACCATAGTCATCACTAAAGACACTGAAATTCGTCAATTTCGTAATGTTATAACTAAGGAAGATCTTGTTGTGGGAAGTTATGTGGTTGTTTTGGGGACACCAAATGATGTGGGTCAGATTGATGCAAAACTTGTTCGTCTGGTTCCCGCGCCAAAAAATAATTTATAATCTAAAAAAATGAAAAATATTTTTACGAATTCTTTTATTAAAAAAGTCTTAGATTATGTAAATGCTCACAAAATAATCAGCTTCATTTTTTTGGTTATAGTGGTTGGTGGGGGGTATTGGGCATATAAAACTTTTTCATCTTCTGGCACAAGTACAAGTTATGTTCTTGGTATAGTAGAGAAAACAACTATCGTGGCGTCTGTATCTGCGAGTGGTCAAGTTTCTACTGTCAATCAGATTGATATTAAACCTAAGGCTTCTGGAGATATAACATGGGTTGGTGTTAAAGCAGGTGATACTGTTTATGCTGGACAAGCACTTGCCACTATCGATTCAACGGAGGCAAAGCAAAACTTGGCTGATGCAGAGGCATCACTTGTCTCTACTAAATTACAATATCAAAAAGATTCTGCTCAGGCACCTATTGATTATGAAAAATCAATTGACACACTTAATGATGCTAAAAAAGATTTGACCACAGGGTACAATGACACATACAATACTGTTTCAAATGTGTATTTAGATTTACCAAGTGCGGTAACTGGAATGCAAAATATTTTGTATAGTAACAGTTTGGGCGGTCAAAATAGTGGACAATGGAACATTGATATATTTAAAGATACAGCAAATCAGTATAGTTCAGCAAATTTAAACTCGGCAATATCTACTTTTTTAGATATTGCAAGTAGAGATTATAAAATTGCCCGATCCAAATATGATCAAGGGGTATTGAATTTTAAAACACTAACTCGGTATTCTGATCCATCTGATCTTGAGAAATTACTTACATCATCCATTGATACGACCACAGCGGTAGCACAGGCACTACAAAGTGAGCTCAATTTACTTGATGTGGTTATTGATGAAACAACGACACGTAATTTGAATGTTAATCCTACTATTAACACAATGCGCACTAATGCACGTACATATCTCGCGACAGCCAATAGTAACTTGAGTGCTCTATTGAGCCAACAAAAAAATCTTGATTCTATAAAAAAGACTATTCGAAATAGTGAGCGTGATATAGATATATATAAAATAGGAAATGAGAGTGGTAATAATCCGATTAGTCTTCAGTCGAGCGCTCAATCAATAGCTAATCAAGAACGTAACATACAAGAACTTAAGCATAATCTATCGTACTACACAATAACAGCACCATTTGCTGGTACTATTGCGTCAGTAAATCTTAAACAGTTTGATTCTGTTTCAACGGGTAGTGCAGTTACTACACTTATTACAAATCAAAAAATTGCCCAATTATCACTCAACGAGGTTGATGCGACAAAAATAAATCTCGGGGATAAGGCAACTCTTACATTTGATGCTATAGAAAATCTGACACTGACTGGTGAAGTTGTCGAGATTGATGCAGTTGGAACAGTTAGTCAAGGAGTTGTTTCGTATAAAGTAAAAATCGGATTTGATAGTCAGGATGAACGTATTAAATCTGGTATGACTGTAAATAGTATTATTCAAACTAATGTAAAGCAGGATACGTTGGCTGTTCCATCGAGTGCGGTAAAAACTCAGAATGGTGTAAGTTACGTGCAGGTTTTTGACCCAGCATTAACTGATACAGGTGGAATTTCAGGTGTGGTCTCAGATATCCCACCTGTGCCAGTTGAGGTAAAGACTGGCATATCGAATGATACACAAGTTGAGATACTTGATGGTCTCAAAGAAGGAGAACAGATTGTGACACGAACTATATCCGGTAGTGCAACGAGTAATATAACGGGCAGTACGCGAACCACTTCTACGAACACACGGAACACAGGATTTGGTGGTTCTGTAATTAGATTCTAAATACAGGTTATGATTGAGATAAAAAATATTACAAAAACATACGGTTCCGGTGATGCGCAATTTCAAGCACTAAAAGGAGTTACGTTTACTATAAACGATGGTGAGTTTGTTGCGATTATGGGACCATCTGGTTCTGGTAAATCAACTCTCATGCATATACTTGGATGTCTTGATACACCAACAACAGGAACATATTTTCTTGATGGTAAGGATGTATCCACTCAAACCGACGAAGAGTTGGCAGAGATTCGTCGACTCCATATTGGTTTTGTCTTTCAGTCGTTTAATTTGTTACCGCGTACGACTGTAATGCGCAATGTGATGCTTCCTCTTGTCTATGCTGGTGTGGACGAGGAAGAAAGAGATAATAGATCAAAGAAAGCACTTCTATCAGCTGGAATGACTGAGTCACACTTTACTCATATGAGTAACCAACTGTCTGGTGGACAGATTCAACGTGTTGCTATTGCAAGAGCATTGGTTAATGATCCGTCTTTGATTCTGGCCGATGAACCAACTGGGAATCTTGATACAAAAACTGGAGAAATAGTTTTGGGTACTTTTCAGAAGTTAAATCAGGAACATGGGAGAACTATTATTTTGATTACTCACGAACACGATGTGGCAGAGTATGCTGAACGGATTATTACCATACGAGATGGGGTTATTGTTTCTGATTCAAAATCTCATTCCCGTAAACATTTTACACAATGAAATTCAAAGATATTATTCACGAGACATATTCGGCATTATCAGCAAACAAAGTTAGATCTGGACTAACCATGCTCGGGATTGTCATAGGTATTTCTTCGGTGATTGCAATGGTAAGTATTGGTACAGGTGCATCTAAAACAATATCGTCATCTATTGAGTCTCTTGGTTCGAATTTGATCCAAGTAACTCCTGGGGCACAGCGTACACAAGGGTTTGGGGTTAGTGGTGGTCGTGGAAATGCAAAAACTCTCACCAACGAGGATGCTGAAGCCATAGCTACGCAAATCACAGATGCAGAAGCTGTCGACTCTCAAGTTTCTGGTAGATATCAGATCACGGCAAAAGGTACAAATACAAATACAACAGTAAACGGTGTGACACCAATTTATCCTCAAGTTCGGAATGTTGAGGTCGCTGAAGGGTCATTTATTTCTGATGTGCAAAATAATTCAGCATCAAAAGTTGCGGTTCTTGGTCCTACCACTCAAACTGATCTTTTTGGTGAGGGAGCAAGTGCTGTTGGTCAATCAATTCGTATAAACGGTATGGAGTTCAAGGTTGTCGGTATCACAGTTTCTAAGGGGGGATCAGGGTTCCAAAACCAAGATGACGTTGTGTACATTCCTGTTAAAAGTGCACAGAGGTATCTTTCTGGTGATCAGTATGTAACAACAATTGCTATTCAGGCATCATCACCTGATGTTATGGCTCAAGTGCAGGCAGATATTACTGCTCTGCTTTTAAGTAGACACAAAATTTCTGATTCCACTCAAGCAGATTTTAGTGTACAGAATCAAAATGATATTCTTGGTGCTGCGTCTAGTGTTACTTCAACATTGACGTATCTTTTGGCTGCAATAGGTGGAATATCGCTTCTTGTTGGTGGGATTGGGATTATGAATATGATGCTCACAACAGTTACAGAACGTACGAAAGAAATTGGTTTACGTAAAGCGATTGGTGCCAGAAAAAAAGACATCTCGATTCAATTTTTATCTGAAGCAATTACATTGACGGTTATAGGTGGAGTCGTTGGTATTGCACTCGGGTGGTTTATTTCGTTTATTGTAAACTGGACTGGTGTGGTAGCCACGAGTGTATCGTTTTCGTCAGTATTGCTTGCTTTCGGTGTCTCTGCGGTTGTGGGTATTGTGTTTGGTTATTACCCAGCACGTCGCGCAGCTTCACTTAATCCAATTGAGGCATTGCGATATGAGTAGTAAATTATTACATTAATATTAATATATATAGTATGAGTAAAAAAATTATCATTGGATTTTTAATAATTGTTGGTATTGGAGGTGTATTCTATGCTGGGATGGTGTATGGTAAGCGTACAACTACGACCCGAGGACAATTCAGTAATATTCAGTTTTCATCGAATCAAAGTGGTCTTCGAGGTATGGGTACAAGATTGGGTATGAATACTGCCTTTACAACAGGCGAAATTCTTTCTAAAGATTCCAAAAGTGTGACAATAAAAATGCAAGACGGAAGTACAAAGATCGCTCTTGTTGCTTCAAGTACACAAATAGTGAAATCATCAACCGCATCGTTTGGTGATATTGTAACTGGTCTAAACGTAACCATTACAGGTACTGCAAATAACGATGGAAGTATTACCGCTAAAAATGTACAAATTCGTTCAGTGGGAGATATACGATAGAATTACAAAAAAGACACATGTGTATGAAAATAAAAGTAAACGATACAATGCAGAAGGGCTATCACTATGAAATTTCTGAACCAGAAGGAAAACATTTTGATTCAGAATTTCGACCGGATCTGACACCAGAACAGATGCTTGAACTTGGAGTATTTGGCGGGAGATATATGCGTGACTGCAGAGATGAATTTCCAAAAAAATGGTTTCGTAATGCAAAATTTCATACGCTTGGTGTTTCTGGACATAATCCAAAGCTAAATTATTTCGGTGTGGATGCTTCTCAGCCACTGTCTATGTGGCAAAAGAAAGGATGGATATACCCCGAGGATCCTCGAGGATGGTTTCAGTGGTATTGTCGATACTACATGGGACGTCGAATTCCTGAAATGGATAGAGTTCAAATAAAACGATGGAAGGCGATGCGTCGACATATTGCACAATTGAGCACTCATTGTAGGCACAGTGATATGTTGTGTCGTCCTCGACAGCGCCAAGCACTCCTCCATTGGGCGTATGATAGTCGGAAAATGTAGGGTGTGGTCATATGCTTTATGTGCTTGCGGTGGGGGTATTGACAAAATAGTTAATAATATGCTATATATTTTACCTAGGAGGTAGTGAGATGCAAGTACTAATAAACCCCCCCTTGTCTTCATGTGAAAGGGGTATTCTAGACACAGTAGATGTGCCTGACTTCTTTCCTCTCTCGTTGAGAGAGGTTGTCCTACTGCTGAGGCACTCAAAGCAGAAGAGGGAATTCCGGGTTCGCAACGGAATCCAAATTCGGCTTTTGAGGGGGATTGTAGGGTATGTATGCCCAACCCCAATCAAAGGCCATCTCTTCGAAAAAATAATCTCGATCGAACGTCTGTACGTTGACTACGTTCGAGGTGGATTCAAGGATGACCCCGAGAAGTTGGCAAAACAAATGTACAGGATCATGACGCGACTATAGTAGTGGTCGCAAAAAATAACCTCACCAAGGCTCCGAGAAACGGGCTTTGGTGGGGTTTTCTTTTTTAGTATACTTATATAATGAATACACAATTTTCACCACATACATCAATCGATCCTGAGGTGGGATTTTATTACCACTATAAACACGATCCACATGGAGTAGTACAGAATTACGCGTATGAAGTTATCGGTGTGGGTACACATACTGAAACGGAAGAGAAATTGGTTGTGTATCGATCACTGTACCAAACTGAAATGCAGGACGGTGTTCACTATTGGATTCGTCCGCGCGATATGTTTGTTGAGAGGGTTACAAAGGATGGCAGGATATTTCCTCGATTCCAGAAAATTACTGATGCTGGGATTGTCGAGAAACTCAAACAGATAAAAAACGAGATGTACGGTAATATGTAGTTCTATGTCTCACTCCGTTTACATTCTAAAGTGTTCTGATGGGACTCTATACACAGGATACACAACCAACATAGACAGGAGGATTCTGGAGCATAATCACTCACATCGTGGGGCGAAATATACGAGAGGTAGGCGTCCAGTCACTCTCGTGTGGTCTGAAAAATATTCTACACGAGGCCAAGCACTTTCTCGCGAACGGGAATTGAAAGGGTATACACGAGAGCAAAAGCTGTCACTATTTCACAATAGTTAGTAACATACGCGATTTGTTGTGTAGATGTAGTGTGGTATAATTTGGAAGCAATGCACAATGAATATGTGTTCGTTCTCTCTACCTTAGCAGATATCATTTTTGTATTTTTTCTTGCGCGTCGAGGGGTTGATTGGTTGCTCGGCTCGATCGTAGTGAACTTGCTTCTTGTTGCGGTTTTCGGTGCAAAAATTATAACAATATTTGGTTTGACTACAAACGCAGGTAATGTTTTTTATGCAAGTGTGTTCTTGGCAACGCATTTTATTCTCGAAAAAGGTCATAGAAAAAATGGGGTCAAAATAATCTGGTATGGTGCGGTATTTAGTATCTTATTTTCTCTACTATCACAGTTTGGTGTTGCATTCACAGGCATTTCTCTCAGTAGCACTACCAATGGTGCTCTTTCCACACTATTTTCTTTTTCTCCACGTATTGTGCTTGCAAGTGTTCTCGCCTATATATTTGCTCAGTATGTGAATGTGTATCTCTATGTATGGTTTAAGGAGTGGACACGAGGAAAGTTTTTGTGGTTTCGAATAAACAGTGCGAATATTGTTGCCCAGCTCGTCGATAGTCTAATTTTCTTTTCGATTGCTTTTTTTGATTTGCCGGGACCACTTTTGGTTCAGACAATACTCATTGGTTGGTTTGTAAAGACTGTTGTTGTGGTTCTCGGTACGCCATTTGTATATATCGATCAATATTTTGAACATAAAAAATGAATAAATTTTCTACACATATATCTCATATGATAAAAACAGCAAAATCTTTGGTAAAGGCATTGTACATTGCATTAGGAGTTTTTCTGTTTCTTTTTGTGTTTTTCCATATCGGAGGATCTTTGTATGTATCGTATATTGCTCGGGAATCACGAAGTCTATTTACTGGTGGTATCAAGCAGGATTTTGCTCATTTAAGAGAACAGGGTAATATCGTTGCTAAAAATTCTCTAGTTCAAAAATATCTTTTGGAGCAAAATACAGAAAAATTAAGCGAAGTTCTTCAGAATGAAAAAAATCTGCGATCAATTGGACTTATGGGGGTGGTAAATAGTGAGGGTATAAATATTGCAAGAACTAGAACTCCAGGAAAACATGGAGATAATGTTTTTATTCTTAATCCCGTAGGTAGACGTGTTGCTCAGGGAGAGTACGCTGAAAGCATAGAAATCCCAATTGGATTTAGTCCAGATCAGTTATTTCTTAATACTGGTCGTCCGGTAATGCACGATGGACACATGATCGGCGCTTTGTTTGCAAATTACCTGACTGATGACGTATATGCAACTCGATTCAGAGACACATATCTCCCTCATGGTGTTGAGGTCGTGTTTTATAATAAAGATACTGGTGTATATGGTAGTAGTTTTTCTAATAATGAGATACACAAGTTAACTCACTCGTATTTCAACTCAACCTCAGATTGGGTCAAAAATGGGAAAACAGGTAGTACGATTGCTTTTGTTGATGGATCTTTTTATTTAGTTGAAAATGTCATTTTCCCAGGACTTGAACAGAGTCCTGGTGGGGCGCTTATATTTATTCCGCGTCATGATTTCTCGGCTGTATCAAACGTACTTCTTTCTATGTTTACGTTGTGTACGTTTTTATTTTTTGCACTCCGATATCACAGTCATTCACGTGGAGAGGAAAGAGGGTGGCGGTACTATCTTATTATTTGCATTGTGTCTATTCCAGTATTTATTATTGCATTTTTTGCCTTACATTTAGAAAATATTGGATATTTAAAATTACAAAGAACTCCATATGCACTCTACAATTCCACACTGAGAGTGGAGCCTGAATTTGGTGTATATGATTTAGATTTTGAACAGCGTTTTTCTATTATTGTTGATACGGGAGATGAGTCTATTAATGCTGTGGATATTGAGTTGCAGTATAATTCAGCTTTGGCATATATTTCGCGTATTGAAATATCAACATCTACATGTATGTATGTTATCGAAAATAAAATAAAACGTGTGGAAGGAAAGGCAAGCGTATCTTGTGTTCTGTGGCCACTACAGACAGGACAACAATCACAGAATATTGCTGATGTTGTTATTGTTCCAAAACGAACGGGTACGTTTATACTTGGTTTTGATATGGATAATACAAAAGTACTTGCAAATGATGGTTTAGGAACAAATGTATTGCGTACGGCACAGTCTGGTAGTTATCAAATCGGAACATTTGATCGATCAATTGCAACTACGACTAAAACTATATTGGTTTTTTCTCCAACACACCCAAACCAGAGTCGTTGGTATAATACAAATGTAGTCCAGTTAGTTTGGGTAGGGAAACCAAATACAGTGTATGTATACAATCTTGATACATCACCAGACACTATTCCTTCAGGGAAAAATACTACACAAGATTCGTCTATCCGTATGGATATTCCAGGTGACGGTATTTTCTATTTCCATTTACGTGATGTTTCTGGTGGACCGGTAACACATTACAAAATTCAATCTGATCACACCCCTCCATCTATTATTTCAATGCATCTAAGCTCTGATAATATTGTACAAGGGGATGTGGTTCGGTTTTCTTTTGAAGCACGAGATATCGGTAGTGGTGTCCAGCAGAATTATTATGTTGATCTTGGTAATCACCTGTTTCTCCCGACTGGTTCACAGTTGTTTATTCCATTTTTGGAATCGGGTGATAAAAATATTATTTTAAGAGTTTATGATTCAGCAGGCAATTATTCTGAAAAATCTCAACAAATACATGTGCGAGATTTGTAGATATTTTTATACTTGAGTGATTTCCTTTACATACTATACTTATCTGTATGAATATGATTATGCGTCATCGGTATACTATATTTTTCTCAGCACTGTTTTTCTGTATAGGTGTTATTTTTAGTGTTTTTTTGCCGAGTAAAATCTCTACCCCCACGATTACTGCTCTCAGGCAGAGTAGTCTTAATGCACACACAGAGTATTCGTTCATAGACCCAATTATTGGATTAAAAAATCCAAACACAACAGTTTTGCCAGAATATAAAAATCTTGAACAAAACATGCAAACATTTATTGCTGGTCAGGTGAGCAGTGGGCGACTCAAAACAGCCTCAGTGTATTTTAGAGATATTAATGGATCTGGAGGAGTGACTATTAATCCAGATGAGCAGTATAGTCCAGCAAGTTTAAGTAAGGTGCCGACAATGATTGCATATTACAAAATTGCAGAAAGCAACCCTGATATTTTGAAGGATAAAATATACTATGATGGTGCAGTCGATATGAATGAACAAGAACACATTAAATCACCAATTCATATAGTCCCTCGTACGGTATATACGGTGGCTGAGTTAATAGAGTATATGATTAGATATTCTGATAATAACGCGGCAACACTTCTAATAGATCATTTAAATAAAACAGGATATGAGGATGTATTCAATAATCTTTTTAGAGACATGAGTATCACTGAGGTAAGTTTGACAGATGATTACATGACGATTTCTGCGTATGCATTATTTTTTAGAATATTATATAATGCCACATATATAAATCGTGAGATGTCAGAGAGAGC
Source organism: uncultured Candidatus Saccharibacteria bacterium (assembly GCA_964452635.1). GTDB lineage: Bacteria > Patescibacteriota > Minisyncoccia > Phycocordibacterales > DATDWN01 > CAYVMP01. The sequence goes on along the minus strand of CAYVMP010000008.1, from coordinate 16,712 downwards.
CCTTAAACTAATGTCCCAGACTGATTTTACAAAGGGGATTGACGCAGGTGTTGCACACAATACCGTGGTTTCTCAAAAGTTTGGTGAGTTTACCGTTCTTGATTCGCGAGGAAGTGTTTTAAAACGAGAATTACACAACTGTGGAATTGTGTATTATCCACATCACCCGTACCTCCTTTGTATCATGACCAAGGGTAATGATTTTGGTGCTTTGGAAAATGTTATAGCTCAGATTTCTCGAATGATATATGAATATATAGAGACCAAGTAGGGAGGGTGTATAACGCTCTACAGTAGCTTTTGGGTTTGTGGTAGTATCAGTATATGAGTATTTATACACGTATTATTAAACCGATTGCGTTTAGGTTTGACCCAGAATATATACACGATAGAGTGCTTTCTATAGGGATGATTTTAGGCCGGTTTCAGTTTTGTAGGAAATTTATTTCGTATCTATATGATTACAAAAATCCTGTACTCAAACAAACAGTGTTTGGAATTGATTTTATAAATCCGATTGGGTTGGCAGCTGGTTTCGACAAGAATGCAGAATTAACAGATATTATTCCATCTGTCGGGTTTGGTCACATGGAGGTTGGTTCGATTACGGCGAAGCCATGCGCTGGAAATGCAAAACCACGACTCTGGAGACTTAAAAAATCAAAAGGTTTGGTTGTATACTATGGTTTAAAAAATGATGGTGCACAGAAAATCCACGAGAGACTTAAAAATAAAAAATTTGCGATACCTGTTTCTATAAGTATTGCAATGACTAATTGTATTGAGAATTTAGATATAGAACATGCAATACGTGATTACGTACAAGGATTTGAAACATTCAAGGATACAGGGGCTTTTTTCACTGTGAACATTAGTTGTCCAAATGCAGAAGGAGGTCAGCCATTTATAGATTCTCATAAACTTGATCGTCTCCTCTCTGCTCTCGATAAAATTCATACAGAAAAACCTGTGTGTGTTAAACTCTCTCCTGATTTAAATACAGATCAAGTTGATTTGATTCTCGATGTTTTATCACGTCATCGAGTTCATGGAATTATATGTTCAAATTTAACCAAAAAAAGAAATAATTCTCTTTTAGTTGATGAATCTATACCAGAAAAAGGTGGTATTAGTGGTAGACCAGTTGCAGATCTCTCCGATAGATTGCTTGCGTATATATACAGGAAAACTGGTAAAAAGTTTGTGCTTATCGGGTGTGGGGGTGTGTTTACTGCAGAAGATGCGTATCGAAAAATAAAACTTGGTGCGTCACTTATTCATATGATTACCGGCATGATATTTGAGGGACCGGGAGTAGTACGTGACATTAATGCAGGATTAGCAGAACTTCTAAAAAAAGATGGTTTTAAAAATATTGCCGATGCTGTTGGTTCTGATATCGATACTAAACTTATTTTGGTAAGACACCACGAGTCAGAATGGAATAAGCTTGGTAAATGGACTGGAATTACAAATGTTGATTTAACTCATTATGGTGAGAAGATGTCACAGAGGATGGGATTACTCATTAAAGATATTCTTGTTGATTATGCATTTACATCTGAGCAGGTGAGAACAACAGAAACACTTCTCTGTATGGAGGAGGAAGGAGTGTGTCTCGATATTCCAGTGGTCAAAGCTAGAGCATTTAATGAACGTGATTACGGTGATTATACTGGGAAAAATAAGTGGGATATGGAGAAAATGCTCGGGAAAGAAGAATTTGAAAAGTTACGTCGAGGGTGGGACTACCCAATTCCTCATGGAGAAACACTCAAAATGGTATATGATCGCGTCGTCCCATACTATCTATCAACCATTGTGCCACTTCTCAATGATAATAAAAATACAATCATTGTTGCTCATGGAAATTCTCTTCGAGCACTTATTAAATATGTTGAAGGTCATTCTGACGCTGACATGCAACACGTCGAAATGCCTTTTGGGTCAGTTTGTATTTATACTGTTGATGGTACTGGAAAAATGCGTACAAAAAAGGTTCGTTCCGTCACCTCGGATGTGCATGCATAATTAAAAACACCTATGAGAAAAACATATATATTTTTTGGAATCGTGTGTATTAGTGTGATTATTGCACTGTATTTTCTGACATACAAGAAGCAGGTTTCAGAGAAATATATATTCACAAGTGAAAATCAATTAAATACAGAAGCACTTTCTGTGTTTACGTGGAACATTATACCTATCGATGAACAGTCTGATATCCCACAATCTCGAGTGAGTATGGTGTATAAAAATAAAATATATGAGCTTGGTGTATTTCAAGGAAGTTGTTTTCGAATTGCTGACAGCGAATGGGAATATGTATCGGGTGAATCCGACGGGGTGATTTGTTGGTGGGCGGGAGGTGGTGTGGAGATAGGTGTGTTTCCGGAAAATAATACTTACTCTATACGAAAAGCATTTATTGGAGAAAGCGAGAATGGCCTGTCTCGAGATTCTTTTGTTGAGTTGTTTTCTTTAGAGTCCTAGGTTTTTTAAAAATATAGATAGTTCATCACTGGTGATTTCTCGAGTCTGTCCGACAGGTAACTTCCCGAGTGTAATATTAAGTACTCGAGTTCGTTTTAAATCGGTAACTTCGTTTTTGAGTGCGACAACCATGCGTCTGATCTGGTGTTTTTTCCCTTCTGATATGATAATCCTAAATTCGTTGTCGTTTGTGATGTGTACAGTACATGGCTGTGTCGTGTATCCTTCGATGAATACACCATTTTCCATTATTTTTTTAAAATGAGCATTTATTTTATGAAGTGTTTTGACTACGTATTCCTTGTCATGAACATGGAGAGGATTAAGAAGTCTGTCAGTTATTCTACCATCGTTTGTAAGGATGATGAGTCCGTGAGAATCCTTATCTAGTCTTCCAACAGGGAATACGTCCTTATGAGGGATGGTTTTGTTGATAGAATTTTTTATATCTTTCTCATTGTATTGTGGAGAGTGAGTAACCACACCCACTGGCTTATTGTATGCATAATAAACATATTTCTCTGGCTTTTTAGATTGTTTTACTTCAACAATATCGGTTTTCGAGACTTTGTCTCCAAGTACAGCACGTTCACCATTGATAAAAACAAGGTTTTTTTTGATTAACTCATCTGCTCCTGTGCGTGTTGCGTATCCCTTGTGAGCAAGGTATTTATTGATACGCATAGGGTAGGTATCAGCATTGGTTGGTGTGGGCATGTTCTACACACTATAGCACACGTATGGTATTATGTATGTATGAAAAATGCACCACTTCCGTTTGAAGAAATTAAAAAACGTCACAGTGCAATTCGAAATGTAAACATTGAACACCGAGAAAGACTTTCTGGACTTGAAAGAGTTGCGGTGTGGATTACCGAACATGTGGGAAGTATGGGATTCTTTCTCATTATTTTTTTCTGGACGGTTGTGTGGCTCGGACTTAATCTTTTTGGCCCTCGGGAATTACGATTCGATCCCTATCCAGCTTTTGTATTGTGGCTTTTTATATCAAACTTGATTCAGTTGTTCCTCATGCCACTTCTCCTCATTGGACAGAATCTTCAAGGTAAACACTCAGAGGCACGTGCACAGGCTGATTTTGAGGTAAACACAAAAGCAGAACAGGAAATAGAGACAATTCTTATGCATTTGGAAAATCAAAGTGAAATGTTGCAAGAAATTTTAAAGAAATAATAATGCAAGATACTATACAGAAAAAAGTTGTTGTGTGTGATCTCGATGGGACATTGGCGGTGAGTAAAACATCTATACATGAAAACATGGCTCGTACGATTAGTGATGTGCTCAAAACACATTATTTTGCAGTAGTTTCTGGTGGAGGATGGGAACAATTTGAAAAACAGTTCCTATCATCGTATATGGTGTATGTACCACAAGAAAGTTTGTTTTTTGAACGAGTTTTAATATTTCCAACAACTGGTGCAGAATGTAGACGATATGATGTTCACACAAACACTTGGGTTCATGTATATGACAATAGACTGACAGAAATAGAAAAAAACAAAATAATGGATTCGTTTGCTCGTGTCCTTACGGATTCTCCTGAAACTTATCTCGGTATTACTCGTTCATACGGAGATATTATTGAGGATCGCGGAGAACAGATTACATTTTCTGGGTGTGGGCAGGAGGCACCAATAGATGTTAAATCTGTGTGGGATCCTGATCAAAAAAGACGAAAGATGATCGTTGAGAGTCTAAAAAATGATATTCCTGATTTTGAAATTACAATAGGCGGAACAACGTCAATTGATATTACTCGAAAGGGTATTACTAAGGCGTATGCAATAGAAAAAATCAAAGAAGTATTGTCAGTCAGTACAAAGGATATCGTATTTATTGGAGATGCACTCTATCCGGGGGGGAATGATTCCATCGCACTGACATCAGGAGTCGATTGTATATCTACGTCTGGACCAGAGGAAACCATAGAGATTTTTAAGAAAATATCTTAAAGAGGCTCTTAGTTCATTTTTGGTTGTACACAGGGTGGTCGTGTACAGAGGTTCAATTGTGATAAAATTGAATCATGAAGACTATTACTACCACTCGACCATGGGGGGAATTTACTCGTTTTACAGACAATGAAAAGTCAACGGTAAAGTTGCTCTATGTGCGTGCTGGAGAGGAGCTGAGTTTACAATACCATAAATACAGGGATGAATTTTGGAAAGTTGTCGTTGGACATCCACGTATTACTGTGGGTGATGATATTCGTGATTCAAAACCCGGAGAGGAGTTTACTGTTTTTGCTAAGGTTCAACATCAAATTTCTGCTCCAACAGATGATGTTATTATTCTAGAAATTTCCACAGGTACATTTGATGAGGATGATATTGTTCGCATTAAAGATAAATATAATAGAATACAATGAAGCATGTAGTTCACATTGATACCCAACATCCGTCTACTCCACTTGCAGTTTTTTCATATAAGGGTAGAACAGGGATGCTTGTGTCGATGGTCAATAAAAAGAAAAAACAACTTACATATTCATGGAGTGTTGATGGTTTCGGTTTTAGTCAGGATAATTCTCCTGTAGTGATATATACAAAGAAGAGAAAGAAAGAAAATGTAGATCTTTGTAGTAGTTTCTCAATTGCTCATATTCAACAAGGACATGTGCTTACATATATTCGTACGGAGACAAAAAAAATTAAAAAAGGTCAATCAAAAATTGTTTCGTATATTGTGACTGCGTTTTCAAAAAATTTTTATGAGTGGCATATAAAGACAGAGGAGGAAACTGAGAGTCGAACCACTGTGTTTCTCTACGATGCATTGCTTGATAAATATATGCAATATAGAGACGGACTGTTTTTGCGATACATATCATCACCACGATTTGGACACTGGCCAAAGCGGGGTACATTGCTTGCAACTTCACGAATGGATTCATTTGACAATACACCTCTTTCTATTGTTGGTGTTCAGATGACTGACAAGGGTATTTTGCTATTCTACAATGCTTCGGCTTCTAAAGAAGGGGAAGTACTTGTTCAAATTGGAGCATTGTTACTCGATTCACATAATCCACATAGGGTACTGTGGAGGACGAATGCGCCAATAGTACAGTCGATTGTTGAAATAAAAGAGGGAGAGAATGTTCGTCCATTGGGTATAATATACTCGCACAATAGTGCGCATATATACTGGCTGTATGGAGATAGGGTAGTTGCTTTCTCTGTCGACTCATTATTTACAGAGCTTCCTATTCCTACAGCAAAAATAATGAAACGTTCAATTAAAAACCCGATTATTCGGCCACATAGTATTAATGAATGGGAAGTAGAGGGTACGTTTAATCCTGCTGCATTTGAGGATAGTGATGGTAATATTCATCTGTTATATCGAGCAGTAGGTCGAGATGGTATATCACGAGTGGGACTCGCTACAAGTAAAGACGGTGTACATTTTGGAAAACGATTTCCATATCCAGTCTATGAACCAAGAAGTGGATATGGTATGCCACATGCACACAATGTATCTGGACCGGTCGGATACTACCCGTCATTCTATACTTCGGGTGGTGGATGGGGTGGCTCAGAAGATCCTCGTGTTGTGTGTATAGATGGTCGTCTCTATATGACATATGTAGCATTTGAAGGATGGAATTTTATTAGAATCGCCCTCACATCTATCTCGGTCGATGATTTCAAGGCTGGTAAATGGAATTGGACTCGACCAACGCTTATTTCTCCACCGGGTCAGCCAAGCAAAAACTGGGTTCTTTTTCCTGAAAAAATAAACGGCAAATACGCAATTCTTCATGGTGTGAGTCCTGAAGTACTTGTAGATTATGTAGATAGTCTCGACGATTTCAAAACTAAAGACGGTGCTCTGTATATACAGAGTGCGAGTCCTCGTGGCGGAAGACAAACTCACTGGGATAGTTCTGTGCGTGGTGCAGGTCCGCCACCTGTGAAAATAAAAGAAGGATGGCTTCTTTTGTATCATGCGATGGATAGACGTGATCCGGGGAAATATAAGCTCGGTGGCATGATTCTTGATAGTGCAGATCCAACTAAGATTTTGTATAGAACACATGCTCCAATACTCTCACCTGATACGTGGTACGAAAATGATGGAAAACCGGGTGTTGTGTATGCATCAGGTGCTCTTGTGCGTGATGATGAACTGTATGTCTACTATGGAGGAGGTGACAAGGTTGTGTGTGTCGCAACTGCTCCATTGAAGGAATTTGTTGAATATATAAAAACAGAAAAACCAACATCTCCATATATGTTGAAAAAAAGTTCTTAATAAAAATATGTTAATATACACTATATGTTTGTAGTACATAGATCAAAAGATAATCCGATTTTGGTACCAGATCATACCCGCTCTTTCGAAAGTTATGTGACGTTTAATCCGTGTCCTATTCGTGTTGGAGACACAACAGCCATTCTGTATCGTGCACAATCAGACCCAGAATCCTATCAGGGCAATATTTTTTCATTATCATCTATCGGTAAGGCTGTATCGCGCGACGGTATTCATTTTCGCAAACGGGAACAGTTTATTGCTCCAGAAATGGATTGGGAGAGATATGGATGTGAGGATCCTCGGGTAACAAAAATAGATGGAAAATATTTTATATTCTATACTGCGCTCAGTACGTATCCATTTAGTGCACAGGGTATTAAAGTTGCCGTTGCACTGAGTCCTGATTTGAAAAAAGTTTCAGAAAAGCATCTTGTGACACCCTTTAATGCCAAGGCAATGTGTTTGTTCCCAGAGAAAATAAACGGCAAATATGTTGCATTGTTGACTATCCACACAGATCAACCTCCAACCAAAATAGCACTTGCTGAATTTTCAACAATCGAAGAAATATGGTCAGAAAAATATTGGACACAATGGCTTCAGAATATAGATACACACATCCTTCCTGTTTCTCGTTCTGAAGGTGATCAAATTGAAGTTGGTGCTGTACCGATTAAAACAAAATACGGATGGCTTCTCATATATTCTCATATTAAAAATTACATGTCAGAACATAAAATCTTTGGTGTAGAAGCGCTTCTGTTGGATATCAAAAAACCAAAGAAAATCATTGGAAAAACAAACGGATCATTGCTGTCGCCCGAGGAATCATATGAGAAATATGGTACTGTTTCAAATATCGTATTTCCTTCTGGGGCGATGGTTAATAAAGATATACTTACGATTTATTATGGGGCAACAGATACAACGTGTGCATGTGCACATGTGCAACTCTCACATCTTTTGGAATCAATGATCCCCGTGCCAAAGTCATATACAGGATTCGTTCGATTATCGAAGAAACCTATTATTACATCTCGACTCAAGCTTGGTCAGAAAACCTCGTGGGAAGCAAAAGCTGTATTTAATCCAGCGGCGATACTTATTGATGGTAAAATTTCAATACTATATCGAGCAATGTCGTATGATAATACCTCTGTCATGGGGTATGCAGAGATAGGTAGTGATGGAAAGACTGTATTGTTTCGAGATGAATCACCTGTCTATACACCTCGCCTTGATTTTGAAGATAAACGAGTGTCTGGAGGTAATTCTGGATGTGAAGATCCTCGCTTGATTCAGATTAAGGATACTATATATATGTACTACACGGCATATAATGGAATTAATGCCCCATCAGTTGCAATGACTTCAATTCCTGTAAACGATTTTAAAAAAAGAAATTGGGTATGGTCTAAACCTGTTCTTGTGACAGCGACTGGAGTGGATGATAAAGATGCATGTATACATCCAGAAAAGGTGAGAGGCAAGTATTTCCTATTCCATCGAGTACACAATATGATTTGTGGCGATTTCGGATCATCCCCATCATTTCCAGAAAGAAATAATTTTAGAAATATACCTATCATCGCTCCACGAAAAGGAATGTGGGATAGTAAAAAGGTTGGTATGTCAGTTCCTCCAATTAAAACAAAAAAGGGTTGGCTTCTTCTCTACCACGGTATTTCTGAGGATGGTGTGTATCGTGTTGGTGCGTGTCTTCTCGATCTCAAGGATCCAACAAATGTGCTGTCTCGAACAACTGACTATATCTTTGAACCAAAGGAAAAATATGAAAGAGAAGGTCAGGTGGGTAATGTGGTGTTTCCGTGCGGTGCTGTTGTGAAAAAGGATGTTGTATACATGTATTACGGTGGAGCAGATAGTGTAGTAAATGTAGCGAGTATGCCACTTAAAGCGATACTTGAGGCTCTTGAATAGGTGTGTTCTTGAGTGCGATTGCGTATCTACTTCCGACAATAAGTATTGTTCCAAGAAGTATGAAGATATATTGAAATGGGATGAATTGTAGATATACACTAATTACAATAGGCGCAATAATAAATGCGATAGGTAATGCCATTCGGTAGAGTCCAATGACTCCCGCTTGAGAACCATCAACTCGTTTGAAGAAATAGCTATCTGATGATATTTCAACAAAACTAGCTCCAGTACGTGTAATGAATAGAATGATTGCCCAGAAAAATAGATTATGAGCTGTAATAAAGCTAATACAGAGCGTTGATATGCCCATTATAATAAGTCCAATAATCAAGAATTCTCTCTCTGTATAACCAGTGTCCTCCATTCTTCCAACAGGGAGTTCAAAAAGAATAAATGGCAATAACATGATAGTGAATATAATGCCGATTTCTGAGAAACTAAATCCGATAACTGTATTGAGATACAGTGGCATGTAAATACCCATGCACGCGTAGAAAAATTGAAGAAGAAACTGACAAATAAAAATATTCGACAGGGAAATGTTTTGGGTATATACAGCAATGGTTTCTCGGAGGTGTATGTGGGGGAGAGGTTTTGTTTTTATTTTGCGTAGTTTATAGATGAGAATATATACGGGCAAAATACAGAGTGCAGAGACTGTGTATACAGCAACATATGTTCGTCCAAGAAGTATGTATGCCATAAGTGATGGTGCGATGACGAGCAGTGCGTTAGTAACAGTGAGATACGATGCGCGAATACTTCCAGTGAGGGATTCGTCTTTTGATGCACCTTCTACGAGAACATCAAGGTTAAAGAGAATGAGTGATATGCTCGACATGTGAACAATAAACCACAAACCAACCCACAGAGGATTTTGTGTTTGAGTGAGTATAATCGTTGATATGCATTCTAGTGTGACCGAAATAAGTAAATACGAATACCAACCGATTCTGTTTAAAATTTTTGTTGCGTTGATGAGCGAGATGCTGTTTATGATTGAACCAATGATATAGAGTGCCGAGAGTTGTGTTTCGGAGAAGAGAGTTGAGAGGAATGATGAGTTAATATAATAAATAAGAAAATAATGGAGAGACAGAAATGCATTCGTAATAAATAATATTCTGAGAGTTCTATTCTGTTTAAAAAGAGATACGACTGTGTTCATATCTATAATTGTATCGCAAAAAAAGAACTAAAGAAAACTGCCGACACATGTTCGGCAGGAAAGATATCTTTATTGAGTCTGTACACAACAGATTAAACTCCAAGGATGACAGGAATGACAATTGGTTTCTTTGCGGTTTTTTGGAAGAGAAAGCGTCCGACATTGTCAGAAATGTTTGATTTGACGAAGTCAAAGTTGATTGGATTCATGCCGTGTGTCGTTTCCTCAACAGTTTTTTTGATGATATTTCGAGTGTGGTTGAGTAAATCCTGTGATTCCCGAAGATAAATAAATCCACGAGAAATGATATCAGGGGACTTTTTTAGTTTTCCTGTTTTAGTATTGACACTAACCACAATGACGAAGATGCCGTCCTGAGCAAGTGTTTTTCGATCACGCATCACTAACTCCTGTACGTCTCCAATAGAAAAACCATCTACCATCACCATTCCACCAGGGGCTTGTTCTTTGAGACGAACAAACTTTTTCCCTTCATCTTGGATTTCAAGAATCACACCATTGTCTGGAACGATAATGTTTTCCGGAGGCATGCCTATTGCAGATTTAGCAACATCCTCGTGTACTCGGAGCATGTAGTGTGAACCGTGCATCGGCATGAAGAATTTAGGGTTTATATTGATACGGAACCATTCCAGTTCTCCACGGTTTCCGTGTCCGGTTGAGTGAATATATACATCTGATGAACGGTAGTGAATTATTTTCGCTCCCTGTCGAGCGAGGTTGTCTTTGAGTTTCTGAACAGCCTTTTCGTTTCCTGGGATGATTGATGATGAGAGGAGAATGGTATCTCGGGGGGTGATTTTGAAATATTTATGAGTTTTGTTTGACATGCGCATGAGAGCAGCAAATTCATCTCCCTGAGCACCGGTTGCAAGTGCAATAATCCGATCTGGAGGGTAGTTTTCCATTTCTTCTGTGGTGATGATTGTATCTGGTTTGATTTTGAGCATACCGATGTGTCGTACAATCTCAATGTTGTTTTTCATACTGCGACCTTCAACTACAACTTTTTTACCGTATTTCTCTGCAATCTCAATGATTTTGATAACGCGTTCGAGTTGTGATGCAAATGTTCCAATCACAAGTCTACTTTTTGTATTTTTAATAATCTCATCGAGGTTTTCGTGAACAATACGTTCTGGTGTAGAGAACCCTGGGTTGTCGACGTTTGTTGAGTCCATCATGAGGAAAAGTACGTTTTCCTTGTCGAATCGAGCGTATTCCTTCTGTTCACGTTCTGTCGGTACACCGTCTACGTGGTCGAGTTTGATGTCACCCGGAGTCACGAGGAGACCGTACGGTGTATCAATAATCACACCCATTGAATCTGGAATAGTGTGTGTTACAGAGAAAAACTTTACTTTCATTTTGCCGAGGAGGATTGTATCTTCTTTTTCGACAACACGAATATCAAGTGCAGGGAGGTGTTGGAATTCTTCCTGACGTTTTTTAATCATGATTGATGTGAGTGCACGAGTATACATTGGGGGATTACCGATACGATCCATGATGTAGGGAATACCACCAATGTGATCAAGGTGGCCGTGAGTGATAATCACTCCACGAATTTTATCCTTTCGGTCCTCGAGGTATTTTGTATTTGGCAGAATATAGTCAACACCCGGAGTGTCGTCATCTTTGAATTGAAAACCCATATCAATCACAACGATGTCATCTTTGTATTCGATGACAGTCATGTTTTTGCCGATTTCTTCCACACCTCCAAGTGGAATGATTCGAATATTGTCACCCGCAGGAGGAATGATGTCCGGTGCTTTACGAGTGCTGTGGTGTGGGGCACTGTCTCGTCGTGAATACGATCGTTTAGGTGCGCCTTGTCCACGTGAATGAGATCGTTCGCGTGGTGCTCTCTGTTCTGTTTTTGGTGTTGTAGTGTCCATTATATTTTTTGTTAATTATTTTTCTTTGTAAATATCTGCCATACGTTATTTGTTTCTATATACCATTCATATACATCACTTAATCTTTCTGACGACATATTGAGTTGTCCGAGTGTTACGTTTTGTATTTTTTTAGGTGTAATGTATATGAAATATGGTGCATATATAAATACTGCTGGAGTGTCTTTGGTCAGTTCAGTATTGAGCTGATCATAGAGTTTCTGTCTGTCAGACTCAGTATTTATTTTTCTAAGGTTCTCGAGAATTTTATCGGCTTTCAGGTTTGTATACACTGCGATATTGAGTCCGGGATCGATGCGCTCTGATGAGTGCCAGAATGGATACAAATCCAAGTCACGACTCACAATCTCACCAAATAACAATGCGTCATATTTTCGAGGTCTGATAATATTTTGATTGAGATCACTTATTTCAAATACTTTTACTGAGACTTGAGCTCCCATTTTCTGCCACTGTTTCTGTAAAAGTTCTGCTGTTGCTCTGAGTTCTGGTGCATCTCCGGTTGATATGGAGAACGAGAGTTGTACTGTGCTTTTCTTATCTTTTTTTTCATAGATGCCTGAAGAGTTTTTCTTCCATCCCGCACGGGTAAGTATTGCTTCTGCCTCATCAGTTCGTTTTTGTTGTGCATCAGCAGTTTCGGTAACAGTTGACCCGATATCGTGCGGAGGTGTTGGTCCGTAAATTGGTTGTGCGTATGACTGGAGAACAGTTTCAATAATCTCTTCACGGTTTACTGCACTGTTGAGTGCTTGTCGGACCTCTATGTTAGCAAATACTGGCGCGACGTTTTGGTTGAAGAATACTCCAAACACACGAGAGAGTGGTGCTGTGTGCACAGTACTATTTTGTGTATTAAGTTTTTCTATTTGATTTGGTGAGATTCCATACATACTCTCGATGTCACCGTTTTTGAATGCGTTTATGAGGTTGAGTTCATCTGTATATGATTTGTACACGAGATGGGTAATGAATGGTCGGCCAAGATTATATTTTTTAAAAGCTGTGAGGTTGTATTCTGTAGGTAGTCCACCATTTGAATACGTGACACTGTCTATTTGATACGGACCGGCACCAATTGGTTTGGTGTTGAATTGGCTAAATGGAAATTCTTCTTGTGTTGTTTTGTTCCAGATATGTTTCGGAAGAATACCGAGAGTTGTGTTTTGTATAAAGGGTGAATACTGCTGTGTAAGAGTAAACTGTATGGTGCGGTCGTCGATTTTCTCTATGCGTACTCCATCCCAGTTTGTTTTCCGAGGACTTTTGAGGACAGGATCCTGAGCTTTCTCTATTGTGAAGATGACATCATCTGCTGTAACCTTTGTGCCATCATGAAAAGTGATGTTGTTTTTTAATACGAACGTATACACAAGTCCGTCTTCGGATACTGTGTATGACTGAGCAAGATCTGGTACGAGTGTTCCATCAGAATGAATACGCATTAATCCAGAGTATACAAGTGACGAGAGATCTCTGTCCGCATCAGAGATTGCAAGTAGTGGGTTTATAAAACGAGGGGATCCGATAATGCCCTCTGTGAGTGTTCCACCGTAGTCGGGAACAGGTGTGAGGAAATTTCTATTGACCTGCCAGAGGAGTGCTGCTCCTGATATGAAGAAAATAGTCACAAAAAAGTAAAAAATAACTTTTTCAGTTAAGGAAAATTTCTCAACAAGTGAGCTTATTTTTTCTGAGAATGGAAGGTGCCATTCAGTATGTATGAGTGATTTTTTTTCTTCTGTGTTCACGGGATAATATAGGAGATACTAATGAAAATACACTGAGTGTAGAGTTGGTAGGACTGCGGTAGAAATTGATGTTTAAACCAAGAGTAAGCTAAAAGAAGTAGCTATGAAAAGTACAGCAATAAGAATAGTAGCTATGAAAAGTACCTTTTCAGCACCTCGTTTTGTGTGGTGTCCAGAGGAAAAACCATCACCTCCTCCAAATGCTCCGCCTAAGCCCGCTTCAGATTGTTGAAGAAGAATGGCTATAATGAGGAGAATAGACAATGCACCAGCAATATACGGTAATATATGAGCAATACTCATGATGGTATCCATTATACTCAGATTTTGAGAGTGGTCAATATTAGATATTTTTTTATTCCTCTTCCAAATGTCGGACGATGAGTTTGTAGATTTGTTGCTTTGTGCTTTTGCGAAGGCCTGCGTTGGTTTCGATTTCGTTGATTACTTTTTCTAGGTCTTCTATTTTGTACACACGGTAGTTGTTCATTGGGTGGCGGTGTGCCTTGAGTTTGCCGTTTGCATCCCAGTTGCGGAGGGTGAGTGGGGAGACACCGAGAATTTTTGCAGCTTGTTTGATAGTGATGTATAGCTTTGCCATCTCTCTATCATACACGAATATGTGTATTTTTATCGATATTGACTCTGTGATGTATGGTGTGGTATGATTTTTTCTAGAATGAAAACCATTGAAACTCTTAGAAATTTTTGTGGTGTGTTTTTTCTTGGTCTAGTGGTTTTTTTACTAGGCCAAGAGTGGAATGATACTGTGGTTGGGTTTGTAAAACAACTCGCAGGTTTTTCTTTTGCAATCGGGATGTTTTTCCATGCCATCGTGGTGATTCGAGATAGGATAGAAAAGAGTAGATTATCAAATCGGATAAATGTTTCCTATCTTTGTGGATTGGATGATGGCAAATATGTTCATTCTGGTGTAACCCGACCACGCCATTGGTGATGGAGCATCGCGCAGGCTTGTTGAGGGAAGTATCCTCGCAAGCCTTTTGTTTTTATTTCTCTTGTTAAAAATCAATATTCTTGGTATTGTGGTGGAGTTGGAGAGTGATGTTTTCAAAAAATATGCGCGTGTAGCTCAGTTGGTAGAGCACTCGACTGATACTCGTGTTGTCCCAGGTTCGATTCCTGGCACGCGCACCATCTAAAACGCCTGTAAAGGCGGTTTAGTGGTGGCTGTGCAGAAAGCCGTGGGACGGCTTTCGTCAGGAATCGAAAGACGGAGCGGGGTACCCGGTACCAGCATGGGTCGCGAGTCGCGGACGATTCCTATCACCTACACATTACTATTTTATATATCATATGATGAATAAAACATTTTCAATCACTGATCTTTTTAAAGAAGCTTGGGGACTGACTCGCAAACATCTTAATTTTCTCATAGGTGTTGGTGTTGTTTCTTTCCTTATCAACTTTATTCTCAATGAGTCTGATCGTGGGATGTCATCTTTCTTTCCGCATCTCATTGGTGGTATTCTCTCTATTATTTTCATGACAGGAATGATTGGTATTGCACTGCATGTGGCGCGTGGAAATACTCCAAATGTGGATCAATTCAAAACATCATTCGATGAATGTCTTAATATGTTTGTCGGTATTTTCCTTGTGAGTATATGTGTACTCATTGGTTTTGTACTTCTCATCATTCCTGGAATCATTGCACTCACGAGACTCTCAATGACATTCTATATAATCAAGGATCAGAAAATGTCTGCGTGGAGTGCTATAGAAGAAAGCTGGAGAATCACAAAGGGTTTCGGATGGAAGGTATTTACCTTTAGTTTTTTCTGTGTACTTATCGCGTTTATTTCCATCATTCCATTTGGTCTTGGATTCATTATCTCTATTCCGCTTATGTATATTGCTCAGGCACTTCTCTACATGAAGATTTCTGGTGGTCATGCTGAAACTGTCGTTGAGTACATTCCTGTGGAACCGACATCCGGAGCTACTGAGGAAACAGAGAGTAAATAGGTAAGGAGTAGGCTTTGCCTTTGGGACACATATCATGTATCATGTGTCGGTGTGTTTTGAATGACAGCCTATACACTGGTTGGAGTTCGTTTTTTTATTTCTAATTCTAATATTTATAATGAGCAAGAAAACAAAAATCGTTGCGACTATCGGCCCAGCAACAGAAAGTGAGAAAATGCTAACAGAACTTTTGAAAGCAGGTTTGAATGTGATGCGCCTAAACTTTTCACATGGTGACTTTGCTGAACATCAGGTGCGGTTGGAAAACCTAAAGAAGGCAATGAAGAAAACAGGTCTCAAGGCAACTGTATTGCAGGATTTGAGTGGTCCAAAAATCCGTATCGGCATGTTCTCTACAGACTCGATTGATCTCAAGGCAGGACAGATATTTACAATCACAACTGACCAGATTGTTGGTGACCAAAATCATGTGTCTGTAAACTACCCACTTCTTCCAAAGGAGGTGAAGAAAGGTCATATTATTTTCCTTCACGATGGTAAAAAGAAACTCCAAGTAACTGCTGTTAAGGGAAATGATGTTGTGTGTAAAGTACTCGTCGGTGGAAATATCAAGGGCAAACGAGGTGTGAATCTTCCAGACTCAGATCTTTCAGTACACGCACTTACAGAAAAGGATCACGCGGACATGGAGTTCGGACTCAAAAACAATGTGGACTATTTCGCACTTTCTTTCGTACGACGACCGGAGGACATTACAGAGCTCCGAGATATTTTGAAGGCTCGCAAATCAAAAGCGGGAATTATCGCTAAAATCGAAACTCCACAGGCGATTGAAAACATCGATAAGATTATCAAACTCTCAGACGGTATCATGGTAGCGCGAGGGGATTTGGCAATCGAAGTGCCATTTGAAAAAGTTCCACTTTATCAGAAAATGATTATTAAGAAATGTAATAAAGCAAAGAAATTTGTTATTACAGCGACACAGATGATGGAGTCTATGATTAAAAGTCCAGTACCAACACGTGCAGAGGTTTCTGACGTGGCAAATGCAATCATCGATGGTACAGATGCGATCATGCTCTCAGAGGAAACCACTCTCGGTGAGTTCCCAGTTGAGGCAGTGAAGGTAATGACTCGTATTGCAGAGGAGGTTGAGAAGTCACTTAAGAAGAA